>CALDDQ010000012.1 GCA_937936785.1 uncultured Endomicrobiia bacterium
TTTTGGTAAAATTTTTATTTCATACACGGTTACATTACTGATTTCTTTTGATTCATAAGCAATATGTTCTACAGAACCTTTAAACCTTTTGTCTGAATAAGCATCTAAAAATATTTTTACCTCTTGGCCCAAAGTAACATGTCTAAGATCTGTTTCGTCAACATTTGCTTTAATAATTAATTTGTCTGCTAAAACAAAGATTATGTCGTTCAACGCAACTGTTTGCCCTGGTTCTTTGTTACGTGCAATTATAAACCCATCAATGGGAGATATAATAGGTGTTGGTTTATATACTTCATTCCAATCTGTGTCTGATTGTAAAGTTTGTGTTTTGACAATGTCCAAAATAGCAGCTCTGTCAGTAGAACTCATCCATGCAATAATATCACCTTTTTTTACTTTAGTACCTTCAACTACTAACATTTCTTCTAATCTACCTGCAATTTGTGGTTTTATTTCTAACCTGTTTCGCGGTTGGACAGATCCTGAAATACGAAATTCTATTCCTATGGAACCGCGAGTGGGGTTAATTTCTATAAATGTTTTTTTACTAGCATTTTTTTTACATCCGGATACAAATAGTAAAATAAAACTCAATATTATTGTAACAGAAAAAAAATTTTTCATATTTTATTATTCTCCAATTCCAAGATAATTTTTCCATAAAGCATCAGAAATCGCTGCATTTTTTTTAGAAGTTAAAAGTAATTTTTGTGAATTTATGTAATCATTTTCTACCGAGTACCAGTCATAATATGAAACAAGACCGTTTAAATATTTTAATGTAGTAATATGAACCTGTTCTTCAGAAGATTGAAAATATTTTTCTCTAATTTTAATATAATCATAATCATCAACTAAATTGGCATAATATTGTTCTAACGATACTAATAGCTGTAATGTGATCTCTTTTAAATTTTGTTCTAAGACAAGTTTATTCTTTTTTGCTAAATCAAGATTAGTTTTATTTTTTCCACCAGCAAAAAGCGGAACTGATAGTCCTAATGATGAAGACCAACTTCTTGAATCCAGTGGAAATTCTGTTCCAGAAGCAGAAATGTTTGCAGATAAAGTTAGGTCTGGATAAAAAACACTTTTTGCATAAACTATTTCATGGTCTGCTTTAGCCAATCGCATCTGTGCAATTTTATATTCAGGTATTTGATTAAGAAAAATAGTAAAATCAGAAAATGCTTGTGGTTGAATAATATCAAAATTGCCCACAACGGTTATGTTAAAAAAGGTTTCTATTCCGATATCTTTTAAAAGTTGTCTAGCCATTAAATTTTTATTTCGTTGTGCTTTTTTTAGTTCAAATTCTGCGTTTAATAAATCAGATTCAACTTTTAACAAAGAACCTTTGTCTTCTCTGCCAGCATCGTAACGTAGTTTTATAAGTTCATAAGTATTTTTTCTGCGGGCATAAATTTTTTCTGACAAAACCAAAGTTTCCTGTGCAAACAAAAGGTTTATAAAACTTTTTTTTAAGTTGTATGTTATATCAGAGTACGAACGTTGAAACTGTTCTTTTGCAATTTTTAGGTCTAAATCTTTGATTTTTACCTGAGAAATGTCAGCAAAACCGTTAAACAAAGACAACCGTCCAGAAATGCCGTAAGAATAACGTTGAGAGTCTTGCAAATTATCAGAGCCAGAGATAGTTGTTGCAGCGGAAGCGTTGATTTGTGGATAAAATGTTGCCCACGAGTTTTTATAGTTTAATTCTGCTTGGTCCAAAATATGTTTAGTTTTTAGTAACACAGGATTTTTTATTTTTGCTTCTGATAAAACTTTTTCCCAAGAATATTGGTCTGCAAATAAAAAATTTAGTGAAACTAATATAAAAATAAATGGAATTTTTATAAAGTTGTCAATCATTTTGGTAATAAAAAGTGTATTGTAATTAAAACTTATTTTAATGTGTTTCACACGTAGTTCACGATTTGTGGTGATGTTTGTCGCCAGATTTTTGTTTTTTTTGTTTAAATATTTGTCGCATTTCTTGATAAAAATCTTGTTTCGCTTTAATTAATTTTTCATGTTCTTCTTTTGTCATTTTGTTGTCAGCCCAGATATCTTGTTCAAGTTTTTTTAATTCAGCTTCTTTTTTTAACAAATCGTTGGCTTGTTTTTTTGTAATAATTTTATCTTTTAGTGCTGAATCAATTTTTTGTTTAAAAAATTTATCTTTGTGTTCTTTTTTGTCCCAGTTTTTCATTGCTGTGTCTAACAAATTTTTGGTTTTTTCTTTAAATTCAGAAATCATTTTGTCTAAAGTTTCTTTTTCTTCTTTTGTCATAACAGTATCATCCCAAATAGATTTTGCATAAGTATTAATATTTTTTTTCTGATTTAAAAGTTCATCACCTTGTTCTTTTGTTATTAACCCTGATTCTATTGCGTTTTCAATTCTGTTATTTAATTTTTTATCTCTTTTAAACTCTTCATTAAATTTTGTATTTTGTCTATTTTTTATTTTATATTGTTTCTTTTCCATTTGTGCAATTACTAACGATGAAAGCATTATTAGTATTAGTATTGTTAACACTCTGTTTTTTTTCATATTTATTATCCCTCCAAAATATTATAATTTTCAAAATTACTTTCTTGAAGAAATTCTATTAGACCAAAAACAATTTCACCATAGTCAAAAGTATCTTTAGTGTAAAAACTTTTTTGAGTAGAGTTTGATGAAGAAATATTTTTTAAAAAAGGGAACGTTAAAATAAACAAAAATATTGTTATGGTGAAAAAAATGGTTACTGGCTTAAAAATTGTAGTTAAGTTTTTTTGTTTATGTATGATAAAACTTTTTAATTTCTCATTAAAAAACGGGTTTAAATTAATATTATTTTGTTTATAAATATTAGCACAAATTTTTTCAAAAACATAAAATTCTTTTTTACAAGAAGGGCATATGTTTATATGTTCTAATAAAATCTGTTCTGCTTCATAATTTATCTGTCGGTCAAAATGTTTAGATATTAGTTTTATGACCTTTTTGCATGAAATATTTTTTCTATTCATTTTTAACCTCTCTAAAAAATTAGACATTATAAACCAAAAAAACTTGCGTCAAGTAAAATTAAATTTTTAATAAATTATTTTTTAACAAATATTTTTTCAAATTTTGTTTTGCTCTAAACAATAATGATTCTACTGATGAAACACTTTTGTTTAATATCTGAGCAATTTCTGCATACGATTTGTTTTCATAATGTGCTAACAACAACGCATTTTTTTGTTGTAATGGCAACAAATCAATTGCATAGTTTATTGTTTTAACAAGTTCATCACGGTACTCAAAAAAATTCAAATTTTGTTCTTCTGACTTTTTTTCAACTTCAGAATTTTCAATTGAAACAATGGATTTAATTTTTTTTATGTTGTATTTAGTATAAGTAGCACAGAGGTTTATTGTAATTTTGTACAAATAAGTATAAACAGTGGATTTGAACTTAAATTTATTTATAGAAAACCAAAAATTTTCAAAAGTTTGTATTAACAATTCTTCTGCATCATTTTTTGTTGCATAGTTTTTGATATAATTAAAAATTATATTATACAACTTAACTTTATGACGGTTAACAATTATTTCAAAAGCAGATTCTTTTTCAATAAAAGATTTGTTTTGAATAAATTTTACCAGTTGTTCATCTGAGAATGATTCTAAGTTTAATTTTTCCATAATATTTTAGACATCAAAAGTATAAAAAACTTGTGGATATATTATTTGCACAATCCAGTAAAATGGCAGTATTGACAATTTTTTAAATTTTTTTTATCTGGGACAAAAGGTATGTCAGGATTTATTATTTCAGTTAAAATATAGTTTAGCATGTGTATTGTTAAGTTTATAACTTCATCTTTTTGTTTTTCTGTGAGTTCTGGTTTAAAAAAATATGCTAAATTTTGTTTTTTTTCTTTGATACAATATAATACTGCATTTACATTTTTTAACTTAAGTTGTTGTTGAATGATATTAATATAAATTGGTAGTTGGAATGACTTAATAGTTTTTCGTATAAAATCACGAGATAAATTTTTATCTTTGTATTTGTTAAGATCTGTGTTCATTATATCCGGTTTTGAACCAGATTTATAGTCAATTATTAAAATTTCTTGTGTTTTTAATAAATCAATTCTGTCAACAATAGATTTAAAGTTAAACTTTTTGTTTCCAATATAATGTGTATAATTAAAACTACTTTCAAGATATAAAATTTTTTCAATTTCGTTTTCACGAGAAACTTCTATGTTTAAAAATTTTTCTAACCAAAAAAGTAAAACTTCTTTTAAAAGATAAGAATCAGATTTCATAATTTTTAAAAATGTTTCATTAAAACTTTTTTCAAACAAGGAATAAAAATAATTTTTAAAGTTGTGGTCAATTATAAGTTTTTTGTTAACATATGGGGTGAAAGTTTCTTTTAAAAGTTGGTGTATAAAAGTACCAATTTCTTTCGGTTCTAGTTCATCTATTAAAGATTCTTTTTCGGATAATTTTAATACATATTTGAAATAAAACTGTAGAGGACATTTTATGTAGGTGTCAATGCTTGATGTAGAATAAACAAAGTTTTCTAAATAGGACACAATATTTTTTTCTTTTTTTATAACAAATTCTTTTGTTAAAAGTTCAGTCCTAAAAACAGCCGTTGGGACTTGTTCCTCGCAAATACTGTTTAATCGTTTTTGTTTATCCCATAAAAGTTCTTCCACAAACCTACTTCGTTCAGTTAAATTATTTTTTGCATAGATTAAAAAAACGTTTTTTGAAGAATAGATTAACCGTTTAAAATGATACTTCTGAATTTCTTCTTCTTTTTCTAATCGGTTAATACCAAGATTTAACATAACTTCTCGTGGAATAAGTGGTTCATAAATTTTTATTTTAGGGAAAAATGTTTCGTTTAAATCTAAAAATATTACATTATCAAAACTTAAAGAGCGAGTTTCTAGTAAACCAAGTATTTGAACACCTTTTAATGGCGAACCTTTAAACGCAATCTTTTTGGTTGAGATCATATCAAGTATAAATTTGTACATTTCTTCTTTTGAAAAAAGATTGTTTTTAGAAGTGTTAATAAAAGAAATTTTTAGTTCGTTACACAAGTCTAAAAGTAAATCTATAATTTTTAGATTAAAAGGATATTCTTTTAATAAAATATTTTCTCTTAGCAGGAGAAGAAAATCGGACAAATTTTTAATACAACTGTCTAAAGAATCTATTTTTTCCCAGGAATAAAAAAGTCTTTCATGTAAATTTTTTATTAAATTCTTAATCTGTAATTTTGTAACATTGTAATCCATAGATTTTAGAGATAAAAAACAATCTTCGTATAATAAATCAAGATTTTCAATTTCAGATAAATCTAAAGTAATACTTCCAGCTATAGAACATTTTTTAATCCCAAGCAGTAATTTTTCAATTGTATGAACTAAAACAGAATTAACTTCTGCTGGTTCACCAAAGTTTAAACTTTTAATTATTGGATGCATTATTATGTTTAAATAATTTTTTGTATAATAAAATTCTTTTTTTGTAATATGAGCATCAAACAATGTTGTTAACAAAGAAAATATTGTGCTATGTGTAATAGGATAACCAAGAGAAATATTTAATTCTTCAATTACAGAAGAAATTTCAAATAGTAAAGGAAAAATATTGGTTTCATCTGGCAAAACTATAACAGTAGAATCTAATTCGTTTTTAGGAATAGTTTTTAACAACTCTCTTACAATACCAATTTGAGAATGTGAGTCGAATCCTGAATAAAAATTTATGTTAGTTTTTACGTTTGTATTATCTGTTGAAACTATTTGTAAATTTAAGTTGACTTCAACATTTTTTAACACACTCCATTCTTTAGAACTTCCACAAAAAAATAAAACAATTTTGTCTGAATATTTTTTTTGTAAATTTTTTATAACTTTAATTTCAGTTTCGTGTAGGTAAAATGGAGTAACGAAAATTATTTTATCAAATTTTGACAAATTACACTCTTGTGATAGATTTGACGCTACTAAATATTTTTTTCCTCGGGAAAAAAGGTTTAATTCATCTAATTTAGAATGAAAAACATTTCTTATTTGAACAATTTTTTGTAACATATAATTGATATTGTTTGGGACATCGTACCCAATTTGTGCGCTACGTTGTATAGTGTAAAGATTTTTTGAATCAATGTCTTCTAAATCAAGATTTTCTATAAAAGCAAAAATTTCTTTTGCCCAGGGTAAGAATTGAATAAAATTGGTTTTATTCTGTAACATTTCTGGAGCAACAGTTTTTGTAATTTCATAAATTAAATAATAAGCATCAAGATCTTTTAATGAATAAAAAGTTTTTTTTTGTAATAAAATATAATCTAAAAATTCTTCCATAGTAAAAAATGTTGGTGGATAGAAAGGTTTGTTAATTTTTTTTGATAATTCTTTTGTTATAAATAATGCCGGTCTTTTCCCACCAAAAATTAGTGCTATTTTATCAAAATATATGTTTTGGTTTGTTGATAAAGAAATTAGATAATCTGTGATAGTTTTTATAATGTTTGTATCTATAGAATTTGTTATTATATTACTTTTTGTCATAAATAATAATTATATATTTTCAAAATCTTTTTCTTCAAAATATATGAGGTGTCCAGATACAGATTTTTCCGGATACAATTCTTTAACAATATCAACATATTGTTGAACCTGTTTTTTATAGTGATCAAAATTTTGTCTATTAAGTTTAAAATCTATTACCATAACAGTGTCTTGTGTAATAACTAATCTATCAATACATTTAATAGCACCTGTTTTTGTAGAAATAATTTTTTCTGTAAAAACTGTTCCTTTATCAATATAAAAAAATTTTTTCAACTTTTTGGTTTGTATAATTTCTTTTGCAAAAAGAATATGTTCATATAGATTATTTTTTGTATAATATAATGGTTGTAATTGATTTTTTATCCAAGATAGTTTTTTTTCTAACTCTTGATTGTTTAGATTATCTATTAAAGAAAATATATGATGTAGGATAGTACTTTTTAACAGATTTTCTCTATTGAATATCTTTTCATTATCTAAAAATTCTTCTTCTAAAAATGTGGGTTTTATAAAATAATTCTGTGTTGGAATAGGCAAAATTTTGTTTATGAGAGGTTCTTTTTTAAAAATGGTTTTATTCCCAAATTCAAGGATACTTTTTGGCTCTATAAAAGAAAACAAAAATTTTGCTTTATTATTTTCATTATCTGCTTTTTGTGGTACAAAAATATATAATTCGTTTTTTGCTCTTGTGCAAGCAACATATAAATTGTTTAAACTGTCTATGAAAGATTTTTTATATTCGCTGGCATATATTTTAGCTAGATTTTTAGAATAATAGGTATATTTTCGTGTAAGATATAATAGGTTTAGACCATTTTTTGTAATATTAACAAAAAAATTTTTTTCGCCAATACCAGTATTAACTTTTAATTCAAAAAATGGTATAATAACAACTTTAAACTCCAGCCCTTTTGATTTATGGATAGTTAAAACGTTGACAGAATCTGTATTAAATGAAGAAACAAAGAAGTCTTTTCCATCAGATTTTTCATAATAATCTAAAAAAGTATTGATAGTATTATATTTATCTGCATACTTTTTAATAAGTTCTAAAAAATGCATTATAAATCCTTGTTGTTGTGAAAAGTTGTTCAAAAGATTAAATTTTGTTATTATACTAATTACATAATCATATAATGGAACAAATCCTGCAGAATTAAAATATTCTTCAAAATAAGTTTTCCACAAATCTGGAAATTCTGCAATAAACTCTTTATAGAAACAATAGTTATTAGAAGAACAATATTTTTGTGTAATGGAAAAAATAAAATTTTGTATTTGCTCAAACGACATTTTTGTTTGTGATAAAAATATATCTCCAAGAATAAAAGTCGCGAAAGACAAGTTGTCTGTAGGAGAGTTAAAAAATTTTAATAGAGAAACAAGTTCTTTGATTAGTCCGTTTTGTCTAATATCTAATGTATTTTCTGATTCAACGAAAATATTGTTTTCAAGTAGCCAGTGGGTAATATTTTCAACTTCAGAATTTTTCTGTGTTAAAATTGCAATTTCGTTTAAAGGACAATTTTGTTCCTTCAGCTCTAGAATAATTTTTAGAATACTAGAATATATGAAATCGTGTTCGTTTTCAGTTTCTTGTTCTTCAAGAAAAAAAATTTTTACATAACCTTTTTGTGAATCAAGATTAAAAAGTTGTTGTGAATTAGAATAAAAAGTTATTATATCAGAGATATCTGTAATATCAAGGACAGATTCTTTGTCAGAATTTATAATTTCCAAAATTGCTTTTGAAAGATTATTTTGTGAAAAAAGTTGGTTGTTAAAATTTACAATAGTTTCCAAACTGCGATAATTTTTTTCTAATAAAGTTTTTTGAGAAACATAATTTTTAAAATCATTCAGTACTGTATCAAACAAACTAATTTCTCCACCACGAAATCTATATATTGCCTGTTTTTTATCACCTACATAAAACAGTGTTCCACCATTAGACAACGCTTCTGAAACTAGAGGATATAGATTTTGCCATTGGAGGATACTTGTGTCCTGAAATTCGTCTATTAAATAATGTTTAATTTGGTTTGAAAGCCTATAATATAATTCTGGTATTGTTAACAAATTTTGTGAAAATAAAAGTTTTGCATATTTGTTTAATTCTTCCAGAAACAAAACATTTTTTTTTTGTGATAAAGAAATAAAATCAGTAATTACATTGTTATATATGTCTATGTAAGAGTTTAAAGATGATGTTGCTTCCATTTCAGATAACAAAGCAAGTTTTTTTCTAATATTTTCCCACAAAAATAAAGTTTCATTAGAAACAATATTATTTTTGTTTACAGGAAAATCTTTGTTTTGAAACTTTTTTGGCACAGAAGCGAGATCAAATGTATTTATGTTGTTTTTGATAAACTTTTCTAATTGATTATAAAATTGTTTATTGGTATTTTTAGGTAAAGAATAAAAAAGTTGGTTAAACAATGACAACAACTCTTTTTTTAACTTTAATATTTGTGTGTTAGTATATTTTGATTTAACAAATTTTTCTGCAAATATATTTTGTATGTAAAATAAGTTTTTTAAAATTTCAAAAATATCTTTTTTAGGAAACCAACCAGGATTTGTGTTAAAATAGATGTAATGTTTTAAAAAATTGGAAAATATGACCATAACATCTTTTTTGTATGTTCCTTTTTCAATAAGATCATCTAATGAATATAATAAATAGTCAGAGTAAGCATCTTCTATTTTAAAATTTGTAGAAAGGTTTAATTTAAAAGCGCAACTGTAAACAAGAGAGTTTACAAAACTATCAATAGTTCTTACTTGAAAAAAAGTGTAATTTTTAATTATATTTTCAAGTAGGAGATAAGCTTTTTGTTTAGCTGAGGTTGCATCTGTGAAAAGATATTCTAACAATTCATTTTTTTCTGACAGGTTATCAAACGAATCAAAAGATAATTTTTTTAAAAGATTTAAAATCCGGCTCTTCATTTCAATTGAAGCTTTATTAGTAAAAGTTATTGCAAGGATTTCTTTTAAAGAATTGTTTTGACCATTGAATAAAATTTTTAAGTATCTTTTTGCCAAAGAATAAGTTTTTCCAGAACCAGCCGATGCTTCTACTACAAAAATTTGTGTTAGAGGATTTTTGTTCATAACAACTAAAAATTGTATTAAAAAATAACCAGTATAATCAATAATTATTATAAAAGATATTTTTTACAAGTTTAGTACAGAACTTTTAAATCCCTGAGGAGAAGTTTGAGGAGGTTTGGTATTATTAGGGTCAAGAATAACTTTTCCATCTACTAAAAAGTTGTACAAGTAATCTTGTCCCGCAGGAATTTTTACTATTATTTCCCACCTATTAGGAGCAACTTTAGTAAGAGATTGTGGTAACCAATCATTAAAATCTCCTATTAAAGAAACTTTTACCGCTTTGCTTGAAAAAAATACAAATTTTATATTACGGACTGTTGGAGCAGATTTTTCTATATAAGCAACATTGTTTTCTATAACAGGTTTTGATACAGGTTGTTTTTGTGATTTAACACTTTTTTGTTTTGAACTAATTTTATCAGATTCAATTTTTTGAATATTTTCAGCTGGAGTAATTTTTTCTTCTGTAAAAACTTGTTCTTGAATTGTTGTCGTTTGTTTAACGGAAGATGAAGTTGATGGTTGTTGTGTTTTTTGTGCGATATATTTTGGAATTGTGATTCTAACATATATTACTCCTATTGAAAAAACAAATATTACCACATTTGCAAAAATTAGAAGTTTTATTATGTTAGGTTTCATTGTTGTAAAATTGCACTCAAAATTTTTAATATGTTATCCAATTTAGCGTTTATTTCTGCAAGAGATTCTTTATCTGCAATATGTTCTGTATTAGGTTTTGATTGGTTTGTTACAATAGATTCTAAATTATGTAACACAGACAACAACTTTTCAATATGTTTTTCTGTTAATCCAGTATTTTGATTTGTTGAAGTAGATAAAGATTTTATAACTTCACTTAAATCCTTAAAATTAGCACTTATAGCATTAACTTGATTTGTCAATTCGTTTATTTGTGCTATAATTATATCTGAATTTGCAATATTAGTTGTTATTGGTTGTTCTTTTTGTAATGGTGGAGTAAAAGATTGGTTTGTTTCTTTGACAACGGATTCTGTAATTTCATCTTTTTTTTCTTTAGTTTTCAATACTTCATTAACAAACTGTGTATCTCTTGACTTTCTATAGTATTCTAACAAAAGAAATACTAACACTAATGATATAACGCCAACAACTGCTGCAACTATAGTTAACGGGTCTGAAAAAAAATTGTTCATATTATTGAGTTCTATAAAAAAATACATATAAAATCAATAGTTAAACCTAAAAGTTATAGTTATTGAAAAAAAATTGCCTTTTGAATATTTTTTTTGTATAAAACAAATATGCAAAAAAGTATATTTATCAAAAAATATTTGTCTAATAAAAAAAATGAAATTGCGAATACACTTTCTAAGTTAGTGCAAATAAAAAGTTATTCTTCTAATGAACAGCAAGCAATAAATTTTTTGACAACATTTATAAAAAACCATCCAGATAGTAAAGGTATTAAATTAAAAAAATTTTTAAACAATTTAGTATTTGAGATTGGTTCTGGAGAAAAAAGTATTCTTTATGATGCTCATATTGACACTGTTCCTGTGACAGACGAAACAAAATGGGCATATCCACCTTTTAGTGGAAAAATTGTAAATGGAAGAATTTATGGTAGAGGAAGTTGTGATGACAAAGGATGTGTTATAGCGCTAATATTTTGTATACTTGCATTAAACAAATATTTAAAAATTTCAAATACATTTTTAAATTACAAACTGTATTTTTCAATAAGTTCAAATGAAGAAGATTCTTCTGGCAAGGGGATTGAAGAAGTTTTAAAACATATAAAACCAAATTATTCAATAATCTGCGAACCATCTGATTTAAAAATAATTTTAGGTCACAAAGGCAAGTTCGCTTTTAAAACAATTTTTTATGGAATACCAGTTCATTCATCAGTTCCACACCTTGGCAAAAATGCAGTTTATATGGCAGCTGAATTTATAAAAAATGTTGAACAGATCAATAATAAATTTGAAAGAGTTAATTTATTAGGAAAAACTGTTACTTCAGTAACATTCGTAGAATCTAGAACCAATTCTTTAAACAGTATTCCTTATGAAACAAGTGTATATGTTGACTATCGTGGTGTGGAGAAAGAACCACCAGAAAAAATTTATTCTAAATTTTTAAAAATAATTTCAAAAAAGTATAAAAAAAATGTTAAAATTTTTACGATACACAGACATTTTTTACCGTGGATATTGGACAAAAATCATTTACTAACAATTTCTGCCAAAAAAACTTTTCAACAAAGTTTTGGTAAAAACGCAAAATTAGTTTTATGGCCATTTTGTACTAATGGGTCAATAACTATGGGAACCAAAAACATTCCTACAATAGGTTTTGGCCCGGGGAAGGAGACTATTGCGCATACTAATAACGAATATATTTCTCTTAATCAAATTTTAAGTGCAATAAAATTTTATTTTTTGCTACCGTTTAATATCAGATGATTTTGTAGGAAAAATAAGATCAGTTTCTTTAATATCATCAAAATAGTTCGATTTTGTTTCGCAGCCAGAAACAAATATAAAACACCAAACTAAAAAAATTAAAAAAAAAACATATGCTAAAAAATCATTTTTTTTATACATTGATTATTAAAAAAACAAAAAATAATTATGGCGGTGGAGGGACTTGAACCCCCGACACGCGGATTATGATTCCGCTGCTCTGGACCAACTGAGCTACACCGCCTTGTATACAAATTTTATTAAAATTTTAGTTGATTGTCAATATAGAAAATTTGTAAACAAACTTGAGAAATATTAAATTTATTATTTTATAGAAATAAAATCATAAAAATATTATTAATTGTTTGGGTAATAAAATCTTATCTTGAACACAAATTATTTGAAAAAAAATTTAAATATCAGGTTAATTTTTCCTGTATTAAAATTTTTTGTTGTAATGTTCAAAAAATACAAAATCTAAAAAAACATTGACAATAAATATATAATTTTGTACAAAAACAACAAAAGTTTACAAAAATAGTATAAAACAAAACATAAATTTGGGCAGGTGGCGGAGCGGCCAATCGCATCAGACTGTAAATCTGACGCCCGTTGGGCTACGTGGGTTCAAATCCTACCCTGCCCAAGTTAATTAAAAATAGTGCTTCTTTATATATAAAAAATAAAAATTTGTAATTAATAATGCGGGAGTAGTTCAGTTGGTAGAACATCTGCCTTCCAAGCAGATCGTCGCGGGTTCGAGCCCCGTCTCCCGCTTGGTTTTTATCTAATTATCCGATTTGTGAACGAACAAAAATAAAATTTATCTGCGAGAACTCTAATAACTTACTTTTATCATTCAAGAGGTTAATTTGAAAAAAATTGTCTGTGCGAATAATATCTGAAACTGAAATTTTATGAAAGTTTTAATAGTAGAAGATGAACCAGATATTTGTGAAATTATTAAAATCTCGTTAGAATCAATAAATTATGAAGTTATTTCAAAATCTTGTGCAGAAGAGGCAATTTCTTTTCTTGAGAAACAATCTACGGATCTAATTATAATGGATTTAAACTTACCTGATATTAATGGATATGATTTGTGTAAAATTATAAAATCAAAACCTGCACTTGCTGGTATTCCAATAATAATAATAAGTGGCAAATTTGTTCACCCGGAAGATAAAATTCTTGCGTTAAATATTGGTGCTGATGATTATATCACAAAACCGTTTAACACAGGAGAACTTATTGCTCGGGTTAATGCAGTAATGCGAAGAAGTGTGGTTTATAAGATAGAAGAAAAGATTTTAGTAGATGAACAGTTAAGGATTAATTTAGAGACACATATAGTAACTGTTGACGAAAAAAACATTAATCTAACCCCAAAAGAGTTTGATTTGTTATGTTATTTGGTAAAAAACAAAGGTAAAGTATTTAATAGAGAAAATTTATTAAATTATGTTTGGGGGAATAAGTTATTTTGGTACAACACGAACTGTAGACGTGCACGTTGGCCGGTTGAGAGAAAAATTGCCTCAGAAGTATGCTAAGAAAATTATTACTAAAGCTTGATTAGGATATAAGTATGATGATATAAAGGAAGAGTAATCAATGAAGATTGTTTTGACAGGATTTATGTGCACAGGTAAAACTTCTGTTGGAATGTTATTGTCTAAGAAACTTGGGTTAGAATATGTTGATGTTGATAAGGAAATAGAAAATATTGAAGGGAAGAAAATCGTAAAAATATTTGAAGATAATGGAGAAAAATATTTTCGTGATCTTGAAACAAGGGTAATATTGGAAATTAGTAAAAAAGACAATTGTGTAATTTCAACTGGTGGTGGTGCTGTTTTAAGAAAAGAAAATATTGATAATTTACGTAATAATGGCAAAATTATTAACCTTACTGCAAGACCAGAAACTATTCTTGAACGGTTAAAGAAACAACCCGGGATACGTCCATTGTTAAATAAGCCAGATCCATTAAAAGAAATTGTTAACTTGATAACTTTTAGAGATAAATTTTATAAAAACTGTGATTTGCAAATTGAAACAGATAATTTGAAAGTAGAAGAAGTTGTTGAAAAGATTTTAACTTTTATAAACCAAACAAAGTAGATACAAAGATAAGAAAATGAAAACAGAAGTTATAATAAAAGAAGAGAAAAAAGTAGAGATATTAGTTGACAAAATTGAAAAGTTAAATAGTATTTTATTAAAAAACAAATTTTCTAAATGTACAATTTTAACGCATAAATCTTTGTGGAAACTTTATAGTAAAAAGTTTAAAGATAGTTCTTTTAATAAGAATCTAATTTTATTTCCTGAAGGTGAAAAAATAAAAAGTTTTCATTATTTGAAGTTGTTATATAAAAAATTTTTAGAATATAAATTTGACAGGAACAGTGTGTTAATAATTTTTGGTGGAGGTGTGTTAGGAGATTTAGGCACTTTTGCAGCGTCAACATATATGAGAGGAATAAATGTTGTTCAAATTCCTACCACGTTACTTGCAATGATAGATTCTTCTATCGGTGGAAAGACAGCAATAAACTTGCCTGAAGGAAAAAATTTAGTTGGAAGTTTTTATCAACCAAAAACAATTTTATGTGATTTAGAATTTATAAAAACTTTACCTAAAGATGAAATTCATAATGCATTAGGTGAAATTTTAAAATATGCTTTGTTAAATAAAAAAATTTTTAGTATTTTAAACAAAGATATAAATAAAGATTTATTTTATTCTCCAATAAAAATTACTCCATTGTTACAAGAACTTGTTTTGGAATGTATTAAGACAAAATTGGATATTATAAGATTGGACGAAAAAGAATTGTTAGGTTTAAGAGAAAAATTAAATTTAGGGCATACTATTGCACACGGGCTTGAAACTGTTATGGGATTTAAAACGGTTTCACACGGGAAATCTGTAATTTTAGGGTTGTTGGCAGAAACTTATATCTCAAATTTAACAAAAATGTTACCTTTTACTGAATTTATAAAAATAGAATCTTTGATAGAAAGATATGTTAAAGATATAAATTTTAATAAAAGACTAAAAGAGTGTCCAATAGACAATATAATTGAATGTTTAAAGTATGACAAAAAGGTTCGTATGGAGAAAATACGTTTTATCCTTCCAAAAAAAGTTGGATTTGTTGTGTCAACGAATAATGTTTCAAAAGAAATTATAAAAAAATCAATTGAATATATTTTTAATCATAAAAAACTTTCATGGATTTAGAAGTAATAAGAAATATTCAGAAAAAAATAAAAAGTAGTGAGATGTTATTAGTTTTTGACAAAGCAGAAATATTTTATATTTTAAAAAAATATGTTGACGGTATTACTTTGGCAATTTTTAATGATGAAATATTATGTTTAACTTCAAACATGATAAAATCGCAAGTTATAAAGTTAATTTCAGGGATAAAAATTATCTCGGCAGAAGGTATTGAACAACAGTTAAAAAGTTTGAACAGAAAAATTAAAATTTTGTTATTGAACAATAATGTTAGCATAGATATGTATGATAGATTAAAGAAAAAGTATAAAATAAAATATTCAAAAATAATTTCAGAGTTAAGAATGATAAAAAATAATTCTGAAATAAAAAGTATAAGACAGGCATCTGTTATAACTTTAAAAATATTAAACTTGGCAATACAAAATATCCGGTGTGAAACAACAGAAATAGAAGTTAAAAACTACATATTAAAAAAATGTTTAGATTTTGGTGTAGAACCGTCTTTTGAACCTATAGTTGCTTTTGATGAAAACACTGCGTATCCACATCATATAAGTAGTGAAAAAAGGTTTAGTAGAAAAAGTTTTGTAATGATAGATATGGGTTGTAAGGTTGATGGATATTGTAGTGATGTAACGAGGATGTTTTTTGTAGAGGCAGCACCGTTGGTGAAGTTTTATTATAAAAAATTATTAGAATTACAAAAAAAATTAATTTCAATGTGTTTAGTGGGGACAAAAGTTGCAAATATTGACAATTTTGCAAGAAAGTTTTGTAGAAGGTTAAATATAGAAAATAATTATTTACACACAACAGGCCATAGTTTAGGAATTGAGATTCACGAAATGCCAAGAATAAGTATAAAAGATAAAACTGTGCTAAAAGAAGGTATGGTAATAACGATTGAACCAGGAATTTATTTTGATAATGAAAGTAGTTTTTTATCAGATTTTAATAACTCTAAATACAATATTAAAAATTTTGGTCTAAGGAAAGAAGATGTTGTTTTGATAGAAAAAAAAGGTCCACAAGTGTTGACAAATTAAATATAACAAAAATATGTTTTATAAAAATTCTAGTTTTGTGAACAAAAAGGAGAATAAAAAATATGGTAACAGTAGACACATCAGATTTCAGAAACGGTCTTAACATAAAAGTCGATAATGAAATTTATACAGTAATATGGTTTCAACACCACAAACCTGGCAAGGGTGGAGCTGTTATGAGAACAAAAATGAAAAATGTTCGTTCTGGTGTAATCATAGAACGCACTTTTAAAGCTGGAGAGAAGTTTGAGTCAGTAGAGATTGAAAGAAGAAAAAAACAGTATATGTATAGCACTGGTGAAAATATAGTTTTTATGGACATGGAAACTTATGAAGAAGTTCATATACCAAAAAAACAGTTAGGTGAAGATATAAGATTTTTAAAAGAAAATATAGAAGTTGAAGGTCTTTATATTGGTGAAGAATTCTTAGGTATTGAACTTCCAACATTTGTAGAATTAGAAGTTACACATACAGAACCTGGTATTCGTGGGGATACAGTTAGTAATGTAATGAAACCTGCTATAGTAGAAACCGGGACAGAAGTTGAAGTTCCATTATTTGTTGATGTTGGAGATGTGGTAAAAATTGATACACGTACTGGTGAGTATGTGGAACGTGTTGGTAAAAAGAAATAAAATAATTGACTAAAAATTACTATTCTAATTAAAACTAATAAACAATTGTAATTTTAATAATATAGAATTTTAGCCACATATAATTTTACTAATTAGATTTATTAAATCCTAATTTTATAAAACCATATTAATAGAAATTAAATGAACAATTCCAAGGTCTGATTTTGGAGAAACAGAATAATCAAATCCAATTTTTTTGTATCTTATCCCAAAACCAACATTTATCCCTGATATAAAATCTAAATTGTTATTAGAAAGTAAGTATTTATATCCTACCCGTGTTAAAAAGTATTTTCCTAACAAATATTCTGCACCGATACCCAAAGATACAGTGCCGTCAATGATACCATAATTTAAATCACTTGATATAAATAATTTATCTTGCAAAAATTTTTTTGCTAATCCACAACGAAACAGCATCGGCAAAGAATCAGGGTTTTGGATACCAAATTGTATCCCTAAATTTTGTAAAGAAACTCCTAGAAGAATTTTATTTGTTGAAAATTCATAAATACTACCAATGTCTATAGCAACACCTTGTGTTTGTTGGATATCCAATTTTTCTGTTATATATTTTATTGTGCTTCCAAATAAAATTTTTTCATTAACTTTTTTTGCCCAAGAAACTTGAAAGTTTCCCATCCAGACACTGGCAGACTGATAAGATTCATCATTTTCTGTGATTCTTTTTTCATATGGAACCGCGACATAATTTATTCCTATTCCAACCGGTCCAATGATTGTTTTAGGATATACAAAGTTTAAGTTGGATTTTGTTATACTTTCAAACCAGAGTATATGTTCTGCAGATATTTCAGGTTCTTTTATTTTTATAATACCGGAAGGATTGTAAAAAATTGAACTAACATCATCTGATACAGCAACAAAATTTTCGCCCATTCCCTGTGCTCTAACACCAGTAGGCATCTTCAAAAATACAAAACCTACGGTCCCGCTATTATTAGTTATATTTGCTGTGATTGCAAAATCTGTTATTAAAAATAAAAATAAAAAAACTAATTTTGATTTCATTTTTATATTCCTCCTCATTTAATCATTATTATTTTTGTTTTTGTTATACCAAGATTTGATTTAAACAGAACTATGTAAATTCCACGAGAACAAGTTTTACCAGCATGATTTTTCCCATCCCATTCATAATAATAACCGAAACCGCCTTGCAATGTTGTTTTATCTTCAGGAAATTCATAAATTAGTTCTCCAGAAAGACTATATATTGAAATTTTAAGCCAATTAACTTCTTTACCTTGTGGCACAAGATATTTAATAGTAACTTTTTGTCCTTTGCTTAAATCAAACGGATTAGGATAACCATATACTCTTGGTGTATCAAGTTGAATATTTAGTTGGGAAGGCAACCGTGTAAGTTTATAAAGTCCCGTGGATGTGCCTGTATATAAAGAACCAAGAATGAGGCATTTGGTAGTTCCTATTTCTTTTGTTTTAGCAAGCCATTTTACTTCGTTAGTGTTGTCTATTAAAGCAAAAATACCGTCAGAAGTTGTCCAGTAGACAATTCCAGAAGAGTATTTTATGTCATAAATTCCATGCATCCAACCTGGTTGGAATTCTCCCGGTTCAATCGGATAAGTTATATTAAAAATTCCCCAATCTTTACCACCATTGTATGAAACTTTAAAACTTCCATAGATATCTGTTGTTCCCATTGGGTCAGAAGTTTTTGTTATAATTGAACCAACCATTTTTTGTGGGTCATCAGGGTTGATAGCAACTTTTGTTGTGAAATCGCCAGTTGCTTCACTAATTATATCTTCAACTGCAACAGTCCCATCATCATTATCAGTAATTTTCTTAAATCCGCCAAAGGTATAGGTTCTTTCTTCCCAATAAGAAATTTCCCCCAGTCCAATATATAAAACATTTTGTTGTTTTGGATCTAATGTCAATAATTGTACAGACATTGACTTAAAGTTAATTGGTGCCCAGGTTTTTCCCCAGTCAGTTGTTTTATAGATATAGTTTCTATCTGTCTTATATCCAGGAATTTCACCCGGATTAGGTTCTCTAAAAGCGATATAACCAACTCCAGAATTATCACTTCTAAAAACAATTGATTTAGCAACTGGAAGACTTGAACCTAAAACCAATGACCACGAAGAACCACCGTTTTCACTTCTATAAACATAACCATCAGCAGAAACAATAACTACATTTTCTTTTGGAGAAACCGCTGTTCCTTCATCAAATTCAAGAGCATTCCCTTGTGTAGTAACTGTGCTAAAAACTTCAGTCCAGTTAGTTCCATCAACACTTTTATAAACAGCCATCTTGCTTAACACATACAGAGTTCCATCTGGACTTTTGCAACCGTCATACACAATAAGAGCATTCATCCCATTGTTTGTAGGAGACCAGGTTTTGCCACTGTCAGTACTCATTATAACTCCATATCTTGACTGGTCTGCAATAAACATTTTATTAGGATTTTGAGGGGCTATTACAAAATCATTTGCTTGAATTTGGTTACTTCCATCCAGAAAACCCGTTGACCAATCAAAAAATTCACCAAAACCACTTGTTGCCGAAAAAGTTGAAATAAGAACTTTTCTTTTTTGCGGGTCATAAAAATAAATTTTTTGTCCATCTGGCGAGACAGCCATAGCAAAGCCAACATCTACAACAACTGAAGTTGATATTTTAGTAAATTTTATTCCTTTATTCCACCAATCGTCGACAAAAGCCGCAGGGGTATAATATGTTTTATTATTCTCGCCCCATTCACTTTCCTGTGTTGAAGTTGCAACATATATTGCGTAATATTTACTATCGGTAAATGTGGAATAAGTTACACAAGCAAATGCTACTGTGTTACTACCAGATGAAATACTCCAGGGAGCCGGTTTAGAAAACTGATACCCAAAAGGACTTGTCTGAAAACTTGCAGTAGCAATTGCAACATAAGAAAATGTTTTAACATCATCTGTGCTTACAAAAATATTGCCAAACAATGCTTCTCCTAATTGAATCTGCCTATTCCCTAACCAAAACCCTTTTTGTTTACCTATTGGTGGAGTCATGTCAACTGCTGTAACAAACAAATTGTTGTTATTATCAAGTGCCATATCAATACCCGGTTTGTTATCAAAACCGCTATGGGTTGCATCCCTTGAAAGTGTCGTCCATGTTATTCCTTTATCTGTTGATTTACAAATAGAAGGAGACTGAGGACCACTATGTGCTAAAAGATAAAATTCATCAGGATTTTTTTTAGAATTTAAAATTTTTGTAAATTCGCCAACACCCATAGGGATTGGTGTCCAGGATTCACCATAATTTTCTGAACGATATAATCCGGTATAAAAACCTGCATAAGGTGATGCTGGTTTTATTGCTGCAGCAATAATTATATTTGGTTGTTGAGAATGAACCGCAAAAACATTTGTTCCTGCATTTGCTGTTTTAAAAAAATTTGTTTCGGTCCAGGTTTGTCCTCCGTCTTTAGATACCCAGAGCCCGCCTTCCTGTGAACCAGCATAGATTATATTTTGATTACTGGCACAGATGTCAATATAATGAATCTCTCCTCCTTTTATATTGACTTTGGTGAAAAAATCTTCTGTTGCAGAGTATACTTTTGTGTTGAGATTTAATAAAAAAAATAGTGAAGATATTAGATAAAGAAATGTTTTTTTCATACTCGCCTCCTTTTCAAATTTTTTATTTCAATACTTCTTGCAGATATATAAAATTGCTTTATATAAAATCAATAGTTTTATAAAGAAAGGTTATAGTAAAATATTTTTCATATAATTTTTTAATAACATGTTTAAATTTAAACACCAATTAACAGTGTCAACGAATCAACAATAAATAGGTTTTGTATTTGTATTTGGTTAAAAATTTTTGGCAGTAGAAATTTTGTTACAATAATAGACAATGTGGTTTGTTTTTAAATGTTTTAGATACGTAAATTTTTTTTGTTCACTATTGACAAATAAATCCTAATTTAATATTTCAAAACTAAATTGATAGACAATATATAGAATTGTGGATATAAAATTTTGTTACATGGATTCAACTTTTTAGCAATCGTAATAATGAAAATATCATTTAAAGGTGATTATGCACTAAAAATAATTTTGGATTTGTCAATAAATTTTGGTAACAAGATTCAAATAAAAGATATTTCTAAAAGGCAGGATATTCCATTAAAATTTTTGCAACAATTAGTTTTACAGTTGCGCAGTGCAGGGTATGTTAAAACAAGAACCGGTCCACAAGGTGGAATAATGTTAGCAAAAAACCCTAAAGACATTACTGTTGGAGAAATTATCAGGCTAATAGAAGGCACAACTTCGCCAATAGCGTGTGTAAACAATATTTCACATACAGTTTGTGGCTATGAATCCAGGTGTGTGTTTTTACCAATGTGGGTTGAAATAAGAGATAGGATTAACAATGTTGTTGATAACACAACATTTGAAGATATGGTTAACAGATCAAAAGATTTAGAAAATGTTTCAAACTATATGATATAGGAGAAAAAAACAATGAAGGTAGCAGAAAATATTTTAGAACTAATTGGCAACACACCACTTGTAAAAATAAACCGTCTTGGAGAAAATTTGGAAGCAAAAATTTTTGCTAAATTAGAATATTTTAATCCCGGTGGTAGTGTTAAAGATAGGATAGGTCTTAGTATGATAGAAACAGCAGAAAAACAAGGGCTGATAAACAAAGATACCATAATTGTAGAACCTACTAGTGGTAATACAGGTATAGCATTAGCTTTTATATGTGCAACAAAAGGTTATAGACTTATTCTTACAATGCCGGACACAATGAGTTTAGAACGTAGGGCAATATTGAGAATTTTTGGTGCGGAGATAATTTTAACTGATGGTGCAAAAGGTATGACTGGTGCAGTACAAAAAGCTGAAGAAATTGCAAGTTCTAACGCGAACGTTTTTATGCCGCAACAGTTTAAGAATCCAGCTAATCCAGCAATACATAAAAGAACTACAGCAACAGAGATTTGGGATGATACAGAAGGTAAAGTTGACATTTTTGTTTCCGGTGTAGGAACAGGTGGGACCTTGACAGGAGTTGGTGAGGTGCTAAAACAGTTAAAACCTGGTCTAAAAATTGTCGCTGTTGAACCGTTAGATTCTCCAGTAATTTCAGGTGGTAAGCCAGGACCACATAAGATTCAAGGAATAGGAGCAGGTTTTATCCCCGAAGTGCTTAATAAAAGTTTGATAGATGAGATAATAAAAGTTTCCAATGATGATGCAGGGGAGATGTCAAAAAAAATTGCAAAAAACGAAGGAATATTAGTAGGCATATCTTCAGGAGCAGCAATGTATGCTGCAATAGAAGTGGCTAAAAGAAAGGAAAATGCAGGAAAAAATATTGTAGTAGTTTTACCAGATACAGGTGAAAGATATTTGTCAACATGGTTGTTTCAAGAATATTTGGTATAGCATAATTTTTGGCAATTTTAAAATAGATGTAAAATTTTTTTAACAATAAGGAGATGAAGATAATGAATATTAAAGATTTAAAACCAGAAACAATACTTTTACATGGTGGACAAGAACCAGATCCTATTACAGGGTCAAGAGCAGTGCCAATTTATCAAACAACTTCGTACCAATTTAAAAACACACAGCATGCAGCAAATTTGTTTGGATTAAAAGAATTTGGAAATATTTATACCAGGTTAATGAATCCAACTACGGACGTTTTTGAGAAGCGTATGGCTCTTTTAGATGGTGGCGTAGCAGCACTTGCACTCTCAAGCGGACAGTCAGCAATAACTATTGCATTGTTAAACATAGCTCAGTCCGGGGACGAGATAGTTTCAGCTGATAATTTATATGGAGGGACATATAACCTTTTTCATTACACGTTTGCAAAACTTGGTATAAAAGTAAAGTTTGTAAAATCTAACGATTTACAAGCAATTTCTGCAGCTATAACTTCAAAAACAAAAGCTATATATGCAGAATCTATTGGCAATCCAAAACTTGATGTTGCGGATTTGGAAGGAATATCAGAAATTGCACATAAAAATGGTATTCCATTTATTTTAGACAATACAGTATCACCATATTTACTAAAACCGATTGATTATGGAGTAGATATTGTAGTGTATTCTGCAACTAAATTTATTGGAGGTCACGGAACGTCACTTGGTGGGGTAATAGTAGATTCGGGAAAATTTAACTGGGAAAATGGTAAGTTTCCATTGATAACAGATCCTGACCCTAGTTATCATGGGATAAAATTTGTAGATGCGCTAAGACCGTTAGGAAATATTGCTTATATAATTAAAGCTAGAGTTACACTTTTAAGAGACATGGGTCCAGCAATCTCTCCTTTTAATTCGTTTTTACTTTTACAAGGTTTAGAAACGTTGCATTTACGAATTGTAAGACATTCTGAAAACGCATTAGCAGTTGCAAAATATTTAAAAAATCATCCAAAAGTATCGTGGGTAAATTATCCCGGTCTTGAAGATAGCCCAGAAAAAGATAGAGTAAAAAAGTACTTAAAAAAAGGTTCTGGAGCAATAGTTGGATTTGGTATTAAAGGCGGAGCAGAAGCCGGGAAAAAATTTATAGATTCGTTAAAATTAATTTCACATTTAGCGAATATTGGTGATGCAAAAACGTTGGCAATACATCCAGCGACAACAACACATCAACAATTATCTTATGAAGAACAACTTGCAACTGGTGTAACACCAGATTTTATAAGATTATCAGTTGGTATTGAAAATGTTGAAGATATTATTAGTGATATAGAACAAGCATTAAGTAAAGTTTAAATTTTTCTGGAGAATAGATTTGATGAATTCAACAAAAAATTTTGTTCAAAATGAAAATTTGTCTGTTGGTTATGTTGAAACACAATACTATACTTTTGCAAAACCACCAAATGAACTTAAATTGGACAGTGGGGAAAAGTTAGGACCAATAACATTAGCATATGAAACTTATGGTAAATTGAATAAAAACAAAACTAATGCAATTTTACTTTGTCATGCGTTTTCGGGAGATGCACACGTGGCTGGAATTAATAAAGATGATGGTAGTATTGGTTGGTGGGATGCTATGGTTGGACCAAAGAAAGCGTTTGATACAGAAAAATTTTTTGTTATATGTTCAAACATAATTGGAGGTTGTAAAGGGTCAACAGGACCAAGTTCTTTAAATCCGAAAACAAAAAAACCTTACGCGTTAGATTTTCCAGTGATTACAGTAAAAGATATCGTTAATGCACAAAAATGTTTGATAGATTATTTAGAGATTGAAAAATTATTTAGTATTGCGGGCGGTTCTATGGGTGGTATGCAAGCGTTACAGTGGGTGGTTTCGTATCCTGACATGGTTCGTTCTGTGATACCAATTGCTACGACATTAAAACATTCTCCACAACAGATTGCGTTTAACGAAGTTGGTCGTCAGGCTATAATGTCAGACCATAACTGGAACAACGGAGATTATTATGGGAAAACGATACCTTCAAAAGGATTAGCTTTAGCAAGAATGATAGGACATATAACTTACATGAGTGACATTTCAATGAAAGAAAAGTTTGGTCGTAAGATTAAAGAAAAAAAACAGGTGTTTAAGTTTGAACCAGATTTTGAAGTAGAAGGATATTTACGTTACCGAGGGGATAGTTTTGTTAAAAGGTTTGATGCAAATTCATACCTTTATATAACCAAAGCAATGGATTATTTTGACCTGTTAGGAGAAAAAAAGTTGAACGAAGTTTTTAAAAATATAAAAACGAAGTTTCTTGTAATAGCATTTAAATCTGACTGGTTATATCCACTATATCAGTCACATGAAATTGTAAAGGCGTGTAAGATGGCAGATGTAGATACAACTTTTTGTGAGATAGAATCTACTTATGGTCACGATGCTTTTTTATTAGAAGTTGAAGAAGAAACACATTTGATAAAACATTTTTTAAATAAAATTTATTCAGAGATTGAGGAATGAAATTTTTTATGGAAGATAAAAATATTAGATTAGACTACAAAATTATTATAGATATAATAAAACCGGATTCTAATGTATTAGATTTAGGTTGTGCTTCAGGAGAGTTGTTGTTGTTGATTAAAGAAATAAAAAATGTTCGTGGGCAGGGTGTTGAGATTGATGATAAAGAAGTTTTTAGTTGTGTAGAGAAAGGGTTAAGTGTATTTCATGGTGATCTTGATAGTGGGTTAAAAGATTATTCAGATAAATCTTTTGATTATATAATATTAAACCAAACTATACAGCAGCTAAGAAATCCACATATGGTTTTAGAAGATGCATTACGAGTTGGAAAAAAAGTTATAGTTGGCATACCGAATTTTGCTTATTACAAAGCACGAATACAAATTTTTTTTAATGGCAGAGTTCCTGTTACTCCAGCATTGCCTTATGAATGGTATAATACACCAAATCTTCATTTTTTAAGCTTGAAAGATTTTTTAGAATATTGTAAAAAGAATAAAATTGTTGTTGAAAAAGAATTTTATATTAGAAAAGACAAGATTGTTTGTTGTTTACCAAATTTTTTTGCAGAAATAGGAATTTTTTTAATAAGAAAATAAATAAAAATGAAACAGGAAATTAAAAAAGTGCGTTCTATATTAATCTGTGGCCAGGCAGGACAAGGAATACAAACTATAGGATATATTTTGGCAAAAATTTTAGTTGGTCATGGATATTATGTTTTTGCGTGGCAAGATTTTCAATCACGGATTCGTGGTGGTGAATCATCTTTTAGGATCGTTTTTGACAGTGAGCCAGTAGCTTCTTTGCCACAAAAGTATGATATTATAGTCTCATTAGATGAAAAAAATACAAAACATTATAGGAATTTATTATCTGACGATGGTGTTTTAATATCAGATACCATAGATGATGAAAGTATTTTGTTTGTTCCATTTCAAACAATTGCACAGGATGTTGCCGGAGAAAAAATTTACTCTAATTCTGTTGCTGTTGGTTCTGTATGTAAAATTGTTGGTTTGGAATATAAAATTTTAGAAAAAGTTTTTAAGGATTACTTTAGTGAAAAAGGGGATGTTGTGTTACAGAAAAATTTGTCTGTTGTCAAGAAAACTTATGAAACTGTTTCATCCATAGAAAAAATAAAACGTGATAAAATTGAAAAAAAATTAGTTTCAAGAATTTTAATTACTGGTAACGAATCGTTATCTTTAGGGGCGATTGCTGCCGGGTGTAAGTTTATGTCGGCATACCCAATGACACCTTCGACTGGAATAATAACATATCTGTCTGAAACATCTCATAAAACAGGTATTTTAACAGAACAAGTTGAAGATGAAATTTCTGCAATAAACATGGCAATTGGAGCAAGTTATGCTGGGGTTCGTTCTTTAACAGCAAGTAGTGGTGGTGGGTTTTGTTTAATGGTTGAAGGGTTGTCGTTAGCTGCTATGACAGAAACACCTATAGTTATAATATTAGGTCAAAGACCGGGTCCTGCTACCGGTTTGCCAACAAGAACAGAACAAGGAGAGTTAAATTTTGTTTTAAATGCAGGGCATGGAGAATTTCCAAGGTTTGTTTTTGCACCTTCTGATGCAGAATCTGCTTTTTATACAACAATAAAAGCGGTAGAACTTAGCCAAAAGTTTAGAGTTCCTTCAATAATTTTAACAGACCAATACTTGGCTGATTCCTACTGGACAGTAGAAGAGTTTTTTTTAGACAAAATATCTCTTAATTATTATTTTGCAAAAGAAGAAGATATAGGAGAAGAGTTTTATACTCATAAAATTACAACAACAGGAGTTTCTCCAAGATTAATTCCTGGCCGAACAAAACATTTGGTTATAACAGATTCAGACGAACATGATGAAAGAGGTAATATTACAGAAGATAATGAAATAAGAAAACGTATGGTAGAAAAAAGATGGGCTAAGTTACATTTTATGGAACAAGAAATTGTTGCAAATGAAATTTTTTTAAGTTTAGATACAGAAATTGTTTTGATAACTTGGGGAACAAATAAATGGGTTGTTACAAAGGTTGCCAGATTATTAAATCAAAAAGGAATAAAAGCTGGAGTTGTAAGTTATACAGATCTTTGGCCGTTGAAAATTTCTCCGAAATTGATGAGTTTTAACAAAAAAAAGATTGTTGTTGAAAATAATTTTACAGGACAGTTTGCTAATCTGTTAGAGTCTAAAGGACTAAAAGTTGATAGAAAAATTTTAAAGTATAATGGTTTACCATTTTCAGAAGATGAACTTTTATCTGAAATAGAAAAAAATTTATGAAAGAAAGTTTTGATAACAAAATAAAACCAGCATGGTGTAATGGATGCACAAATTTTGGTATTTTAACTGCAGTGAAAAAAGCTTTTATTAAACTTGACCTGCCAGCAAATAAGATAGTTTTAGTATCAGGCATAGGACAAGCTGCAAAATTGCCACATTATTTAAATTGTAATGTTTTTAATGGTTTGCATGGTCGTGCGTTACCAGTAGCAACAGGAATAAAAGCTGTTAATCCACAACTTACAGTTGTAACTACTTGTGGTGATGGTGATTTTTATGGTGAAGGCGGAAACCATTTTTTACATACAATTCGTCGTAACACAAACATAACTTCTTTAGTGCACAACAACCAGGTTTATGCACTAACTAAAGGACAAGCTTCGCCAACAACAGAGTTGGGCACTAAAACAAGGTTGCAATTTGACGGAGTAAAAGAAGAACCGTTAAATCCGTTATTGTTAGCAATAACAATGAATTGTAGTTTTGTAGCACGTGGTTTTGCAGGAAATATTGAACATTTATCAGATTTAATTGTAGAAGCAATAAATCATAAAGGTTTCTCGTTAATAGATATAATTCAACCTTGTATAACTTTTGGTATACGTCAAGTGCCATATTTTAAAGAAAAGATTTATTATTTAGACAAAAGTTATGATCCGACAGATAAATATGAAGCTATAAAAAAAGCTCAAGAATGGGAACAAAAAATTCCTATTGGTGTATTGTTCAAAATCAATAAAAAAAACATTTTTCCTGAAAAGGAAAAAAATTTGATTGACGAAAATTTGTTTAATAAAGATGTTGTTGAAGAGTTGATTAATACTTTTAAATAAAAATTATGAAAGATAAAATGACAATAATATTTTTTAGTGGAACTTTGGACAAAGCTATGGCAACATTAATTTTAGCAACTACAGCAGCTTCTATGGGTATGGAAGTATCAATATTTTTTACTTTTTGGGGATTAAATTTCTTAAAGAAAAAACGTAGTTATAAGAAAAAAGTTTTTATGCAAAAAATGTTAGAGTTTATGTCTTCAAAAGGTAAAAACGATTTGCCTTTGACCAATATGAACATGTTTGGTTTAGGACCGTGGATGATGAAGAAACTTATGAAAAAGAAAAAAGCTGCTTCTATAGAAGAATTATTTTTGTTAGCAAAACAGTTCAATGTAAAATTATTTGCATGTTCTACATCTTGTAGTGTTATGGGTGTTGAGAAAGAAAATATGATTGATGAAGTTACAGACATTGTCGGAGCAGCAACATTCTTGGCAGAGGCTAAAGAGGCAAAAATTAATTTGTTTATATAAAAAATTTTATTTTTTAATAATTAAATGAAGATAGTAGGAACATTAGATTGTATAGGAATGTATTGCCCTATACCAGTAGCAAAAACAACAATTGAATTAGAAGGGTTGAAACCGGGCGAAATATTGGAGGTTTTGGTAGATGACCCAACTGCAAAAAAAGATTTTGTTAATTGGTGTAATTCTACTGGTAATAAACTTTTAGAAATGAAGGAAGAAGATGGAATTATTAAGTTTTATATAAAGAAGAAATGAACTATAGACAATTACGAAAAAAAGAATATGTTCCAGGTGCTGAAAAAATGTTAATTTCAATTTTTTTGTTTATTATTCTACCTTTTAAAATTTTGTATGAAAAGGCTAAAAAGGTAGTTAATAAAAAAAATAATAAACCAAAAATTTTATAATATTAAATAAAAGGGAGAAAAAATATGTTAAAAAAATTTTTAATAAACATAATATGTATAGGTATTGTATACAACATCTTTGCTCAGACAAAAAATGTAAAAACAAAAGAAGAAAAAGTTGTTGCTGAAAAATCTTTACAAAAAGAATTTACATTAGAAGAATTAAAAAAATATAATGGTAAAAATGGTATGCCAGTATACGTTGCTGTTGATGGAATAGTATATGATGTTACAAATGTTGAAGCTTGGAAAACAGGGAATCATAAAGGTTTACATTCTGCTGGAGAAGATTTGACTGAAGCATACAAAAGAGCACCAAAAAAAATTCATGCTGATAGAAAAATTTTAGAAAAATTACCTAAAGTAGGTATTGTAGTTAAAGATAAAACAAAAGAAGATGTCGATACTTATTCTGGAGCAACTAAATCGGCAAAAAAAGTTAGTCCTACGGAATATCAAGTTATTCCATCTGAGTATGGAAAGGTTGTAACATGTCCTGTAATGAAAGTAGAATTTAAAGTCAAAAAAAATACTAAAGCGTTCAAATACAAAGATAAGGTATATTATTTATGCTGTTCTTCATGTGAAAAGAAGTTTAGAGAAAATCCAGAAAAATATATATCTGAATAAAATTTTTATACAATTCATAATTTATAAAAAAATAAAAATGTGAAAAAATTGGTTTGATTAATATGAAATAAAAAACATGTATTTTGATATTAAAAGTGTGTTTTTAGTAAAATCTAACAAGTGAAACAAATGGAGGAAATGATAAAATGGCAAAAGGAAGATGTATGAAATGTAAAAAAGAAGTTGAGATTAAAGATGAAAAAGAAACAGTAATGAAAAATGGAATGAAAGCAGTGAAAGGTTGTTGTCCAGATTGCGGGACTAAAGTGTTTCGTATTTTAGGGAAAAAATAAGTTTTTGTAATAAACTTTGTAAATTAATTATTTGGTTTTTATAATTTTTAATAAAAATTTTTTATATCACCAATAAAACTTTTATCTTGAAAGTTGACAAATAAAAAATAATGTTATATTTTTTATACTCTACTAATTAGATAGAATTACTATGAAACTTAACAAAAAAATTAGATATGGATTACGTGCTATGGTTGAGATATCTAAGAATTATCCTAAAAGTGTTTTACAAAAAGATATTGCAAAAAAACAAAAAATTCCATTAAAATTTTTAGATACTATAATTTCCGGTTTACGTATTCGTGGACTTATAAAAAATTATTCTGGGAAAAAAAGTGGTTATGTTTTAACCAGAGAACCATCAAAAATTTCTATTTACGATATATATTTAGCATTTGAACCTGAAATTTCTGTAGTGGAATGTTTGTGTGAACCTAATTTATGCGAATTTAAAAAATTTTGTAGTATACGATTTTTTTGGAATGATATAAATAAAACGTTAAAAGAAAAGATGTTAGGTTATACGTTAAAGGATATTGTGTTGAATAAAATTAAAATTTTGAAAAAAAATAAAAAGTGTTAATAAATTTATTATTTTTAATATGTAGGAGAAAAAATTTATGACTGAACTAATAAATAATTCGTTTGAAAGAAAGAAAAAGTTAAAAGAACTTATTTTAAAATTACATTCAGGTGAATCTGAAGAAAAAGTAAGAAAAGAATTAGAACAGAGTTTAACTCAAATTCCGTATGGTGAAGTAGTAGAAGTAGAACAAGAACTCATAAAAGAAGGTTTATCAGAAAAAGAAATTTTAAAATTATGTGATGTTCACTCTTCAGTACTTCACGGTAAGATTGATTTATCAGCATCAAGAAAAGTTCCTGAAGGGCATCCTGTAGATACGATGCTTCGTGAGAATTTGGAATTAAAAAAAGTTGTTAAAGAAATTGAACAGGTATTATTTGAAATCAGAGATATAGAAGAAAATAAAATAGAACAAACAGTTATTAAATTACGTGGTTTGTACAACAGTTTGTATGATGTAGATAAACATTATAGGCGCAAAGAATATTTGTTATTTCCATTTTTAGAAAAACAAGGTATTACAGGTCCACCAAAAGTTATGTGGGGTAAACATGATGAGATAAGAGATTTGTTAAAAGGGAGTATTGAATTGTTAGGAACAAAAGGTATAACAAAAGAAGAAATTTTATCTTCTGCACAAATCATACTATATCCTGCAATAAAAGCAGTTTTAGATATGATCAAAAAAGAAGAAGAAATTCTTTTACCTATGTGTTTAGATAAATTAAATGATTTTGATTGGTATGAGATTCATAAACAATCTTTAGAGATAGGTTTTTGTTTGTATGATCCTAAAGTAGATTGGCGTCCTGAATTGGTTAAAGATAATACTTTAGATGAATTAAACAAAGTAGTTGATAAAATTCAACTTCCAACAGGAAACTTTTCGGTTGAAGAACTTATTGCAATATTAAATCATCTACCAGTGGATATAACTTTTGTTGATAAAGAAGATAAAGTAAAATATTTTTCACAAGGTAAAGATAGAATTTTTCAGAGAAACAGGACAATTTTAAACCGTGATGTTCGACATTGTCACCCACCTGCTAGTGCGCATATAGTTGATAAAATTATAGAAGATTTTAAGTTAGGAAAAGCATCCAGTGCACCGTTTTGGATAAACATGGGAGATAAAATGGTTTACATAGAATATTTTGCGTTAAGAAATGAAAATGGTGAATATCTAGGAATATTAGAGGTATCACAAAATATTTCCAAATATAGACAACTAACCGGCGAACAAAGAATATTGTCGTACAAAAAATAATTATGAAAACAAAAAATCTTTTAATAACACCAAAAACTAAGATATTGGAATTAATTGAAACATACCCGCAGTTAGAAGAGATTTTAATATCTTATATTCCTGCATTTAATAAATTAAAAAATCCAATACTTAGAAAAACAGTAGCTAAAATAGCAACATTGCAACAAGTTGCTGCTATTGGTAATGTTAATGTTGAAGATTTAATAAATCTTTTACGAAAACACGTAGGGCAAGATTTAATTTCAGTTGAGAAAGATTCTAATTATGTAACAGTAAAACCTGACTGGTTTGATGAGAGTAAAATTGTAAAAGAATTTGATGTACGAGAATTATTGAAAGCAGGAGAACATCCAATAAACCAAGTTATTTCAGATTTAAACCAATTAAAAGAAAATGAAATACTAAAAGTTATAGCACCATTTTTACCTGCACCAATGATAGACAAAAGTTTAAGTTTAAACTTTAAACATTGGGTTAAAAAAGAAAAAGAAGATTTTTTTGTAATATATTTTCAAAAGAGTAACTAAAATTTTTAATATTTATTGTCTCAACTTTTTTTATAATGAAAAGTAATATAACCGGAAAATTTGTTTCCCGGTTATATTATGCTAAAAATTTTAATAATTTTCTGCCAAAATTTCGTAGTAAGATTGAGGATGTTTACATGCAGGACATTCTTTAGGTGCTTCTGTTCCTTCAACAACATAACCACAATTTATGCAGTGCCATTTTACTACATTTTTTTTTGCAAACACTTCTTTGTTTTGTAAGTTATTTATCAATTTTCTATATCTTGATTCATGAAACTTTTCTACTTTAGCGATTTGTTCAAACGAAGTTGCAATTTCAGGAAACCCTTCATCTTTCGCAATTTTTGCAAAGTCAGAATAAATAGTAGTCCATTCCATATTTTCACCTTTAGCTGCTTCTTCTAAATTTTTTAAAGTATCTTGAATTTTTCCTGCCGGGTAGGTGACAGTAATTTCTACATCACCACCTTCTAAATGTTTAAAAAAAACTTTTGCATGTTCTTTCTCATTTTCTGCTGTTTCAGCAAAAATGTTTGCAATTTGGACATAACCATCCTTTTTTGCAACAGAAGAAAAATAAGTATATTTATTTCTTGCTTGAGATTCGCCTGCAAAAGATTTTAATAAATTTTGTTCAGTTTTTGTTCCTTTAATAGATTTCATATCTTTTTTTATCCTCCTTAATGATAGATAAGTTCTTAACTTGATTTCCAAAGACCGTGTAAATTACAATATTCTCGTGCAAAAATTTTTGTTCCTGTTATACAATTACAAAATTCTACCTCTGGTTTATTGCCAGGTTTTAAAGATTTTCTATAACAGACATCATCAATTATAAGTTCAATCCATTGAATGTAATGTTTGTCTTCCATAGGATGAGCCACAGAACCAACTTTTACTATATAACCATCTTTTGTTTTTTCAATTATTGGTAAATGTTTTTCTTTTGCACCATCAGAAGTATTTTCTTGTTGAAGAACCATAGGTTTTCCACAACAAACAAGTTCTCCACCTCCAACAATTAACACTTCTACAATATTTCCACAAACACTGCATTTATAAATTTCTTTTTGTGTTTTTACTGACATATTTTTTGCCTCCTTAAAAAGATAGATTTTTTATTCAGTTAAATTTGATATTTCTACAACATGTTCTTGTTCATCAATTATGATATGTCTTAATTGATGTTCTAATGTTTCAAATTCATATTGTAGAGATTCTTTATTTTCTATAATTTTTTTATAGATTTGTTTATAATAATCAATAGCATCTTTTTCACCTTTTAGGTTAACTTCTAATATTTGTTTTATACCATCTGCATTGTTTATTGTCTCAATTTTAGTTGTAACATCACAGCTTAAATAGTTAGTTACCAGAGATCTAAACATATCTTCGTGTTTAAGTTCATCGCTGGCAATTTCTTTTAATCGTTCAATCAATGGTTCAGAGTTTAATCCTTTAATTTTTTCTGAATGAGCAAGATATTGTATCCTTGCTGCATATTCTAACCCTACTGCTTTGTTTAACATTTCAGCAATTTCTTTTTTTATTTTTTCGTTCATTTTTTTCCTCCTTTAGGAATAAATTTAGTTAGTTTTTTTACATTTTTTACAATATCCATAAAAATTTATCTTGTAGTCAGTAACTTGAAATTTTTTTTTAGACAATGCATGTTTTATTTTTTCAAATATATTTAGTTGATCTATATCAAAAATTTTTTTACATTGGTTACAATAAAAATGATGATGTTTTTGGCTATTGCCATCATATCTGTTAAAATTTTTTTCAATAGATATCATTAAAATTTTATTTTGTTTTTTTAAAAGATCAAGGTTACGATAAACAGTTCCTAAACTGATTGATGGAATACGTTGTTTAACTAAAAGAAACAATTCCTCTGCTGTAGGGTGTGTTTTTAATTTTTTTAGTTCTTCAAAGATAATTTTTCTTTGTTTAGTATCTCTACGAGCAATTGTTTTCATATAAACTATTAATAATAATTACTATTACTAATAATTTATTTGTTTTAAAATGTCAATATTAAGTTGAAAAAATGTTAAGTTTAAATGTGTTATAAAAAATAAATCAAGATACAATATTACCTTTTATTCCAATTGTTATATCACAATAAAGTTCTTTTACTAACTGAGTTTTTGGTCCATTTTTTTGTTTCAACAATTTGTAGAGCTTGTTCTGGACAAGATAGAATGCATAATCCACATCTGTTACATTTTTTTTCTTCAATCTGAATAATTTTTCTTCTAACTTTTTTTTATCATATTATTTTTATCTGTCTATGTTTTTGTAGAATTAGTGAAGTTAAATTTTTTAATGCAACAAAATCTTGTTCTTTAGGATATCCTTTAATAAGAACTGGTGGAATAAGTTCAACTTTTAAGTTTGGAATCATTGAAGATAGTTGTTCAACAACTTTTGTTCCCCAACCGTAGGAAGTTATTATAGAAACAAATTTAGTTTTTGGCCGTAAAACATTTGCAAGAAAAGTTACATAAGTAGCGGCTGGATGTGCTGCTGTAAGGACTGTAGGTGTTGCAATAACAATAGTTGCTGCATCTACTAAAGAAATTGCAAGTTCGCCAATATCAGTTTTTGTTATGTTAAAAGGTTTTACTGGTATATTCAAATTTATAAACTCATCAATTAAATAATCAACAATTTTTTGTGTACTACCATGCATGGAAACATAAGGCAAAACAACTTCATTTTTAACATTGTCAGAAATCCAGTCAGAATAAGATTCAATGATAAATTTAGGATTATTGTAGATAGGTCCATGACTTGGCGCAATGAAATTTATATCTAGTTGTTTAACAATTTCAACATTTTTACGGATAGGAATTCTAAACGGCATCATAATTTCTGCATAATATCTTTTTGCAGATGCGTAAACCCTGGTTTCATCTTTTACATAAAGGTCGCTGGTGGCAAGGTGTGAACCAAAAAAATCGCATGAAAACAAAATTTTATCTTCAATTAAATAAGTGATCATAGTTTCAGGCCAGTGTACCCATGGGGTTAGAAAAAACTGTAATGTTTTATCTCCTAAAGACAATTTTTCTTTATCATTTACAACAATAAATTTATCTTCTGGGATTAGCAAAAGGTCTTTTAACATATCTTTACATTTTATATTTGTGACAACTTTTGTTTTAGGATAAAGTTGTAAAATTTTTGGTATTGCACCAGAATGATCTTGTTCTGCATGGTTCGGAATTAAATAATCAATTGTTTTAATATTTAGAGATTTTAAATTTTCTACCAATTCATTTTCTTTTGTTGGATCTGTTGAATCTATTAGAACAGTCTTTTGTGAGCCAATTATTAAATAAGAGTTATAACTTGTTCCATCAGGAAGAGGTATAAGTTCATCAAACAATCTTCTGTCCCAATCAATTGTTCCAACAAAATAAATATTTTTTTTAATTAATTCTGTAGTCATATTATTTGTTCTCCTTAAGATTTACATATGTTGGTGCGTTTTTAGATGTTGTGCCACGTTTTACTTCGTGATAATAGGCATAAGTCATTGGTTCTGTATTATTTAAAATTTGTGCTTCTACAATTTTGCCAACAAAAATTGTATGAGTATTGATATCAAGTGAATTTATTGTTTCAAGTTCAATATAAGCAAGTGCGTTGTCTAGTATAATAGGAAGTCCAGTGATTCCTATTTTATAATTAGTTCCCTCAAGTTTATCAATATCACGACCACTTTTAAAACCAAAATTTCCTATAAACTTTAGTGGAGTTTCTTTGTTAAGAATTGATATAGTAAATTTCTTACACTCACAAATACATTCATGAGTTAAATTATTTTTATTAATACTAATAGCAATAGTAGGAGGTTCTGAAGTTATTTGAAACACAGTATTTGCTATCTGTGCATTAAATTTAGTACCTTTTTTTGCACACACAAGATACATTCCGTAACTGATTTTAAACAATGTTTTTAGATCCATATAAATTCTCCTTTACCAGAGATATTGAATAATTTAAAACTATTTGAATATCTCATTATTTGCTTTATACCAAAAAACTAAGTCTAAATGTTCTATTGGAATTTTAATTTTTTTAGAAAATTGTATCATTTTTTCTTCTATATCATAATAAACTTTTTTGGTTAACGATTTAGGAATTTTGGAAATTACATTATAGTGAACAAGGTTTCTTAATATGTGTCTGTCAAGAATAGCAATTTTTTGTCCAAAACCGATATTACGCAAAAAATGACTCGCTTCTTTTAACCCAACACCTTTAATATTTCTTACTAACCATTCTCGCAGCTTAAAAATATTTTTTTTATTAGTATTTAAATTATTCAAAATAACTTGTTTTATAGTTAGATGATTATCTTTAACAAAAAGTTTCTGAACATTTGTTATAAATGTAGCTTTTTTATATTTAAATCTTACACCAGTAAGATTATCCAAAATTTTTTTATAATTTCCATTAATTAACAAATCTTTTTTTATAATATTTTCAACACAATTCCAACAAATTTTAGCTTTTGATTGAGGAGTTAATAGACAAAAAACTAATTCTGCAAAAATTTTTTCTTCTGAACCATTTTCCCATATTGATTTAAACTCGTTTAGTCGAGCAACAATTTGTGGTTTTATTTTTTGATAAATTTTTTTAAGGTCATTCATTAAAATTTTAGAATATAATTTATTTCTTTTTTAAATAATAAATTCTACTAATGTAACAATTTTTAGGTGGAAAAGTTTTTAATTTAATTCCAAAAATAGTAACTAAATGCCATCTTCTAGTAGGTAATTTCCACTTCAACAGGAATTTTTTTAAATTTTATTTCTGTAGAACTAAAATTCTTCCATTGTTTACCATTAATTTTTACTTCTTTAATTGGTTTTGATATTGGTGAAAACAAGATAATATCTCCAGGTTGTTTGAAATTGCCATAAATTCTTGCTTTTACTACATTATCAATTTTTTTTAACTCATAGTTTAAAATTCCCCAAACTGTGGGTAAATTTTTTACTGAAACACCATACTTATATTCTAACCATTCATCCTTTAAACCTTTACACAAAGTGATGTTTCCATTGTTTTCGTTTTCAATAACAAAAAAACTTCTTACAGAATTTATATAGTCTGATCCAACCCAAGTATGAGGCATGTCACCTATAAAATATGGGGCATCTTCAATTCTCCACACAATTTCTGCCCAATGATTCCAGTTATAAGGTCTTTGACAAGAAAAAAAATAGTCCAAAATTTTATGTGCTTTTTCTTTTTGGTTCAAATATATAAAAGACCTTAAATTTCGGTGTTCATAAGGAGTAAAATTTTCACCCCAATTTTTTCCTAAGATCCTCTTCTCTACATCCTTATAGTAAATATTTAAAGTATTTTCTAATTCCTTTCTTGGCATATAATCAAATTCATCTACAGGATATATTCCGATTGAAATTGAAGTTGCATCAAAATCACCAAGCTCAGCACAGCCAGGGATATAACTAATTCCATGTGTCTGCATAGCAAGTTTTATTGATTCGTACAAATCTTTTCTATAATCTAAAACTTCACGAGCATATTTATTTTTTAAATCTCTTTCCCCTAAAATCTCCATAATTTTTGTAGCATCCTTTAGGCCTTTTAATGCAAAGAAATTGTCCCAGTAAGAATGCATAGGTTTTTCGCTATAACCTTCATGGCTAATAGATTCTGGGACCAAACCGTATAAAATTCGTTTTTCTATTGGGCCATTTTTATATTCTGTACTTTTGCGTTTGTTACGTAATGAAATTATATAATCAGCAACTTTTATAATGTTGGATAAATGTTGTTTAAGAAAGAATTTATCTTTAGTATAGTTATAATATTGCATGCACAGGTAAATATATTGTCCATGACTATCATTTTCTGGTACATGTTCTGCACCACGATCATCTACTGCACATGGTACGTGTCCATTTGGGAAAATATATTTTGCATACCAATCAATAAATTCTCTCACTTCTTTAGTTAAACCCATTTTTAGTAATGCAGAAGATGTTAAAGAACCATCTCGTATCCATGATCTATTATAAGATCTTGATCCGGGTTGTATTCTTGGACCATCTTTGTTTATTAAGATATATGCTAGATTAGATCGTATAGTTCTTGCCAATTTAAGATCTTCTGGAGGCAGATTAATTTCGAAGTAACTTAATTTAGAATCCCAATAGTTTACACTTTTGTTAAATTTCTCTGTGCCTAGTAAAACTGCTTGGTCGTATGTCATATTTGATTCATAAGCAATATTTTTTAGTTTGGAATCATATAATGGAATTAAAATAAAAATATCTTTTTCTTCATTTGGTTCTATTTCTAAGATATATTCTAAAGCAGCACTAGCATATGAAGAAAGATCGTTAATTATTTTGTTTGGAGGAACTTTTCCTTCTTTCAAATATTTTGTTATATCACCAGATGCATATTCTGCCGCACCAAAGTTTGTTGGTTTAGTTAGTGGTATAATATATTTTTCGTTGTTAACTGTAACAATTTTATCATCATAAGATATTGAACTAACTTTTGCCAACCCACCGGTTGTATTTAGAAGTTGCCATGGAGGATTTACTTGAAATGGTCTTATGGCTAGAAATAATTTTCCATCTAATTTTGTGTTTAGATTGTTTTTTATTTTATACCATGCGATTATTTCAGAGTTATTTATTTCTCCTGAAGGGAAAAATTTTGCTATCAGAGTGAAATCATTATGATCCCACTTGACTAAGGGTATAGGCAAATATTTTTTTTCTAAGTCTTGTTCTAATTTTACATCTGCCCAGGTAATAAGTTTATTGTTTAAGTATAAAAATGGTTCTATGGTAAAACTTTCTTTATCAACTTCCAGCGCTCCTTCTTCATTAACAAGGGATTCTTTAACATCACTGTCAATACCAACAACAGTCCAATAAGATTGTTTGTTTTGTAAATATTTTGGGTAAAAACCTTTTAAAGAATCTTCAGCTGCAATTTCAAATTTTTTTATTGGTGTAACTTTTTCTTCAACACCTTTTATCTCAATTTCTGATATACCATAACCTTTTTGGCCACTACTTTTTTTTAGTTCAATTTTTAGGTATCTGCTTTCTCCATCTTCCACATAAATTCTGTCTCTTCCACCGTCGCTATTTTTTACTCTATATATCTTTGTCCAGTTTTGAGCATCGGTAGATGCGAAGACATCATATTCTATCGCATAATCATTCGGGTGCCAATGAATAAATATTCCGCTGTATTCTCGTGGTTTACGAAAGTCTATTTTTAACCACTGATTTTCATTTTTATCACTATGCCAATAAGTTTTTTTATTGCCATCAAATAAATTGTCCACAATTTTTTTGTTAACAGATGTAGATGCAGAGACAATAATTTCATCATCAGGTGATTTTAATCGTATTTCATAAATTGAAAAACCCCATACAGTGCCACGTTTAATGCAGTTAATTTTTATGTATTTTACTTTATTCCGTTTTAAAAAAATTTCATCAGTTCCTCCATCGCTATCATCAACAAAATAAACTTTTGTCCAGTTTATGTTATCTTTTGAGAACAAAATTTCGTACTCTTTTGCATATGCATATTCCCAATCTATTACTAACCCAGAAATTTCTATTTCTTCACCTAAGTCTAATATTAACCATTGGTTATCTGAATGTTCGGATGACCAACGAGTATGTTTATCTCCATCAACAACATTTTGTGGTCCAAGTTCTAATTTTTCTATTGAAGAAGAAGTGGCTTTTATATTTTTAATTTGTAAAAAATTATCTTTTATTTCTTCAATTTTTAACTCGTCAAAAAAAACTTTACCTTTTCCTCCTGTACCACAAGATATAGCAAGTTCTATCTTTTCAATTTTTGATAACTTTTCGTTAGGATTAGGACCCCAAGCAAATGTTATATCACGTTTTCTTACAATCATTTTTGTCCACTGATCTTGAAATTTGTAATTAGTCCATTTTTTCCAGAAAACATTACCTTCTTTGTCAATTAGTTTAAATTCAACGTTATTATCTGGTATCTCACCTTTTATATTAAATGTTATCTTAAAGTTTTCTGGTAATTTAAGTGAAACATCTTTTGTTATAACAACGTAACCCATTTTATTAGTAAAATCTATATCTAATCCTAAGTATGTACTTTTATCTTCGGTGGTAGTCATCATATTCATTACTACACCATCTGAATTTGTGGGTTTCCATATTGATATTTCATTAAAATCATCCAATATTTTGACAGACGAAAAAAGATTAGAAATTATGATAGTTAAAATACAACAAATAAAATTTAATTTCCAAATTAACTTTTTGATTTTTTTCACAAGTGTACCCTCCGTTATTTTTTATTTAACCTAGAAAATATCAAATTTTTTTATATTTTACAATTTAAAAAATCATTTAAACTACAATTTTTTAAGTTATTTGTTTCAAACTAAACTTTGTCATAAAATCTATGCATTTGATACTTCTTACTCCATTAAATAACAAATTTTCTTTTAACTTATTATCGTTTGTTACAACGATAACTTCTATATTTGTTTCATATCTTTTTTTTGCAATACGAATTATCTGCGCATCAGCAGGTTGAGTTTCTTTTGGTCCTTCAGCATAAACCACCTCAATCTTACCCACACGCATCTTTTCAAACGGGGCTAAACTATGAACATCGTACACTATAACCACTTCAACATTTTTATTTTCAGTAAACAACCGTGATAATTCTTTATTTAACCGTTCCCGAGCAGAAATTACACTTTGTGGATTTTGATTTTTTACATAACCTAAATATTGCATCAAATTACTTCCGTCAATTATATATTTTGTTTTCATAAAAAACCGAACTTTGAAAATAGGTTTGGATTTTTAAAAATTATTGATATTTTTTTGATTATTGCTATCAATAAACATTATATAATTTTTACAAATAAAATTAAAATTCTTTTTATAAAAATGTAAAGTAGATAAACACAGTAGAGTAGTAGAAATAAACTTTAATTTGTTTCTATTACAAATACATCTATAAATCCGTAAATAAAAAAGTTAAAATACTAGTATCCAAAAAACTGTAGTTTTTGTAATCATAAAACACAACCAATATTTTACAAATCTTTAACGTGCATTTTTATTTTTAAGTTGTTATTAATTTGTTTATACCATTCTTCAAGAACAGCAACTTGTTTTTCTTGTAATAATTCTTGAGCAAATTTTTCTTTTTCTTTTTCAAAATTTTTCATATTACCAAATTTGTTATTATAGGCAAGAACAATTTCGTTATTTGATATTTTTACTGATGACACTACAAACTCACGAAGTTTAAACATTGCAATTTGTTTTTTTCTTGATTCTTCAAACTCTTTTGGAGACATTTTTAGACGATATAACAAAGTACTGATGTAAGTTTCCCGGTCAAATCGTCCATCTTTTTGAAAAGCAGGTATTCGCATAATGTTTTGATAAACTTCAGCATTAGTTACTACAATACCAAACTTTTTACTTTCTTGCCAAAAAACTTCCTCTTGCAAAAGATCACGAAACACTTGTTGTTTTATTGATTTTGTGATCTCTTGCGTAATTTCGTGTCCTTGTTCTCTGTAGTTGTCAATATTTTGATTTACTATACGATTAAATCTTGACAACGAAATTTTTGTTCCATTAACTGTTGCAACAGTGTCAATTGCAGAAGTAGCTCTGATGTATCCTCCAAAACCAAGAAATATTCCTGCAAGAAAACCTATTACTGTTACTATAAAGATATCTCTACGATGTTTTTTAAAAAATGAAAAAATGTCCATAAATAAGATTTTTTTCCTTTAAATGTAAGTAAACTATAATAAAAAATTTTGTTAGTCAAGGTTGACTTGAAAAAATTTTTTTGATAGAAACTTTGTTATGAAAAAATTTTTTCCTTTAATTATTTTAGTAATCATATTTTTAAGTTGTACTGATCCAAAAAATATTCTGTCTAAAGCAAAAAAGTATCAAGTACAAAATAAATATGACAATGCAGAAAGACTATACTTGAGATTGATAATTAAGTATCCAACAGACGATCTTGCAGCAGAAGCTATGTATAATTTGGGTTTGATTTATAAAGACGTAAAAAAAGATTATCCTCAAAGTAAACTTTGGTTTTCTCAAATTATTACAAAATTTCCATATTCTGATTTTAAAGATCTTGCTCAGGTAGGGATGTTAGATTCTCCAGATTATTTTGGTTTAAACGAGAACAATACATTGTTATTAGGTGATCCGGAAACAGGTGGAAAAAATATGCGGATAAAAAATAAAACAAGTAAATTAGATTACAATTTGTTTTTATTAGAACAAACACTTTTTGCTGGAGAAAAAGTTGTCCGGGTAGAAAAAAGATATTATTTAAAAACAGGAACAGAGATACGGGAATTTTTGGCAGATCCAACAAAAAATAAAAATGCTATTTATTCAGTGGTATTAAAGCTGCCGTATGAAAAAAATAATTTTTGGCAAACAAAAAAAGATGGTAAAAATGTTACTTATACTATAGTAGAAGATAATGTAAAAATAAAAATAAAAGATAAAGAATTTGTTAATTGTATAAAAGTTATGGAACAGGTAGAAAATTCTGTTGGGATAAAATATTTATATTATGCGCCAAATGTTGGATGTGTAAAAATTACAACTACAACTATCCTGCAAAAAGATAAAGAGTATGTATCTGTGCAAGGAATTTTTTAGTTATTTTAAATTTTATAAATTTCAAAGTTACAAAAAATTAAGTTAAGATAAAAAATATATGATTTTTAAAAATTAAAAAAGGGGAATTGCAAAAAGAATGAAAAATATATTTTCACATGGTGAACCAGAAAATATGTATAAGGTTAATAATCCAAAATCGTACATTGTTATGCCGAAATTGCCACAGAAATTGGAGAAGTTAATTGATATTGCATATAACTTTTGGTGGACATGGACAACAGATGCTTTAGAACTTTTTCGTAGAATAGACAGAGATTTGTGGGAAGAGGTTTATCATAATCCAATAAAACTTTTAGGCAGTGTTTCTGAACAGAAATTAAAAGTGTTAGAATCAGATCCAAGTTTTATTGCACATTTAGAAGATGTGTACAAAGAATTACAAAAATATTTAACAGCAAACACATGGTTTTATAGAGAATTTTCAAAATCGCATCCAAAATGTTGTATAGCATATTTTTCAATGGAATATGGTTTATCGGAATGTGTTCCGATGTATTCTGGTGGGTTAGGAATTTTAGCAGGGGACCATTTAAAATCAGCTTCTGACATGGGATTACCTATGGTTAGTATAGGTTTGTGTTATAGGTATGGTTATTTTAAGCAACATTTAACAGATGACGGCTGGCAACAAGAAGAGTATGTAGAAAACCATTTTTTTAGGATGCCAATGAAACGTCTAAAAGAAGAAAATGGTTCTATACTAAAATTATTCATAGAGATTCCTAAAAATAACAATTCTCATTTAAATGATGAAAAAACTTCTAAAGATGGATTAGAAAAAATATTTTTTGAAGTTTGGGAAATAAAAATAGGACGGAACTCGTTATATTTACTAAATACTGATCTTGCAGAAAATTCTGCTGAGAACAGAAACATTACACATCATTTATATGGTGGAGATAGAGAAATGCGGCTTAAACAAGAGATTGTTTTAGGAATGGGTGGAGTAAAACTTTTGCAATCGTTAAAAATTACACCTACAGTTTGGCATATGAACGAAGGGCATAGCGCATTTGTAGTTTTTGAACGGATAAAAGCGTTGATGAAAAATAATGGTTTGTCTTTTAAAGAAGCAAAGGAGTTTGTAGCTTCAAGTTCAATTTTTACCACTCACACACCAGTCCCTGCTGGTATTGATGTGTTTAGTGTAGATTTAATAAACAAATATTTTAACCATTATTGTAAAGATGTGGGTATAAAAATTGACGATTTTTTATCCTTGGGAAGAGAAAATCCTGAAGATAAAAATTCTGGTTTTTCAATGGCAGTGTTAGCATTAAAAACTACTTCGTTTGCAAATGGTGTGAGCAAACTTCATGGCGTAGTGTCAAGAAATATGTGGAGAAATCTTTATCCGAACCTTCCATCAAATGAAATTCCTATTGACCACATTACAAACGGTATTCATGCAAACACATGGATTTCGTATGAATTTGCAACTTTGTTTGACAGATACATAGGTCCTGCATGGAAAGATGAACCTGAAAATCAAACTATTTGGTCTCGTGTGAAAGAAATTCCCGATGCAGAACTTTGGCGTTCTCATGAACGTCGTCGTGAACGGTTAGTATCTTTTTCACGAAAGAGGTTAAAAGAACAACTTTTGCGACGTGGTGCTACAAGAGCAGAGATTGAACGTTCAGATGAAGTTTTAGACCCGGAAGCGTTAACTATAGGTTTTGCTCGCAGGTTTGCTGAATATAAACGTGGGACATTGTTGTTTAGGAATTTAGATAGGTTAAAAAAAATTCTTTCTAACAAAGAGAAACCTGTTCAGTTGATAATTGCAGGTAAGGCACACCCGTTAGATAACATAGGAAAAGATATAATAAAGTACATAATACAACTTGCAAAAGATCCTGATTTAAGAGATAAGGTAGTATTTATTGAAGATTATGATATGAACGTTGCGCATTATATGGTTCAAGGATGTGATGTGTGGTTAAACTTACCGAGAAGACCTTTGGAAGCTTCAGGAACAAGCGGTATGAAAGCTGCAGTTAATGGTGTGTTGAATGTTTCCATATTAGATGGTTGGTGGTGTGAGGCCTATAATGGTGAGAACGGTTGGGCAGTTGGTGGTGGAGAAGAGTATACAGATTTAGGTTTACAAGATGAGATTGAAAGTAGGATAGTGTACGATTTGTTAGAAAAAGAAGTAGTGCCGATTTTTTATTCTCGAGGAATTGATGGTTTACCTCGTGCATGGATAAAAAAAATGAAAGATTCAATGTTAGCAATATGTCCGATATTTAACATGAACAGATTAATGGAAGATTATACACGCAAATTTTATCTTCCGGCAGATATAAATTATAATAATTTTATAGCAAACAACTGGGAGATGACAAAAAATTTTAGTAAGTGGATAGAAAATTTACAATCTAACTGGGACAAAATTAAAGTGTTAGAAGTAAAAGATAATATAAAAGAAACTGTAATTTTGAACGAAAAAATTGAGGTAGAAGCAAAAATTAGTTTAGAAAAGATATTTTCAAAAGAAGTTTCAGTACAACTATATTGGGGATATTTAGATTCAAAAAATAGAATTACCGAACCACAAATTGTTGAAATGCAGGTTGTAGATGAACGGAATGGAGTTTATAGAGGGGTAATTATTTCCGATAGAGTTGGACATTGCGGATATGTAATAAGAATTTTACCAAAGTTTAATAACAAAATAATCTACCGCCCAAATTTTATAAAATGGTACTAATCAGTAAACTATCCAAGGTACTCTATTATATAAAAATTTAAAATCACATATAAACTTGTGATAAAGGAGAAAAAAGTATGAAAAAATATTTTGTTAGGATAATTTTTTGTTTTAGCACAATTTTTTTATTTTTAGTTCAAGTATATACTTATGAATCAATCCAAACTTTAAATTATAAAACGCAGATAGCTTCCTTAGAACAACAAATTTTATCAAAAAATAATGAATTAGAAAATACAATAATTCTTTCAGTAGAAACTTTAGCCAGTGTAAATTCTTTTGCTTTAACAGCATCGGAAGCAGAACGGTTAGCCAATAATAAAAAGACTGTAATTGCGTTAAAATTTGGGTTAGGATCTTCAGGAGATATTATTCCAGCTAAAGCGTTGATAGATTTTTTAATAAACAAATTTGTTGAACAATTAAACAATGCATCATTTGATATTCAAATACAATATAAAGTGAAAGATGGAGAAATACCTGAAATTGCAAAAACAGCTTTTTTACGTGCAAAACAGTATGCAAGAGAGCATGTAAGTAAAATTCAATCTGAAGAAGCCATTGCAGGTCGTGAATTAGAACAAGGAACAGATAAATATGTCTATCATGAACTTATAGGTTATGCTAAAGGTCTTTTAGAAGAAAAAAACAAATTTCAGCAGCAATACCAAACTTTAAAAACACAGATTACAAAACTAAAATCTGAGTTAGATAACTTAAAAAAATCGCTGTTGGATAAAAAAAATTTGTTAAGCGAACAACAAAAAAGTGATGATTTATATCTGCAAATGAAAACCGAAATTGAAAAACAAAAAATGCTGGAAGAAGAACGTCAAAGACAATTAGATCAGCAAACATATCAACAGATAAAATCTGGGATAACAGATGCTTCAGCAATAGATTTGTCCACAGAAATTCAGGAGATGGAAACTGTTGCTAACAAGTTAAAAAATAATGCTATATCTTATGCAACTTTTGAAACTGCATTAAGTTTTATTGTACTTAGAGCAAAAAATAAAACACAAAATGTATCATTGGTTTCACCCAAAGGTCTTTCAGAAAAAGAAGAAGTAGAATGGAAAAAACAACAATATAAAATTTTAGATTCTAAACTTAAAACGTTCTTAGAAAGATTAAAAGAGATAGAGAACAGTTTAGAGAAAGAGAAAATTAAACATATAGAAGAAATAAAAAAAATAGTAGAAGAAGCCAATAAAATTTTTTACAAGGACAACAAAGATGTTTTGTTAGAATATAAAAATCAGTTAGAAACTCAAGTGCCAAAGTTTGAGAATAGATTATATCAGTCAAAATATACACGATTGGTAGATGATATAGATGAAAGAATAAAAATTTTAAAAGATATGTTAAAAGATTTGCCTAAAGATAGAAATGAAACCATGGCAATAAAAGAATATTATAATAATGCAAATAAGAAATATAATGATTTTAGAAAAGTTTTAATTAAAGAATATAACAAGGTGGTAACTAAAGTTAATGAATATATTAAAAAAAATTTTAATATTTTAAGTTATCCAACAACAATTGGATATTCCACAATAGAATATATAGCAGAAAATGATATAAAAATTTTTCCTGACAATTATGATGAACTAATAAAGTCTTATGATCAAAAAGAGAGAGAAATAAAAAACGAAATTCAAGAATTAGAAAATATTAGTACAGATTTGAAATCTATCAGCGATAAACTAACTTCAACAAATTTAAGGTATTCAAATGTCAGAAAAAATATGGATGATTCCGTATCAACTTTTTTGGGGATAAAAGATACCATAAAAAATATGGAAGAAAAAATACTCTTGTTATCCAAAGAACGTGATTCGTATGTAAAAGAATTAGAAAAAATTAAAGAGAATTATATCGGAATCCAAATTTTAACTTCAATGAAAAAACAGGAATATGGTTCGATACAACATGTTTCTCTCAGGCTTGGGGACATTGCATCTACAGTTTTAGGTTACATAAAAGAAGTTGATAAATTCATAGATTTTGCAAAAGAAAAAAATGATCCAAAAGTTTATCAGGTAGGCCCTGTGATTTTTAGGTATAAAAAATTTGTTGAAGAATTTAAAAAAGAAGAAAATGTTTTGAGGACTGATTTAGAAAAATACTTAGATTTGTTAAAAAAAATTAAAATAGATTTTATAAATGTTTATACTCGTAGTCCTGAAAGTTTAATCACAGAGCCAAACACATCAAAATATTTTACAAAAAGTAAAATACCGCGTTTTGATAATGATAAATTTTATAAAGAATTAAATTCTGTATTATCAATCAAGAAAACCGATTTTAACTATTTTAATGATTACAACAGAGATTTTATTGCAGATGAAACAATCACAAATCTACGTAATCAAATTGTTGAGACAATGAACGAAATTTACAAACTTGTTGGGGAGATAGGGATAAAATTTGAACCTGCAAAAGTAATATCCTTATACATAGACAATCAACCAGTTACTGAAGGAACTAAATATGATACAATAACAATTTATCGTAAAGAAAGACAAACAGATAATTTAGATATTAAATTAATTGTTGATAGACCACAAAATGTTAAAGATGTAGAATTAAGTGTTGATGGTGGGATAACATATAAAAGAGGAATTCTTGATTTTAACGGTAAAGAATTTATTGGAAGTGTAGAGTTAGTGCCAAACAAAACTGTTGAGATAAAGTTAAAAATTAACCAAAAGTTTGCACAAGATTATGTTGAACACCCACGTTTTGGGAAAGGGTTTACTTATTTTTATTCTACTGAAGATCCACAAAAAGATATAGAAGAGATGTTACAAGATTTGATTTTTTCATATGAAACAAAATCCCAATTTAGTTTTATGAAAAATATTTCAGAAAATTTTGTTGGACAATATGAAAATATGCAAAATGCAATAAAAAAAGATTTTTCTACATATGACAATATAAGAATGAAATTGTATATTGATAACATAGTAATTAGTCCGGGTCGCGATACTGCGATGGTAGATGTTCGTTGGGAAAGATCTTGGACAAATGTGCAAACAAACAATCTTGAGGTAGGACAGTTAGGATCTAATAAGATAAAGCTAGAAAAAGTTCGCGGGAAATGGAAAATATTAGCATACTACGGTACACCAATGTTTGGTACTGCAGTAATTTCGTTAATTGATAATCCAACAGGTGGAACTTTTATAAAAACAGATCTAAATAACATTGATACTAACACAAATTTACCAAAATTACCTGTTTATGAAGGACGAAGTTTGAGAAACCACACTGATGGAGGATATTTTTTTTCATTTAATAATGACAAGGAATATAGTGTAATGAATGATTCTGTTTTACCGGATTATGAACTTCGTGATTTACAATATAAATTTTCAGACAATGAAATTGTTTCATATGATTATGACAAAAGAATTTATGCTGTAGGGATAGGAAATTTGGATTCTGTTATAGAAGCACCTACAAGTGGTTATGAAAAAAATGTTCCTGCTATAGTGGGATATGTTTATGTGTTTAAATGTGCAAATGGTAATTATGCCAAGTTTAAAATTACAAGCAAAGATGCTACAAAGATAATTTTTGATTATGTCTATCAACCAGATGGAAGCAAAAATTTGAGATAGAGGGAAAATATGAACAATTTAAGACAATTAAAAAAAATTTTGGTAAGCTTCATTGTTATATTGATATTTAATTATTTAGTTTTTTCTCAATATAGAAAATCTAAAGATGGATTTAGATTTAATTTGGATAGCAGAGTATATACAAATCTAATTTCTGGTTCTACTGAACAGTCAGTGTTAAAAGAAGGCATTTTCCATGAAGAAGCTTTAATATTAGAATATAATAAAAAATTTATTTCTGGCTTGAATGTAAAATCCGGAGTTAGTTTTCGTTTTACTAATGATAAACAACTTAGTGGAAATTTACCAGAATTAAGAAATTATTATTTTACAATGTTTGCTGGTGATGAAAGCTATTTTTTAAGTTTTGGTAACAATTATGCAAATTATTCAAAGTATGTTTTAGGCCGTAATGTTGAAGGTTTATTAGGAAAGGTTAGGTATGGAAATACACTTTTTATTCCTGTTTATGGTCAAATAACAAGAGCAGAAAATGATAAAAACTATCAAAGGATAATTTATGGTGTTCGTTCTCAAACAGAATTTAGTAATAAACTAAGATTTGGTATAAATTATCTAAACACATACGATAATAAAGACAGTGTAAAAACAGACGCATCGATTTTTTCTCAAGAAGAAAATAGTGTGGTTAGTATAGATGGAAATTTAGATTTTGGAAAACTGTATTTTGAAGGAGAAGTTGCAGGTTCTATATATAACGAACTAAAAAAATCTATTAAAGAAAATGATGTTGCATATAGAATAAAAGGTAAATATAGATATTCCGATTTTAGGGCAGAAGCAGAGTATGAAATTGTAGGAACATCTTTTAGTGCATTATCTGGCTGGGCAATAAAAGATCGTGTAATAACAAAAGTTCGTTCAGGGTATACATTTTCTCAATGGTTAGATACAGAAGTGGTCTATGAAACGTATCATAATAACTTACAAAATTTTTTACCTTATAAAGAGATAGCAAGTATTCCGCAAATAAATTTTAATTTTGTGTTTGGGAAAATTTTTGATGCACAGACAAACTATAAAATAAGAAAAGTTTATTCTGATGATGCTAACAAAACTATTGATAGAGAAGTTAACACTATTGGTGGAGGAATAAATTTTAAGTTAAAAAAAATTCGGCCATCTGTGAATATAGAATGGAACAATAACATTGATCAAAAAAATAATGTTAATAATTATAAAAATTTGTTTACTGAAATTTCTTTAAGGACAACTTTTGGTAATGAAAAAACTTTTTGGCAATTGTATCCATATTTTGGTTATAGAACAATAACTGACAATTTGGAAATAAATAATAAAAGTGATACAACTACAACAATAATTTTTCGTTTAAACACTAGTGCAGGAAAATATTTTGAACTTAATGGTAATTTTTTAAAAATGGTTGCTACAAAAGATATTACAAATAGTAAATCTTTTAGAGACAATATATATTTTGATATAAAATACAAAATTAAAGGTTCACAAGATAAGATTTTATCTTTAAGTTATACAATAAACGATTGTGAACAACAAACAATTCAGATAGTAAAATATTTAGAAAATATTTTTGAAGTAGGGCTGCAGTTAAAATTTTAACATATAAAAAATATTTGTTTTATATATTGACATAGTTAGAATAAAATTATAAAATATAAGTAAAGTATTAAATTATTTATGTTAATAACTACAAAATTTACTTTCGCTACATTATTGTTTAAATATATTTAAAAACCATAAATATTTATGGAGGAGGATTTTATGGAAAATAAACCGACAAGTGGTAGTTTAAGTTCAAAACATGGGCAAGGGCAGCTGTATGCACAACAGTCAGCAATAAATTTGTCATCGACATATAACGATACAAAAATATTTTTGTTACCACGAGATCCTGCGTGGTGTTATGCATATTGGGAAGTGTCAGTGGACAAAAAGGATGAATTAGTTAGGAAATATGGAGATAACAGTTTGTACAATTTATGGTTGCGTGTATATGATGTAACAAGTTTAGATTTTGACGGGACAAATGCACACAGGTATTTTGACATAAAAATTAATTCTGAAGCAATAAATTGGTATATAAATGTCCCACAGACAAATCGTAGTTGGTGTGTAGATTTAGGTATAAAACTTTCTGAAGAAAAATTTATTACAATCGCAAGATCAAACATAGTAGTAATGCCCAGATATGGAGTTTCTGCGCTTACTGATGAACAATGGGCAGTTTTACAGCGCGAGTTTGAACGGTTATTAGAACTTTCTGGAGTACAAATGATTGGAAGAAGTTCGTTTGATATAGCAAAATTAATGAAAGAAAGATGGGAAGAATTGTTGGCAATATCTCAGATACACGGGTTGATAAGTTCAGGTTTTGTTTCTTCGTTTAAAAAGGAACAGAAAGGACAAGAAAAAAATTTTTATTTAGTTGCAGATACAGAACTTATAGTTTATGGTGAAACAATGCCAAACGCAAAATTGATAATTCAAAATGAAGAATATAAACTATCTTCAGATGGAAGATTTTCATTAAGGATGGGTCTTCCAGATGGAGTTAAAGAAATTCCAATAAAAGCTATTTCTGAAGATGGAACAATGGAACGAGAAATTAAATTTACTGTAACTCGTAAAACAGAATGGAACGAGGGAAGTAAATAAAAAAGCATTGATTAGATATAAGAATTTAAACATAATGATTTAATAGGAGAAACAATATGCCACAAGGTTATTGGTGTTTAGTATTGCATAATCATTTACCATATGTAAGACATCCTGAGTATGAAGATTTTTTGGAAGAAGATTGGTTTTATGAAGCCATGTCAGAGACATATATTCCAATTTTGAACATTATGGAAAATCTTTTAAAAGATGGGATAGATTTTCGTATAACGATGTCATTAACACCTCCTTTGTGTAATATGATGGCTGACAAGTTGTTACAAGATAGGTACTATAACAAATTATCAAAACTTATAGAACTTTCCGAAAAAGAAGTTTGGCGGTTAAAAGATAGAGAACCATTCTATACTACAGCTAAAATGTATGAACAGAATTTTAAAATTTGTATGCGAGTTTATGAAAAGTATAATAGGAATATTTTGTCAGCATACAAAAATTTACAAGATAGTGGTAAGTTAGAAATAATAACTTGTAATGCAACACACGGTTTTTTGCCATTGATGTCTAACGATAGGGTTCGTCGTGCTCAGATTCGTATGGCAGTAAAAGATTATAATACAAAATTTGGTAGAAATCCGAGAGGGATCTGGCTTGCAGAATGTGCATATACTTATGGAGTGGATAAAATTTTAAAAGAAAATGAGATACAATTTTTTTTCATTGAAGCACATGGAATTTTGTATGGAGAACCAAGACCAAGATATGGTGTTTTTGCACCGGTTTATACTCCCAGTGGTGTAGCAGTTTTTGCGCGTGACATGGAAACTGCACATCAAGTATGGTCAGCTGACGTTGGTTATCCCGGGGATCCTGATTATAGGGAATTTTATCGTGATATAGGATATGATACGGAATATGAATATATAAAACCATATTTGCACCAGGATGGTGTTAGACGAAATATTGGGATAAAATATTATCGTGTAACAGGAAGAGTTGGGTTAGATAAAAAAGAACCTTATAATGTTCATTGGGCAATGGAAAAAGCAGCTTCACACGCAGGAAATTTTATGTTTAATAGAGAACATCAAATAAGATATTTAAGAAATATTTTTGATAGAGAACCAATAGTAGTGTCAATGTACGATGCAGAACTTTATGGTCATTGGTGGTACGAGGGTCCAAAATTCCTAGATTATTTATTTAGAAAGATTCACTATGACCAGGATATTTTTAAAACAATTTTGCCAACAGAATATTTGCAGATGTATTCAAGAAATCAAATACAAAATCCTTCTGCATCATCGTGGGGTGACAAAGGATATTTTGAAGTTTGGTTGAACGGAACTAATGACTGGATTTATAGACATTTACACAAGTGTGAAGAACTAATGTGTGCTGCTGTGGATAGGTTTAATAAAGATAACATAGACCAGTTGACACAACGAGTTTTAAACCAGTTGTCACGCGAGTTGTTATTAGCTCAATCTTCCGATTGGGCGTTTATAATGACTACTGGAACTATGGTAGAATATGCACAGAAACGCACCAGAGACCATATCTCAAATTTTCAAACCTTATATTACCAACTGATAGAAAACCGAATTGATCACGGGTTTTTAAATTGGTTAGAATACAAAAACAACATTTTTCCTGACATAGACTATAAGATTTATCTTTAGTTTTTCATAAATATAGTAGCAAAAATTTTTAATTTAACACTTAATTTGTGTAGGGATATAATTTAACTATTTTTGCTAGAAACCAATTTTTGTCTAACAGTAGAAAAAAAATCAATACTTTCTTTAAGTTTATAATCAGGATATGTCCAATTAAATGGATGAAACTTTTGGTTAAAAAACATTAAAGTATTTTCAGCATATATACCTTCTGCAAGATAAATTCTGTGAGAGTAATTTTTTGTAGTAAACAGAACAAGTTTTGCTGCGTCAACATATCCAGGGTCAATGTTAACTTTTCGCAAACCTTCTTTGTCTGAAAACAAATTTTTTTCAATAATATTAGTTAAAAGTTTTATTTTCCAAAGTTGTTCAATACTGTGATTAGGTTCAAAACTTATCCAATAACGTAAAATATTTTTCCCAAACTCTTTTTCATAATAATCTGTAAAGTCAAAATAAAAAATCTCGCTCTGGAAATCAATTTTTAGTCCGACAAATAATTCACAGCAGTTTAGTTGTTCAACTATTTTAGAATTTATTATATCAACTATCTCGGATATATTATTTTTTTTAAACTTTTCTATTGTCCAATTTTTAGAAAACAGTATTCCACAAATAATTTTGATTTTGTTAGGTATAACAAGTTTTCCCATAACAATAAAACTTTACCAAAATAAATATAATATTTCAACAAAAAAATAAAAAATATTGACTATAAAAGGTTAATTTTATAATTAAAAAAATATGAATACCACAATTGTTACAAATAAATGGAATACTATTGATGACCAACTTGTTACAAAAGCGCAGGAAGGAGATTCTAAATCTTTAGAACAGTTAATTAAGCGTTATGAAGATAAGATTTATAATTTAGCATATAGAATATTAGGAGATGAAAACGAGGCATATGATGTGTTGCAAGAAACTTCAATGAGTGTATTTCAACATTTAAATGAATTTAAAAAAAAGTCAAACTTTTCTACCTGGATTTATAGAATAGCAATAAACGCTGCTTTAATGAAAAAACGCAGACACAAACCGCAGTTGGTATCTACAGATAGTTCGGATAATATTTCTCAATTTATGGATATTGAAAAAATAAAAAATATCAGAGATTGGTCTTCTGATCCTGTGCTAAATATGGAAAATAAAGAATTGAGAAAAGTTTTGGACGAATCGTTACAAAAAATTCCAGAAAAATATCGTAGTGCAGTTGTGTTAAAAGATTTAGAAGATCGGTCATTGGAAGAAGTAGCAAAAATTTTAAACATATCAGTGCCAGCAGTAAAATCACGTTTGCACCGTGCACGGATGATATTAAGGTTCTTGTTAGAAAAATATGTTAAACAAGTTTATGGTTCTAAAATAAACAAAAAATTATCAAACTAAATACGAGAAAAAAATGGTAGGATGTAAAGGCATAATCTATAAATTAACAGAAATGGTTGATCATGATATTGAGCAAGAAATTTATGAAGAGATTCTTGAACACATAGAACATTGTGACAAATGTTTTGCATTGTATAATACGTTTGTTAAAACGATATCATTATGCCATAATATGGAAAAAATAAAACTTCCTAAAAAAAAGAAAAAAGATTTTCATCGTTGGATACATATTGAAGTTAGCCGTGTTGTAGTAAAAAAGTATAGGTGGTAAAAATGACTAAAGTAAAAGATTTAATTCAAACCATATCAACTTTAGAACAGGAATATGAAGAAAAAATTGTTAAATTAAAGGAACAATACAAACAAGAAGAATTAAAGTATATTTCCGAACTAGAAAAAAATAATGATAAAAATATACAAGAATATGAAATTATGTTAGTTAATAAAAACCAATCTTTAATATCTAAGTTTAAGGAAGAATTAGAAAAAGAATATGATAATAAAAAAATAGTTTTTGAACAAAAAGTTAAAGGATTAGAAAAAGATATAGATGTTTTTGTAAAAGTTGTAAAAGATAGGGTATTATCATATGTCGATAGATAAAATAAAAAAAGCATACGTCTTTGTTCATGATGAAGATTATTTAGATTTTGTTTTCGGCTTAAAACAGTTATCCATTGTAGAACTTGTAAATATTGAATATAAAAAACCATCTTTTTACTTTAACAATTTTTCGCAGGAAGAAATTAGAGAAAATTTGAGCAGATTAGAGTTTGGGATGGGTATTTTTAAAAAATATCTTTCCATAAAAGAAATGTATTTAACAAAACGGGAATATTTGAGCTTGAATAAAAAAGAAGTGATAGATTTTAGTAATTATGTTTATAAACATTTGGAAGAAATTGATAAAAAAATTAAAATTTTTGAGACAGAATTGGAACATTTAGAATCTAAAATTAATGTTTTAAAAAAGTTTGAACTGTTTGATGCAGATATAAATTTGTTAAAGAAAATAAAAAATATAAACTATTTTTTTTCAGAACTTGATTTTAAAAAGTATGAAAAGTTTAAAGAAAAAGTTTATAAATTCAAATATTTAACAATTCCGTGGGAAGAGAAGAATAAATTAACGGTATCGTTTTTTTGTTTATACCACAATATTATAAACGAAGAATTAAACAAATATTTATTAGAAAATAATGTTGAGATATACAATTTTTTGAAAGATTGTAGTAAAAATAGTTTGTTAGATGAAATTGTTGAAACAAAGGAAAAGATAAATATAATAAATTCTGAACTAAAAAATCTTAAGTTAGAAGTTGAAAAGTTTTATGAAAAAAATAGGAATAGATTTTTATCTTGTTATAAAGATTTATTAGAACTCAATGACTACATTTTAGCACAAAACAATTTTGGTACAACGTCAAGAATAAAAATAATTTCGTTTTGGGTTCCGGAAATTTATTTGTCAAAACTTATAGAATATATAAACAAATATTCATCAATATATTATTTATTTATTGACCCTCTACCACAAGATGATGTGCCTATAGTATTAAAAAATAAACCTATTGTTCAACCATATGAGTTTGTTACAACACTATATTCATATCCTAAAAAAGATAATCTTGACCCAACGGTATTTTTAGCACCGTTTTTTACTTTATTTTTTGCTTTGTGTATGAGCGATGTTGTATATGGAATATTTTTATTTTTTGTATGGTTTTTTTTGAAAAATAAAATAAAAACTTTTGGCAAACTTGAACAATTATTTGTTTTGTTTAAATATTTGGGTATTATAACAATTTTTGCAGGTGTTATAACAGATAGTTTTATTGGATTTAATGTGTTAAAAAATTTTGGTTTTACAAAGCGAATAATTTTGTTTGATCCGTTAAAAAAACCGATAGATTTTTTAAAATTTTCGTTTTTGCTTGGGCTTATACAGATAACTTTTGGTATGATGATAAAATTTTTCAGAAGTGTTAAACTGAAAGATTTTTGGGGCATGATAGAGATGTTATTATGGAAAATTTTATTGATATCATTAGTTCCTGCAGTTTACCAGTTAATTTTTGCCCAGAGAGTTAATCAGGTAATATATTCAATAACTTTAAAAGTTGCTTTAGTTACAGGCATTGTTATGATAATAATTTTAGGAAGAGAAACAAAAAATATTTTTTTAAAACCGTTTAGTGCATTGTTTAAACTATATTCTATTGTTGGTTATTATTCGGACATATTTTCATATGCAAGAATATTAGCATTATCTTTAGCAGGGACAGCAATTTCGCAAACAATAAATTTACTCTCAAATACAACCTGGAATATTAAATTTTTTGGTCCTATATTGAGTATACTAATATTTATAGCAGGCCATATGTTTAATTTTACAGTGAACTGTTTAGGAGCATTTGTGCATTCTGCAAGATTACAATATTTAGAATTTTTTAGTAAATTTTTTGAAGGTGGTGGTAGACCAATAAAATATTTTTCGCCTATAAAACAATTTGTAAAATAACAAAAATTTTATTTTAAAATTTAAAAAATAATATTTTTTAAAAAAGGAGAAAAAGTTTATGGAACAATATTTTGGAGTAGCGTTAGTAGTATTAGGAGCAGCAGTTTCTGCTGCGTTAGCAGGGATAGGTTCTGCGGTAGGGTGTGGTATTGTTGGTGAAGCAGGTAGTGGACTTGCGGCTGAAGATCCAAATAAATTTGGAATTTTATTACTACTTCAAGCAATTCCTGGAACTCAAGGAATTTATGGTTTTGTGGGAATGTTTTTAATATTAGCTAAACTTGTGGGTGTAGAAATTACTTCAATAACAATTTCACAAGGTTTAGCAGTTGCATGTGCGGCGTTGCCTATAGGATTGGTGGGTTTAGTTTCTGCGATATTTCAGGGTAGGGTTTGTGTTGGAGGGGTTAGTATGATAGCAAAACGTCCTGAAGAAGTTGGTAAAGCGATGGTGTTTGCTGTGGTAGTAGAAACATATGCAGTGTTAGGTTTGTTAACTACAATATTACTGTTAGGAAATATAAAGTTAGGATAATAAAATGGCTGATATAGAAAAAATTGTTGAAAAAATAAAATCTGACTACGAAAAACAAATCTTAGATTTAAAAGAAGAGTTTGAACTAAAAAAATCTGAAATTAGGAATTTGTTAGAAAAAAAATTAGAACAACAAAAATTATATTTAGAAAAACAGTTTGCGAATAAATATGATTTAGACCAAAAACGTATTGTGACAGAAAAATTTATAGATTACAGCAAAGATATTGAGTTAAAAAAACAACTTTTGTTAAAAAAAATATTTGATAATGGTATAAAAGAAATTACTCAAATTTCAAAAGAAGAATACAGAAAATATATAAAAAGTTTAATTGTTAACAATCTTTTTACTGACGAGAAAAATGAAATTTTGTTTGACATAACAAATAAATTATCAGAAAACGAAAAACAAGAACTGATTTATGAAATAAAATCAAAAGAAAAAAAACAGACAAATTTAGAGATAGAAATTTCAAAAAGGACAGAACCAAAGGTTACTTTTGGAATAATAATTTTTTCTTCTAAAAGATCAAAAGATTTGTCTTTAGAAAGTATACTCAATACACTAAAAACTTCTTTAGAAATAGAACTTGGGAAAAAATTATTTTCATAATTAATTATGAACTATATTCATTCAGTAGCAAGATTAAATGCAATAAGAAATTATAAGATTATTCCCAAACAAAAACTTAATGAAATTGAAAATTCAGGTTTAAATGCTTTAATAGAATTGTTGAAAGATTACAAGTATACAATAGTTACACAATATAATGAAAAAGAAATTTTGAAGTTGGAAAACTTTGATAAAATAATGACAACAGAACTTGAAGAAACGCTGTCAATTTTGTCAAATCTACTTAATTCACGACACAGGTGGATTATAAATTGGTTAAAATCTTTTTTTGTCATGGAAATAAAAAATAATGAAGATTTTGAAAATATAAATTTAGATATTGAACGCAAAAAACAGTTTTTAGAATATTTTTCCAAAATAAAACGGCTAAACAGCAAGATAGTAGAAGAGATTTTTAAATCCATAGTTGATTTTGAAAACATAAAAATATTCCTTAGTGCAAAAATGATTTATACAATGCAGGAAGCGAATAAAATAGATTTTTTACCAGGAGGAACAGTTGAAATACAAAAATTTTTAATATCGTATCCTGATGAAACATTGTTAGAAAAAGAATTGAGTAATACCTATGTTGGAATAAATTTAAATATTTTTAATGAAACAAATTTTTATGAATATTTACACAATATTATTAAAAAATTAACTGGTAAAACATTGTATAAATTTTTTACTATAGAACCGTTGATAGCATATTTTTTTGATAAACTTTTAGAAGTTAGAAAAATAAAAGAGTTGTATATTAAGTTTACAAACTAATTATTATGAACACAAACATTTTGGTAGTTGGTGATTATGAATCTGTGATTATATATAAAACACTAAATTGTGATATTGTTTGTATTAGTAAAGATGAAAATTTTGATTCTGTAATAAATCAGGTTAAGAATAAAGAATATAAAATAATATTTGTAGTTGAAAATTTTTATGCTCAATTAAAAAAGAAATTTTTAGATAATAAATTAAAAATATTAAACAAAGAAACAGCGCTAATTCCTATTATAGGAATCGGGAGTGTTTTAAAAAAATATGAAACTAATGTTGCAAAACAAAAATATCAAGAATTGTCAAGAATAGCTACAGGGCTAAAGTTAAATACTGATGAATAGCCAACGTTTTTATAATAGTATAATAGGAGAGAAAAAATGATTGGTCGGATAGTAAAAGTTTCAGGTCCGTTAGTAGTAGGAACTGGAATAGAAGACATAAAAATGTTTGATGTGGTACGTGTAGGTAAAGAACGGTTACTTGGAGAAGTAATAGAGTTACATGATAAAAATTATTATATTCAGGTTTACGAAAATACAACTGGTTTGTCTGTTGATGATCCAATTGAGAATACAGGTATGCCTCTTTCAGTAGAATTAGGGCCTGGATTAGTAACAACAATTTATGATGGCATTCAGCGGCCATTAGAAAAAATTATGCAATTAAGTGGAAATTTTATTACTCGTGGGATAGAAGTTAATTCTTTAGATAGGAAGAAAGAATGGATGTTTAACGCTACGAAAAAAGTTAAAGATAAAGTTTTTGCTGGTGATATTATAGGTATTGTTGAAGAAACAATTTTGGTAAAACATAAGATTATGGTTCCAACAGATGTTGTTGAAGGCGAAATTGTAGAAATAACTTCTGGAAAGTTTAGTGTTGAGCAACCTGTTTGTAAAATAAAGACATTTGATGGCATAAAAGAAATAAAAATGTACCAGAGCTGGCCTGTTAGAAAACCAAGATTATATAAAGAAAAGTTAGTTCCTGGTTTACCTTTATTTACAGGACAACGTGTTGTGGACACTTTTTTCCCGGTGGCAAAAGGTGGTACTTCTTGTGTTCCTGGACCGTTTGGTTCTGGTAAAACAGTTATTCAGCACCAGTTAGCAAAATGGGCTGATGCAGATATTGTGGTTTATATAGGTTGTGGTGAGCGTGGGAACGAAATGACGGATGTGTTGATAGAATTTCCTGAACTAAAAGATCCTAAAACTGGCCAATCATTGATGAACAGGACAGTCTTAATTGCAAACACGTCAAATATGCCGGTAGCAGCAAGAGAAGCTTCGGTTTATACCGGTATAACAATAGCAGAATATTTTAGAGATATGGGATATTCAGTTGCCGTTATGGCAGATTCAACTTCACGTTGGGCGGAAGCGTTAAGAGAAATTTCAGGCAGGTTAGAAGAAATGCCCGGGGAAGAGGGATTCCCTGCATATTTGCCAAAAAAAGTTGCTGAATTTTATGAACGAGCTGGAAGAGTAAAATGTTTAGGTTCAGAAGATCGGGAAGGAAGTTTGACAGTTACAGGAGCAGTATCACCACCTGGAGGAGATTTATCAGATCCTGTAGTTCAGGCAACGTTAAAAGTAGTAAAAGTTTTTTGGTCGTTAGAGTCTGAGTTAGCTTATGCACGACATTTTCCCGCTATTAATTGGTTGACAAGTTATTCTTTATATTATGATGCATTGGAAGAATATTATAATACTTATTTAGGGAAAGATTTCGTTAAATTAAGAACCAGTGCAATGACAATTTTACAGAAAGAATCTGATTTAAAAGAAATAGTGCGATTAGTAGGTCTAGAAACACTTTCAGAACAAGATAAACTTGTTTTAGAAATAGCAAGAATGTTAAGAGAAGATTTTTTATATCAGAGTGCATTTGATCCAGTAGACACATACTGTTCAGCACGAAAACAGTATCTTATGTTAAAAGCTATAATAACTTTATATAATAAGTGTAAGGAGACTGTGGATACACAAAAAATTTCAGTATCAGAGTTTATTTCTATTCAATTAAAAGAAAAAGTTTCCAAGCTAAGATTTATAAAAGAAACAGATATAAATCAAATTGAAGAGTTTGTTAAATCCATAGAATGAACAGATTAGGATAAAAATATGTTATGGCCTGGGATTATAAATTATTTTAAAAATTTTTTACCTGCGGTAAAAAAATCTGCAATAGTAACTTTATTTGAGGGTAATACTCCATTAGTGAAAGCACATAACTTGGAAAGTTTGATATGTAAAAGATATGGTTTAAAACTGAATATTTATTTAAAATACGATGGTTGTAATCCTACAGGTTCATTTAAAGACCGTGGTATGACAATGGCAATTTCAAAAGCAAAAGAATCCGGGAGTAAAACAGTAATTTGTGCTTCTACGGGTAACACGTCAGCTTCTGCAGCAGCATATTGTGCCAAAGCTGGGTTGAGATGTTTAGTGTTGATACCAGAGGGTAAAATAGCTTTAGGAAAACTTTCGCAAGCAGTTATGCATGGAGCAGATATATTATCAATTAATGGCAATTTTGATGAAGCGTTAAAGTTGGCAAAAAAAATTTCAGAAGAATATCCTGTTACATTAGTTAATTCATTAAACCCTTATAGAATAGAAGGACAAAAAACTGCTGCGTTTGAGATTGTTGAACAACTTGGTTATGTTCCAGAGTATCAATTTATGCCAGTAGGTAACGCGGGAAACATTACTGCATATTGGAAAGGATATAAAGAAATTGGTTTAAAATTAAAAAAATTACCAAAAATGATGGGATTTCAAGCTTCTGGTGCTGCACCTATTGTTCATGGGCATCCAATAAATAATCCAGAAACTGTTGCAACTGCAATACGTATTGGCAATCCTGCTTCGTGGAAACAAGCTGTTGCTGCAAGAGATGAATCTATGGGTGTGATAGATTCTGTAACAGACAGAGAAATTTTAGAGGCGTATTATCTTTTATCTTCTTATGAAGGAATTTTTGTAGAACCTGCTTCTGCATCTTCAGTTGCTGGATTATTTAAGTATTTAAATAAAGGTTTTTTTAATGAATATAAAAAGTCAAATATATCTAAAACTATAGTTTGTATTTTAACGGGTCACGGTTTAAAAGATCCTGATTGTGCAATAAAAACTTCAGAAAAAAGAGTTTCTATAAAAAAGTTGAATATAAAAGAAACACTTAATATAAAAAAGGTTGCTCAGTTGTTGAAAATTTAATAACAAGTAAGGTATTTATTAAAAAGAATAAATGCTTGAAAAGAAAAAAAAAGTTTTATACAAAAAACAAAATGAAACCAAACGAAAAATTTTTAGTTGCATTTTTTCATAGGATTGATGTATATCGTAGAATATTTTTTTTAACTATAAAACATCTTTTAGGTAAAACATATTATAATCGAGAAAAAGATTATTATGGTTACATAGGAGAAACCAAACAACTACATTGTGTACACAAAAATATGTCAAAACTTTCATCAACAAAATTTTATTGTACTGAGTGTGGAAAAACATTCCGTTTTTTACCGGAAGAGATTACAATTTTGTCTGAACTTTTAGGTATTTTAATAGTGGGCAGTTTAGTATATTTTCTTACGAAAAAGAAGAAATAAAAATTCTTGTCTATTAAAAATTTTGAACATCAAAACTTGTTATAAAAAATTAAGCCAGTATGAAATTAAAAAAAATTGATGAATACCGGTTTGAACTTCCAAAAACAGGACAGATGAATGTTTATGGTATAATTTATGCTACTGATAAAACTATAGAAAAAGTTATTCAAGACAAAGCCGTACAACAGGTTTACAATGTAGCAACATTGCCCGGGATAGAAAAAGTGTCATTAGCTATGCCAGATATTCACTGGGGATATGGGTTTCCTATAGGAGGCGTTGCGGCGTTTAGAATTTCCGATGGGATAATTTCTCCGGGTGGGATAGGGTATGATATAAACTGTGGCGTGAGGTTATTGAGAACAAATTTGACAAAAGGAGAAATAAGCCCAAAGTTAGAAAATTTAATTTTTGCAATGTTTAATAACATACCTTCGGGGGTTGGTTCTACTGGAAGAATTAAACTTTCAATTGACGAAGTAAAAAAAGTATTAAAAAAAGGTGCTAAATGGTCAGTAGAGAGAGGGTATGGTTCTATAGATGATTTAAATTTTACAGAGGAAAATGGTTGTATGGAAACTGAAGATGTAGAAGATGTTTCTATACGTGCTTTGGACCGTGGAAAAGAACAATTAGGAACACTTGGTTCTGGGAACCATTTTTTAGAGATACAGTTTGTTGAACAGATTTACGATGAAAACGTTGCACAAAAATTTGGGTTATTTAAAGATCAAGTTACGGTTTTGATTCATACAGGTTCTCGTGGTTTAGGATATCAGGTTTGTGATGATTATATAAAAATACTACAATCAGCAGTTAATAAATATGGTATAACTTTAGCTGATAGACAACTTGTTTGTGCACCGATAGATTCTCGTGAAGGAAAAAAATATTTTAATGCAATGTCTTGTGCAGCAAATTATGCATGGGCTAATAGACAGGTTATTACTCATTGGGTTAGAGAAACTATAACTCAAGTGCTAAACAAATCGTTTAAAGAAGTTGGGTTGGAACAGGTTTATGATGTTGCACATAATATTGGCAAGTTTGAAGAATATAAAAATAAAAAGTATGTTGTGCATAGAAAAGGAGCGACACGTGCTTTGCCTAAAGGAAATAAAAATGTTTCGCAACAGTATAAAGATGTAGGTCAACCTGTTTTGGTTCCCGGGACAATGGGAACGTCAAGTTATGTTCTTGTAGGTACGCAGAAAGCATTTGATGAAACATGGTCTTCAGCATGTCATGGTGCGGGCCGTGTTTTTTCAAGGTCAGAAATGTTAAAACATATTCGAGGCAGTGATTTAGCAAAAGAATTAAAACAAAAAGGTGTTACAGTTCAATCTTCTTCCTGGAAAACATTAGCAGAAGAATCACCACAAGCATATAAAAATGTTGATGAAGTTGTTGAAATATGTCACAATAGTGGTATTGCAACAAAAGTTGCACGGATGAAACCTTTAGGTGTAATTAAAGGATAGGTTAGTTAAAAAGTTAAAAGAGAAAAGTAAAAAGTTAGAAGAGGTTAAAAAATTATGGAAGAGAAAAATAGTTTTAAAAAAATTTATTTTGACAATATAGCCTCAACACCACTGGATACAAGAGTAAAAGAAGTAATGTTACCATATCTTGATGAATTATATTACAATCCACAAAGTAATTATTCTTTAGGATATAAAATTAAAGAAGATATTGAAAAAGCCAGAAATCAAGTAGCAAAACTTATAAATGCACAGCCAAAAGAAATAGTTTTTACTTCCAGTGGTTCAGAATCAAATAATTTAGCAATAAAAGGTTCTTTGCAAGCAATTAAAGGAGAATTGTCTAAAAAACACATAATAACAACAAAAATTGAACATTATTCAGTACTTCATCCTATAAAAAGTTTTGAACGTCAGGGTTGTAGAGTATCTTATCTTTCTGTGGATAAGTATGGTTTAATAAGTTTAGAAGATTTAGAAAATGAAATAAATAAAGATACAGTTTTAGTAAGTATTCAATATGCAAACTCAGAAATTGGGACAATACAAAATATACAAGAAATTTCAAAAATTGTAAAGTCAAAAAATATTTTGTTTCATATTGATGCTGTTGCTGCCTGTGGACAAATACCGGTAGATGTGAAAAAGTTAAATGTAGATTTGTTATCACTTTCTGGGACACAGTTTTATGGTCCAAAAGGTGCTGCTGCATTATTTATAAAGACAGGTGTTAGAATTATGCCACAAATAGAAGGAGGAATTCAAGAAGGAGGTCGTCGTGCTGGGACTGAAAATGTTGCAGCAATAATAGGTTTTGGTAAAGCAGCGGAGTTAGCAATACTGGAAATGGAAGAAAGAACAAAAAAAATTTTGTCTTTAAGAAATAAATTGATTTCAGATCTACCAAAGAAAGTTGCATATTTGTATCTCAATGGTCATTTGACACAGAGATTACCAAACAATGTTCATTGTGCAATAGAATTTATAGAAGGGGAAGCTATGATGATGTTATTGGACAATTTAGGGATACTTGTGTCATCAGGATCGGCTTGTGCATCAAAAGCATTAAAAGCGAGTTATGTTTTGACACACATAGGTTTAGATTCGGCAGTAGCACAAGGATCGTTATTATTTTCTTTAGGAAAAGATAATACAGAAAAAGATATAGATTATGTATTAGAACAATTGCCGGGAGTTGTTTCAAGATTAAGAGAAATGTCGCCTTTGTGGTCATATTTTCACAAGACAGGTAAACGTCAAGAAGCTGGTCCAGGAACTGATTATGAACATCTTCATGAACATGATAACGAAATAGAATAAGAGAAAGTGTTCATTGTAAATTTTTAATAGAGAAATTTTAAAAAGTTAAGTTTTAGTTAATATTAGAAAGTCAAGTTTGTGTTTTTAAGTTAAAACTTGTATACTTAAGAATTAAAAATAAAAAAATGATAAAAAATTTTAAAAATTGCAATTAATATAAAACATTTTAGGAGGAGAAAAATGTCAAAAAATATTACATATTTTATCTTAATAATAATAATAGGAACATTGTTAGGTGCATTTTTAGGTAAAGCAGTATCAAAAGTTTTTCCTAACGATTCTACTGTGAAAGAAATGTTAGCAATAGAGATAAACCCAGGATTAAAACCGACAACGTTAGATTTAGGAATATTAGAGATAACATTTGGTTCAGTGGTTAAAATGAATATTACAGCAGTGGTAGGGTTACTAATTACTGCAGTAGTGTTTAGAAAATTAATATTATAGTTAAATAATATTTTATATGTGATATAAAAGTGTGAAATTTTTTTTACCAAAAATTGTTCTTGCATCTGAATCTCCAAGAAGAAAAGAGTTATTGGCATCGTTTGGAGTAGAATTTATATCTACTAAGCATTTATATAAGGAACCAATAAAATTAAAAGCGGTATCTTGTCCATCAAGATTTGTAAAATTTTTGTCAATAAAAAAAGCACAATCGGTTAGTCAGAAGTTTAAAGATTTTATAATTATTTCAGCAGATACAATAGTAGTCTTAAACAAAGAAATAATTGGCAAACCAAAAAATGTCAAAAATGCAGAAAAAATTTTAACTAAACTTTCCGGGACAAAACATAAAGTTTATACAGGGATGTGTCTATTATATCCGAAGAAAAAAATAAGGGTTTGTGATTATGAAGTTTCTACTGTTTATACAAGAAAAATTTCTAAGGAAGAAATTATAAAATTTTCTAAAAAACATTTAGACAAAGCAGGTGCTTATGCTGTTCAAGAAAAAGAAGATTTGTTTGTAAAAAAAATAGATGGAGATTATTATAATGTGGTGGGTTTTCCTATAAGGTTGTTTATAAAATTATTTTTTAAGTTGTTATATAGAATATAATTATTTAAAAAATAATATTTTGTTATAGATTATAACAGATTTAATAGTTGAATATGTTTAACAAACTTTAAACACTATAAATCTAAAAAAGTTACTTTATGAGATTTTGTGTCAAGTATAACTATAGATTTTTTTCCCAGCAACCAACCACCTGATTCTCCCGGGTTAATTATTGTAGTTTTTCCTTCAGATCTTAAATCTTGTCTATGAGTATGTCCATATACAATATAATCATATTTTTGTGATTTTATTAATTCATCAAGATTAAAAGGTTCATGGAGCAGAACAAAATTAATTTGTTTATTGTCTTCCTGTAAAGAAAACTCATATGGTGCAGGATTGATAGAACCAATTTTTGAAAACTGCTCTGTTAAAAAATTTTTTTCACCATCATTATTGCCAAAAACAAGATATATCCTCGACTTTAATTTTGCAAAATGTGAATAAGTTATTGGAGATATGATATCACCCGCATGTAAAACAAAATCAACTTTGTTCAAGTTAAAAATTTCTACTGCTTTGTCTATTGCAGACATATTTTCGTGTGAATCAGAGATTATTCCTATCAGCATAAATTAAAACTCACTTTTATATTAAGTTATGCATATTTTTAAGAAATTTATTATTGAATAATATATTAAAAAAAAAGATATTTCAATAGAAAAAATTAAAATATTTTTTGTATTCAATAATTGTATTTGTATAAGATATTTTATATAATTAGCACCAAAATTCGTATATTGAATATATTTTTTAGGAGTAACAACGATGAACCAGATAGATTATACAAAAACTGTAAACTTACCAAAGACCAATTTTCCAATGAAAGCAAATTTGCCACAAAACGAACCGAGATGGTTATCTTTTTGGAAAGAGATAAATTTGTATGAAAAGATGTTAGAAAAAAATAAGAACAAAAAAAAATTTTTTCTTCATGATGGTCCACCTTATGCTAATGGTCATATACATATAGGTCATTCATTGAACAAAATATTAAAAGATATAGTTGTAAAATATAAAATTTTATCAGGACACCTGGCTCCTTACATTCCTGGTTGGGATTGTCATGGTCTTCCAATAGAATTTCAGTTGTTTAAAGAACTTAAGATTTCAAAAGATCAAATTTCACAGGTAGAATTTCGTAAAAAAGCAAAAGAATTTGCATTAAAATTTGTAAAAATTCAAAAAGAAGAATTTGAACGATTAGGTATTTTGGGCGAATGGGAAAATCCATATTTAACAATTAATCCTGATTACGAAAAAGTTATTATAGAAACATTGAAAAACTTAAATGAACAGGGGTATATTTATCGGAGTAAGAAACCTGTTTATTGGTGTATAAGTTGTGAAACTTCTTTGGCGGAAGCAGAAGTTGAATATGCAGATAAAGTGTCGGATTCTATTTATGTAAAATTTAAAGTAAAAAGACCAAGTAAAATTTTGGAAGAAAAGATCAATGGTTTAAATAATGTATATATTTTAATCTGGACTACAACACCATGGACACTTCCCGCAAACTTAGCATTAGCATTTAAGCCTGATGGAATTTATTTAATAGTTGAAAGTAAAAGGTTAAAAATAAATAATGGAAATAAAGAAGAAATTGTAGAATATTATATTTTTTTAAAAGATTTGCTACAAAAAGTGAAAGATAACGTTGGGTTAGATTTTAAAGTTGTGGGAGAAATTTTAGGTTCTGAAGTTGCATTAAAAGATAAGTCACAAACCACTTTAGCATATCATGCTTTCTTAGATAGAGAATCTATTTGTTTGCCAGACGAAAATGTTTCTACGCAGGAAGGTGTAGGTGTAGTACATATTGCACCCGGTCATGGAGATGAGGATTATAGGTTAGGAATAAAGTATGGTTTAGAAATCTATTCTCCGGTAGATGATTATGGAAAATTTAGTGAACATATAGATGTTTTTGGAGTTGACTTGTTTGGGCAGAAAGTTTATTTAGCAAATGAACAAATAATAGAACAATTAAAAAATAATGATGTAATAATTTATAATTCGAAAATCACGCATTCATATCCTCATTGTTGGCGATGCAAAAAACCTGTAATATTTCGTGCTACAGAACAATGGTTTTTAAGTGTTGATCACAAAAATTTAAGAAAAAAGATTTTAGAAAATATAGATAAAGTAAAATGGGTTCCTGAATATGGTAAGAAAAGGATTTATTCTATGGTAGAACTAAGACCTGATTGGTGTTTGTCAAGACAAAGGTATTGGGGTGTACCTATTCCTGCAATAAAGTGTATGAATTGTTCGCAGGAGATATTAGATAATAGAGTGTTAAAAAAAGTTTCAGAAATTTTTGGTAAAGAAGGTTCTGATTCATGGTTTATTCGCAATTTGAAAGATTTTTTACCAGAAGATTTTAAATGTCCAAAATGTGGTAACGATGGAAGTAATGAAGAAAAACCTTTTAAACGTGAAATTGATATTTTAGATGTATGGTATGATTCATCAGTTTCATATGAAGTTGTCGCAAAAGATTATGTTGGTAAAATGATGTATTTAGAAGGTTCAGATCAACACAGAGGATGGTTTCAAGTAGCGATGATTGTGTCAAGTAGTATAAATTCTATTGCTCCGTATGATACAGTTTTGACACATGGTTTTGTAGTTGATGGTGAGGGGAAAAAAATGTCAAAATCACAAGGAAATGTTATTGTTCCGCAGGAAGTTATAAAAAGTAGTGGAGCAGAAATTTTACGTTTATGGTCTGCTAGTAGTGATTATTCTGAAGATGTCAGATTGTCAAAAGAAATTTTAAATCAGTTAATTGATACATATAGAAAAATTAGGAATACTATGAGATACATTTTAGGAAATTTGTCAGATTTTAACCCTGAAAAAGATTTTGTTTATGACACAGATAATTATGATTTGTTAGACAAATGTATAATGTCAAAACTTAGTTTTTTAGTAGAAGAAACAATAAATGCTTATGAAGAATTTAAGTTTTATAAAGTGATAAGTTTGATAAACAATTTTTGCATAAAAGATTTGTCTAACTTTTATTTTGATATTTTAAAAGACAAACTTTACACGTATAAAAAAGATTCTATATCTCGTAGAGCATCACAGAGTGTTTTGTATGAATTATTAACATCAATAGTACCACTTATTGCTCCAATATTAAGTTTTACTTCGGAAGAAATTTGGCAAGAAGCAAGGAATGGTGGTTTAGTAAGAGAAGAAAGTATTTTTCTTACAACTATAGAAGATTTTATTGAAAAATTCCACAAGTATAAAAGTGAAGATTTAGTAAATTTGGCGGATAACATTTTTCAACTTAGATCTGAGGTTAATACGAAACTTGAAATTTTAAGACAAAAAGGTGTTATAGGAAGTTCTTTGGAAGCACAGGTGAAAGTTAAAGTTTTTGATAAAGATAATTTAAATTTTTTAAATATGATAAAGGATAAAATTAATAATATCTTAATAGTTTCATCAACAGAAGTGTTTTTTGAAGAAAAAAAATCAGGTACAAAATTTGAAATTGAAGTATCAAAATATGATGGTATAAAATGTCCTCGATGTTGGGTTTATTACAAAAGTTTAGAAAAAAGTGGTTTATGCAAAAAATGTTCTGAAGCAGTTTCATGATAAAAATAATAAACAAGTTAAAAGAAGAAATAAAATATTCATTAAAAAAATTGTTAAAATCTTTACCTTTAATATTTGTATTAATTTTCTTTGATCAAATTACAAAATGGTTTATAAGAGAAAATTTTGTTCTTTATGAAACTAGACAGATAACATCTTTTTTAGCAATTACATATACAACAAATACAGGAGTTGCTTTTGGGTTGTTTTCGGGTAACAACACTTTTTTTGTCATAAGTACAATTTTTATTTTACTATTTATTATTTTTTCATTAAAAAATTTAGAAACTGATTTAGGAAAACATAGCATTTATTTTATAACACTAATTATTGCCGGAGGTATAGGTAATTTGCTGGATAGAATTTTTATAGGGGAGGTTATAGATTTTATAGATTTTCAGATAAATTCAAAAAATGTTTGGCCAATATTTAATTTGGCAGATAGTTATGTTTTTGTAGGAGGATGGATACTGTTGATAAATTTTTTGGTTCAAAATTTTAAGTTAAAATTTAAAGTATAGAACTAAAAAATGAATATAGGTATAAAAAAATGTTCCCAATATTTTTTAGAATAGGAAATATTACATTACGGACATACGGTTTGTTTGTTGCAATAGGTGTTTTAGTTGCGTATAATTATGTTATTAAAAACGCTGTGAGAAAAAAGGTTGATATTAATTTTGTTTCAAATTTATCTTTTTTTTCCTTAGTAATAGGTTTTTTGGGTGCAAGAGTTTTATATGTAATTTTAAATTTTAAGTATTATAAATCAGATTTGTTGTCAATAGTAAAAATATGGGAAGGCGGGTTAGTTCTATATGGTGGTGTATTATCAGGCTTAATTTTTGGAGTTATTTTTCTAATAAAAAATAAACAAAATTTGTTAGATATATGTGATTTATATGCGCCGGCATTGTTTTTAGGATTAAGTATAGGACGGTTGGGATGTTTTTCTGCTGGATGTTGTTATGGGAGAGAAACAGACAGTTTTTTTGGAATAGTTTTTAACAGTTTAGACAGTTTAGCACCAATAGGAGTAAAAATTTTTCCTACACAACTTTTTGAATCTTTATATTCATTACTGATATTTATTTTTCTACACATAATTTTTGCAAGAGAAAAATTTAAAGATAAACTTTTATTTTTAGGGTTGACAATATATTCTATACTAAGATTTTTGAACGAATTTTTGCGTGGTGATTATCGTGGTGAATTTTTATTTATATTTTCTCCTTCGCAGGTTATTAGTTTAGTGTTAGTAATCTTGAATTTAGTTATAATAATTTATATAAACTTTCGTGGAAAAAAAGATAATAAAAGTTGAAGAAAATGATAATGTTCGTATTGATAAATATCTAAAGTTTGAGTTGATAAATTTTTCTCGTGAATATATTAAAACTTTATGCAAATTGGGTTACATAAAGTTAAACAATAAAAATGTAGAATCTTCATCTAAGGTTAAAGTTGGTGATATAATAGAAATAAATATTCCTTCAAGAAAAGATATTTCCTATAATGAAAATACTGAGTTTGAAACAATTTTTGAAAACAAAGATTTTGTTGTAATAAACAAACCAGCAGGATTATTAGTTCATCCCGGAAGCAATTTTGATTCTCGTAAAACCTTACTGGATATTTTAACAGAAAAATATAAAAATGTTACAAGTTTAAAATGGTTAGGAGAAAGACCTTTTTTAGTGCACAGGTTGGATAAAGATACATCAGGAGTAATGATAGTTGCAAAAAATCCTCAAACACAATATTTTTTATCTAAACAATTTGAAAATCGTAAGGTTGAAAAAGTTTATCTGGCGATAGTTGAAGGTGAAATAAATGAATACATGGGAAAAATTTCTGCGCTGATAGAAAAAACAAAAAATGCTATTAGGGTAGGTCCTTTAGGACGACATTCAATTACAGAATTTAAAGTTATTTCAAAAAACAATAGATTTACTTATTTAGAATTATATCCTAAAACTGGCAGGACACACCAGATCCGTGTTCATATGGCATATATAAAACATCCTATAATAGGTGATTTAGAATATGGTGGTAAAGAATATATTTCTGGAACAAAAGTTTTAAGAACGATGTTGCATTCATATAAAATAAAATTTATGTTTCCACAGAAGAAAGAAAAAAATGAGGAGGGAAAAAAATGTTTAGAATTTTGTGCTCAAATACCAAAAGATTTTTTATCTATGTTATCTTTATGTCATTTATAACAAACGTTAATGCACAACAATCTTCATTAACAATAAAAGAAACAGATGAAATAAAAAATATCCAATCAAGAATTAAAACTATTTCCTCTGAAATAGAAAAAATATTTAATGAAATATCAGAACTTAAAACTAAGACAAACACTGTCATTGAAGAGACAAATATTATGGGTGGTTCTATCGTAGAACTTAACCGCAAACTTGAACGAGCGAATAATGAAATATTAAATCTAATGGTGAAAATAGAAAGTATAACAAGAGATATTTCAGAATTAAAAGTTCAACAGTTTGCTTCATCTGAACAAAAACTTATAAAAGATGAATCGGAAGTTTTTGCAAAAGTAAGTAGTAGTGAGATAGAAAAACTTAGCACAGAAATTAATAATTTAAAACAAGAAATTAAACTATTAAAAGAAAATTTAGTTTCTGACAATTTGGCAGTTAAAGATCCGAATATGAGACGTATTTTAACTTCACCATATTTGACCATAACATCAGTTTTAATTTCTATAATAGCTTTGATATCGGTTTTTTAGTGTTTATGTAGATAAATATTAAAAAATTTTATATAAACAATTCTCGTGAAATGAAAAAAATATTAATAAAAATTGTTTTTTTATTATGTATACTTTCATTGTACCAAATTTATGCTATTACAATAGAATCTTTTGGTGTTGATGGAAGTTCAGAAAATATTAATGTTGTTGTAATAGACAGAAATCCTTTAATTCACTGGAAATATACAGGGACAGTGACAAAGTATGAAGTAGTTATGTCAACTTTTATGTCAGGATTATCTTCTGGTACAACAATATGGTTTGTAGAAGGAACAACTACAACTATTAATACACTAAATTTTATTACAAGGATAGAATGTAATTACTCAAATTTTAATAACAATGATACATACTATCTAAAATTAAAATTATATTCTTCATCAACAACTTTTGTTGAAGAAAAATTTCAGTTTAAAACTTCTCCTACAGCAATAAAACAATTGACCACAAATAAATTGGAATTTTACATTGATCAAAATAATCCTTTTTGTCCTAAACAAAATGAAACTACAACTTTAAGATATATTGTTAAAGACAAAGATTTGAATGTAAAATTATATGTTTTTACTATCTCAGGGAAATATATAAGAAAACTGGTAGACCATTCAGCTTTAAAAGATGTTTTATATAGTCAAGTATGGGATGGGAAAGATGATTCAGGCAATATTTTGCCAGAAGGAATGTATATCGCAATAGTTGTTGCAGGAGATTATGTCCCAGTTTCAAAATTTATTGGTATTATAGACAAAAGATGATAAATTACAAGTTTAAAATTAAAAATTATAGATTAAAAGAAATATTTTTAAAATTTATTTTTTTTGTTTTTATATCATTTTTAGTTTTTGATGATACATTTTTGTTTGCAAAAGTTTATGAATTTGAATTTTTAAATACACCATCAGGTGTTCGTGCAATGGGTTTGGGAGAAAATTTTGTTTCAATGGAAAATTCTGTTGAAGGATTGTTTGTTAACCCTGCAATTGCAGGAACAATGCCTTTCGGAGAAACAGTTTTTGCACACCATTTGTATTATAATAATAGTTATGTAACTCAGTTAGCATTAAATATTCCGATGAAAAAGTTTGGTTTTGGTATTACAGGAAAATATTTTTCTACTCCGGATATACCAGCAATAATCAACTACCAGGAATTAGGACAGAATTATTCTTTAAAATCTTTTTTTTGTGGAGCTCAGGTAGGGGTTCATGTATTTAGATGGTTAGGATTTGGCATAGGAGCAAAATATGTTAATGAGAATATGTTGTCATTAAACAAAAATATAATTTTGTATGATACAGGATTTGTGTTAAATACAAAAAATGATGTGTTATCATTTTCTGGTTCTTTAGAAAATTATAATGCTGATGATAAATATATTATCCAATCTTTTTATAACATAGGTTTATCTGTTAAACTTAATTTGCCAGATCAAGCATCAAATATAAATTTTTTATTAGGAGCAAAAATTGATACGAAAACAATGGAAACAAAATATTCGGTAGGGTTAGAACATTGGGGTAGTGATGTGTTAGGATTACGATTGGGATATGTTTATGATATTGGAAGGAATAATTTAGACGTTTTTGGTCCGATAACATTTTTTCGTGCAGGGTTGAGTTTAAGAATAAAAAGTTTTACTATAGATTATGGTTTTTTGCCAAGCCAACATTTAACAGATACACATAATATTGGATTAAGTTATAGATATAAAGACAAAAAAAAGGTTGATACAATTATAAAACAAGCATTTTTAGAGGTTGAGCCATATTATTTTTCACCAAATTCTGATGGATACAAAGATAACATTTTTTTTATTCATAATGCTACTTCAACAAAAGGTTTTGTAGAAATGACATATGAAATAAGAAATAATTCAGGAGATATTGTTACAACAATTTTATTTTCTTCAGACACGAAAAAGGTTGATTCATTATATGTTTTTAATGGGACAGATAAACAAACAGGACAAGTTTTACCTGATGGTGTTTATAATGTAAATTTAAAATTAGTTGATATTACCAATAAACAACAGATTATTTATGAAACTGCAAAAAAAGAATTTGTTTTGGACACCACACCACCAAAAATAAAAATAATAATTTCCACCCCTGCAATCACTCCAAATAATGATAGTATAGAAGATGAACTTAATGCTGAAATAAAGATTGATGATATTTTATCACCAATAGAAAGTATAAGTTTAAAAATTTTCACATTATCTGATAAACAGATAAAAAGTTATTTATTAAATGTTTCTACTCAAAATACAAAATCTATCCAAACTGGTATAGTTTGGGATTGTCGTGACGAACTTTATGGCAAAGTTGTGCATGAGGGAGAATATAAAATTTTAGTTACTGTAAAAGACCTTGCTGGGAATAAATCTTTTGCAGAGGAAAGGTTTAGAGTAGTAATTGTTGAAAAAAACTCTGTGGAAGAAAAATTAGTGTATATTAAAGGAGCAAAAGTTGGTTTTGATGAAAGAGGGTTAATTATTACATATCCAACAGACGATTTGTTTATAAAAGGAACTTCGGATATTAATCCACAGATGCACGATTCGTTATCTTCTTTGGCAGACGTTATTAAAAGTAAATATTCAAAAAATAAAATATTAATTGAAGGACATACAGATTCTGTCGGAGAAGATAATGTTAATATTCAAAAATCTAGCAGTTATGCTTGGTCTGTGTATTCTTACTTAATAAAAAATTTTGGTTTTGAAGCAAAAAATTTGGAAGTAAAAGGTTATGGTAAAAGAAAACCTATTGCTACTAACAAAACAAAAATTGGTCGTGCACAAAATCGTAGAATTGAAATAATAGTAATATTAAAAAATTAAAATTTTATTGGAGGTATTTATGACAGAGACAAAACAAATTTCACGAGGATTAAGTATTATTATAGTAGTTTTAATTTCACTTTTAATATCATTCGTTACATCATATGTGTCATATTTTTATATATTTCCTGAAATTGAAAAAAAACATTTTGTAGTTGAAACACCAGATGTAAGAAAAATTTCTTTAACAGAAGCAATATCGCGTTTATCTTCGCATAAATTAGGATACAAAGTTATTGAAGAAGTTGAAAGTGAAGATACACCAACGGGCACTGTAATATATCAGTTGCCATTACCTAAAACCAATGTTCGAACTGGACAAGAGGTTGTTTTAATGGTATCTAAAGGTATTCCTGTGATTTATGTGCCAAAACTAAAGAATAAAACTTTAAATGAAGCTAAATCAATTTTGTTACAATTAGGACTTATTTTAGGCAATGTGAAAGAAGTTGAATCGGAAGAAATTAAACAACCAGGATTTGTATTAGATTCTTATCCTCAAGAAGGAACAAGTGTTAAAAAAGGAACAGTTATAGAATTAGTTGTTAGCAAAACTCCTGTTCAAATAAAAAATTTGGAGATGGTTGTAACACCGAACATAGTTGGTAAATCTTTGGTTGAGGGACAAAAAATTTTAACAAGTCGTGGTTTAAGGTTAGGAAAAGTTAAGAAGACGACTAATGAAAATTTTGATTTTGATATGATTTTAGAACAAAAACCTTCTGCTGGACAAAAAATTGCTTCAGGTAGTGGAGTTGATATAACACTAAATGCTGAGGCTGAGTAACAAAAAAATTTTTTATAAAAATTTTTGTAGCAGAAAAATAATTCTAACAAAAAAATTATCTTTTCTTAAATAATATGTCTTACTTATTGCTTTGTTCCAGTTTTAATGTTTTTGTAGTCATAAAAGTTAAATTTTCAGGTCCAAAATATTGTATAGGTCCTGGGAATAAATAATTTTCGTTTAATGCCCAGGTTTCTCTATTTTGTTTTAGATATTTGAACGGTTTTGCATCAAGGTTCACTAACGCTTTTTGAATTACAGGTTTTTCTTTACCTTTTCTGCGTTCTATGTTCATCATCATTGTTAGTGGTATTCCACCGCAGACCCAATTTTGTGGTTTTTGAACAAGTTTTCTTACAGAAGATAAATAACCAGTTAAATTATTTAATACCAGTAACGCTGCATTAAAACCTAATGCATAGGTATAATTAGCATCAAAATTTGACGGAGCACCACAACGTCCTTCGTAGCCAAAAAAGTGTGTAATAGCAGAAAATTTTCCGTTATAAGTTCCATTTTTTTTCATCTCAGAAAGTTTTGGTTTTATCATATCAATTAATAATTTTTCTGTTTCAATTAAAGATACCTGAACATTACCATGTGGATCGCGGTCAAGCATAAGTTGTGTTTCAATGTTATCAGGTAACGATTTCATTAAATTTGCAAGTTCAACAGTAAGTTTTGAATATACAAAATTTCTTTTTTCTTCTATATTTGTTAATGAGTTTATAGTTATTTCATTATCTGCTAAAATATCATTTAATGCCGAGATAAGATTTTTCATTTCAGGAATAAACTCTATCAGTCCTTCAGGAACAAGTACAACACCAAAATTTTTTTTCATTTCAGCACGTTTTACAATTATATCAACGATATAATCTACAATCTGTGCTAAAGTCATATTTTTTTGTTTAACTTCTTCTCCTATTAGAATAATATTTGGTTGAGTCTTAAGTCCAACTTCTAAAGTAATATGAGAAGCGCTTCTTCCCATTAAACGTATAAAATGCCAATATTTGCGTGCAGAATTTACATCTCGGCATATGTTACCAACAAGTTCAGCATAAATTTTTGTTGCAGTATCAAACCCAAACGACGTTTCAATTTTATCGTTTTTCAGGTCTCCATCAATAGTTTTTGGTACACCAACAACATTTATGTTAACATTTTCTTGTTTAAAATATTCAGCAATTAATGCAGCGTTAGTGTTAGAATCATCTCCACCGATTATTACCAGAGCATCAATTTTGTTTTGTATTAAAACATCTTTAGTTTTTTGAAATTGTTCTGGTGTTTCAATTTTTGTTCTACCAGATTGTATCATATCAAAACCGCCGGTATTTCTATATTGATCAATTAAAGGTTTTGTAAGTTCTTTAAATTTGTTTTCCAAAATTCCTGATGGTCCACCTAAAAAACCAACTAATTTATTTTTTGAATTAGTTTTTTTTAATCCATCAAAAAGTCCTGCAATAACATTATGACCACCTGGTGCTTGTCCGCCAGAAAGAACTACACCAACTTTTACAACTTTTTTCTTAATTTGAGAGTTTTTTCCTTTGGAAAAAATTACTTCTGGCATACCATAAGTTTTAGGGAAAAGTTTTTTTATTGTTTCTTGGGCAGAAACACTTCTTGTTGCAGAAATAAGTTTTGCGACAATTGTTGAAGGATGATTTTTTAATACATTTGGTAGTATAGGTTTAAATTTTAGCCGTTCCTGTTGTAACTCTGAAATTTTGTTAGGAATAACTTTTTTGTTTGTCATATAATTTTACTCCTTTTTATTAAAAAGTATTGTTCGTAAATATATTTGCTACATATATTAGATTTTATTTTTTATTTCAACAAAAAGATTTTGGTCTAAAGAAATTATTTTGATTTTTGGAAAAACAATTTTTATTGTTGTTCCTTTTTCTACTACACTTTCAACTTCAATCTCTGCTTTATGAATATCAGCAATTCTTTTTACAATTGAAAGACCAAGCCCAGTGCCATTTTCGTTAACAATAGCGGCATTGTTGGAGCGAAAATATTCGTTAAAAATTTTTGGAATATTTTGTTTAGGGATACCAATTCCTTGATCTATTACTGATATGCATACTTTGTCATTGTTTTTGTCTTCAATAACAATTTTAATTTCAGAATTTTGTGGAGAATAAATTATTGCGTTATCAACAATGTTAGACAACATTATAACAATTTGTTCCTGGTTACAAGATATAGTGTCATTTTTTGATAGATTTTTAAAAATTAAGCTAATATGTTTTTTTTCAGCTACAGCTATAAAAGTTTCTAAAACGTTTTTTACAATTTTCTCTAATGAAACCGTCTGTAACTTTATATTTTCTTCAACATAAGAATTTAAGTTTGCAAGTTCTAACATATTTTTTATTGCTTTAGAAAGCATTTGGCATCGTGTTTTAATTTTTATAATAATATCTTTTGCTTGATCGGTGATTTGTCCAGCGTAACCTTGTAATAATACGTCAACATAACTTTGTATTGCTGCAAAAGGTGCTTTTAATTGGTGTGTAGCTTGAAGTAAATATTTAGTTTTTGCGTCATTGATTTGTTGTAATTTTTCATTAAGATTTTCAATATCTGCCAACTTATGTTTAAGTTCTTTATTTGCCCATTCGAGCTCTTCCGTACGTTGTTGAATTTTTATTTCAAGGGTTTTTTTATAATTTTCAAGTTCGTCGGTGACTTGTTGTTGAGCATCAACAAAATGAAATATTATCTTGCACGCTTCTGAACCCATAATGTTAGTTGTAGGAAGTTTGTTTCGAACAAGGTGTCTAAAAACTCTTGTCTGACCGGTAACTTCTAAAATTAAAGTTATTTCTGGATCTTTTAATACAGATTCAATATTTGCCCATAGACAAGTTTTTATATTATATTTTTGTGCAAGAAGCATTCCTTCTGCGGTAGGGTTTATGTCGCAAACATACTTAACGGTAATATCAGGAATTTTTATCAGATCTTGTAACAGTGCAGTTCCGCCTTTACCCGCACCTACTAATGCGATTTTTGTAATAGACATAGTTTTTATAATATTATTTTATCATTTTTGCAACTTTATCAAGCAGTTCATCAGGATGTATCGGTTTTTCTACAAATTCTTCAACAGGTAAAAATGATTCATCACGGTCTCTGTTTGAAAATGTAAAACCAGCTATACCTTTCTCGTTCACAGCGGATAACATTAAAATAGGAATATTTTTTGTTCTATTGTCAGACTTAAGTTTTCTTGACATTTCAAATCCTGCAGTATCATTTTCTGGAAATATTACATCCAGAATTATTATATTAGGATTAAATGAGATAACATTTTCAATAAGGTTTTCTTCGTTATTTTGAAACTTAACTTCATATCCAGCACTTTTTAATACAATAGAAATTGAATCAACAATATCTTTATCATCGTCTACAATATAAACTTTTTTCATTATCATCTCCTTATAAAAGTTTTTAAAATTTATTTATTAAATAATTTTTCAGTTTAACGAAAAATTTAATTTTTATTATTTTTGATATGGTATAAAAAATACTACTACTTATAATAATATAATAATTTATTTTTTCAATCAATATTGTTGATATTTTTTTGGTAAGTAAAGATAGTATCCTATTTTGTAATAAGTTTTTTTATAGATTTTTTTATTTAATATAATTTTTGCACAATCTCTAACCCAGTCCCAAAAATATTATCAAATTCGACATGGAAGTAAATGACTTTTTAAGTGCCAGCCCTGACCACTCATATAAATCATATGCCAGCAAATTCAACATCACGCGAGCACGGATAAGCCAGCTGATGAAGATACACAATGCTTTACCTCCAGATCTTATTAGTTTTATTAACTTTCTTTATGAAAATTTTATTGTTTATATACGACAAAATCAAAAAAATGATACATAAAAACATTACCTCCCAAAAATGGATCAAAATACATCATCAAAAGGAGGT
>CALDDQ010000013.1 GCA_937936785.1 uncultured Endomicrobiia bacterium
TACACAATACTTCTAAATCTACTCCCTATATTCCTCAACTGTCAAAGACCACTTTAGTTAGGAGTTTTTTGCTATGCCTTGCTTAATCTATATTAATTTTGTATCATCATTTAAATATTCATCAAAAGTTAACAGAACCAAAATTTTTAGGAGGTAATGAAAATGATATATGAATATGTTTGTTCATGTTGTAATAATAAGTTTGAAGTTAAAGCCACTTTGGAAGAGAAAGAAAAAGGGTTGAAACCTGAATGTCCAAATTGTTACAGTAAAGATGTAATACGTGTTTTTGGTCAGATTTCAATCAAGAATAGTTTAAAAAATGATAGTTTTAGTTCAGGGTGTTGTACAACAACAGGATGTGATAAAAATGAAAATTCTGGATGTTGTTAAGAAAAAAATATATATAATATAAGTATATTTGTAAAAAAAATGTGGAAATAAATTTTTCTTCACAGTAAGATTGTTTTTGAATAATCTAAAGAGATAATTTGTTTAAGGAATGTTTATTGTAAATTTATCAATAATTGATTGAAAAATTTAATAAAATATGTTATATGAAAAAAGTTTTTAAGTTTAAACATAAAAATTTTAGATTAATTATTTGAGGTGATACTAAAATGAATGAACAAAAAGTAGAACGAAATCTTGGAATGTTTGAAAGATATTTAACTTTATGGGTAATTTTGTGTATTGTTATAGGTATGATTTTAGGTAAAGTTTCTCCCGGAGTTGCAAAATATTTAGATGGGTTATCAATTTATGTTAATGATGCGCCAACTATATCAATTCCAATTGCCATATGTTTGTTTTTTATGATGTATCCTATTATGGTTAAGATAGATTTTGCTGAAGTAGTAAAAGCTGGGAAATCAATAAAACCTGTAGGATTAACATTAGTTGCAAACTGGTTAATAAAACCGTTTACGATGTATGCAATAGCATTATTTTTTTTAGGTATTTTATTTAGAACATTTATAGGTGTTGATGCTGTAGATTATGTAAAAATGCCGTTGGGGATAGATCTGCCAGTTGGTGCAACACATGGTGTTGGAAGTGTTGTTTTACGAGATGGAATTAAGATGTTAGAAATTCCTCTCTGGCGAAGTTATCTTGCAGGATGTATTTTATTAGGCATTGCTCCGTGTACAGCGATGGTATTAGTTTGGGGATATTTAGCTAAAGGCAATGATGGACACACTCTTGTAATGGTGGCAATAAATTCTCTTTCAATGTTGGTTTTATATGGTCCGTTGGGAGGATTTTTGCTTGGAGTTGGAAAATTGCCAATTCCTTGGCAGGCACTTGTTTTGTCAATAGCAATATATGTTGCGTTACCATTGGTTTCAGGATATTTTTCTAGGAAATTTATAATAAAAACTAAAGGAGAAGATTGGTTTAATAGTATTTTTTTACACAAATTGACTCCTGTATCAATTATAGCACTTTTGATAACATTGATTTTATTGTTTTCTTTCAAAGGAGATATAATTTTAACACAACCATTGACGATATTATGGATAGCAATACCTTTATTCATACAAACAAACTTAATTTTTTGGATAACATATTTAGGTGCAAAATTGTTAAAATTGCGATATGAAGATGCAGCACCGTCTGCAATGGTTGGTGCCAGTAACCATTTTGAAGTTGCAATAGCAACTTCTACGATGTTGTTTGGTCTGTCTTCTGGTTCTTCGTTAGCAACTGTGGTTGGTGTGCTTATAGAAGTTCCGGTAATGTTGATGTTGGTAAAAATATGTTTAAAAACAAAAAGTTGGTTTTAAGATATCTTGTTAATAATTTATAAACTAACATATTTTTTCAAATTGTTGATAACTTATCTTTTAATTCTTATTAAATAACACTATGAATTTAATCTCTAAACTATTATTTTTTTTTAATCTTGGTCTAAAAAATGGTTTAAGATACAAACGCCGAAGTTTACATGTTATTATAATCGTAACAATTAGTGCATTTGTTTTAGTTGTTGTTGCAGGTTTTAGTGTAAGTTTAATGGAAAAGTTTATGAAGGAGATGTTAAACAATACATCTCATGGAAAAATTTATTATAAAGGATATTATGAAAAAAAAGAAATAGCACCGTTAGAGTTAGTTATAAAAGATTATGGTAGTGTTATTGATGAAATTTTAAGTATTAGTAATGAAATAAAAATTTCTCCAGTGGTAAATACAGGAGCAGTAATTTCGTTTAAAGACAATTCATTAACAATGATGTGTTATGGAATACTACCTTATTGCAACAAAGATAATAAAAAAATTTTTCCAACGTATAAAATTTATAAAGACAGAATTGTTGAAGGAGAATTCTATAATAACAATACACAAAAAGGTATATTAATTAGTTCTTATGTTGCAACAAATTTAAATTGTAAATTAAGAGATAAAATTATTTTATTTACTGTAGATAGTTATGGTTCATTTAATGCAATAGAACTTGAAGTTATAGGAATATATATCAGCGGATATAAAGATAAAGATGAGAATATATGTATTGCAGATATTGAAAGTATTCAAGAATTAGTTGGGACAGAAGATGCTGTTACAGAAGTTTCATTATTTTTTGATAACTATAAAGATGCAGAAAAATTTAAACCGATTATTGAAAAAAAGTTGAAAGATAAAAATTTAGAATATTTTAGTTGGAAAGATTTGTTAGGATCATTTATTTATGCGATGGATATTGGGGTTAAATTTCAGTATGTTATTTACTTAATTTTTATAATAGTAGCATCTTTTGGAATTATGAATACTGTTTTAATCACAATATTCGATAGGTTACGCGATATAGGCACTTTAAGAGCAATAGGATATACAAAAAATGATATATCACTTATAGTTATAACAGAAGTTTTAATTTTAGGATTTGTAGGTGCAGTTATTGGAACAATTTTAGGTAGTGGATTAGTTTATTATTTTTCTATATATGGTATTTCAATTTCTGATAGTGCAAAAGATATTGCCAGTGCATGGATTTCAACAAATAAAATTTATCCTGTATTTAATATAAAACAATTCATTATTCCATTTATTATATCTGCAATAGTTCCTGTAATTGCAACTTTTTATCCATTATTAGTTTTACGTAAAATGCAAGTTAAAGAGATATTAGGATATTTATGAATTTTAAAACAATATTTATTTTAGCATTAAAAAATTTAAAACGACATTATCGTAGAACTATAATTAATATTTTAAGCATAGGGATATCTGTTGGTATAATGTTCTTTTTTATAGGATATTATCGTGGAACTTACATTATAATGATGAGAGAATCTTTTATTAAGTATCAGTCAGGACACATTCAGATAAATACAAAAAAGTTCGATGATAAAAAAATACAACATTATATTACAAAAGATACCATAATGACAAATTATAAAATTTTTACAAAAGAAATTTTACAAATTCCTAATGTTATTGTGGTATCGGACAGATTAATAAATTATGGTTTTTTGAGCAATGGCAAAGAAAAAATGGTAGTACAAATTATAGGCGTAGATCCTGAAAATGAAAAAGAAATAAGTATTATTCCAGGATCAATTAAAAAAGGAAACTATTTAGATGAACAAGATGGTATTGTTATAGGTAAAAAAGTTCAAGAATTGTTTAATTTAAACATAGGAGATATTTGTTATATACAATCTCAAACAATAAACAATACACCAAACATTTTGTTATTACCTTTGGTAGGAGTTTATGAAACAGGTTTTTATGATTTGGACAAAAATGTTGTATTCACAAACTTAAAAAATGCTAATATATTATTTTACACGGACAATGTCGTAAACAAAAAAATTATTTATTTAAACGATATAAAAAATACAAATAAAGTTTATTCTCAATTAAAAAATAAATATTATGATGACAAATATGAAATTAACACTTGGGAATATTATGGACAGGCATTGTTAGAAAATGAAAAATCAGATGGGATATTTTATACAATTTTTATGTTAATATTAATTTTTATAAGTATTAGCACGATAATGAGCACTATGTATATGAGCGTATTTGAACGAGTTAGAGAAATAGGAACTTTAAGGTCTATTGGATGGAAAAAAAATGAGATTTTTAAATTGTTTATATTAGAAGCTTTGTGCATAGGATTATTTGGTTCTTTTTTAGGGATAATAATTGGTGGTATACCAACATTATATTTGCAATATGTTGGGATAGAATATTCCAAGATGAGCGAAGTAATTTCTATTCCTATATTTAAAATAATTTCAAGATCTGAGTTAATAGACATTTTTATTTCTTTTTTTGTAGGTATGATATCTACGTATTTAGGCGCATTGTTCCCTGCAACAAAAGCAAGTAAAATGCTTGTCGTAGAAGCATTGAGAACAAATTAAAAGTTAAATTCGGGAGAAAGGTTTTATATGAAAAGAATATTTTTAATTATAAGTATAATATTTATAAGCAAAACAATATTTTGTTTATCAGCACAAGATATTGTAAAGTATGTAGATGCCAATTTAACTTTTGTCGAAGGCGAAATGTCTGCTACAATAATAGATTTTAAAAATAACAAAGAAAATAAACGAATGAGTGTTGATATAAAATTTAAACGAGGCAGAGGCACTTTGATGGAATTTACAAGTCCTGCTCGAGAAAAAAATAAAAAAATTTTAATGATAAACGATAATATGTGGATGTTTGTTCCGGGAATTTCAAGACCGATACGTATGTCTGCTAAAGACAGTTTTATGGGGACATCATTTTCTAATCGTGACCTTATGGATTTTGATATTCACAACGATTATTCTGCTATTATTTTGGAACAACAAGAAAATGAGTATAAATTAGAACTGATTTCATCAAATAAAAATGTGACATATCCTAAAATCATTATGTGGGTGGATAAAAAAAGTTTATTACCTAAAAAACAAGAATTGTATACTATTTCAGATAATTTAATAAAAACAATAGATTTTAGTGAAACTAAATATTTTAATGGCAAACTTCGTCCTTCGGTAATGGTTATAAAAGATATTTTAACACAGGGAAATATGACAAAAGTTTTAATAAATACAATGACAGAAAAACAGATTAAAGAAGAACTTTTTTCTCCACAAAATATTGAAAGGTAAAAATTATGAGTATAATAAAAATAAATGAAGTTCATAAAATGTACAAATTAGGCAAGACTGAAGTATCGGCTTTACGAGGAATTAATCTTGAAATAAAAAAATCTGAGTTTATGGGAATAATAGGGCCTTCTGGTTCAGGAAAAACTACTTTATTAAATATTGTTGGATGTATAGATATTCCAACTTCGGGCAAAGTTTTTATTGACAATATTGAAACAACTAATATGTCCGATGACCAACTAACACAACTAAGAAGATTACATTTAGGATTTATTTTTCAATCGTTTAATTTGATACCAGTTTTAAGTGCATTTGAAAATGTAGAATTACCGTTAATAACTATAGGAAAAAATAAATCAGAAAGAGAAAAGATTGTCATAGAAATGTTAAACAAAGTTGGTATTGAAGAGTTTAAAAATCACAAACCAGATGAACTTTCTGGTGGTCAACGACAACGAGTAGCAATTGCACGTGCTTTAGTAACCAATCCAGCAATAGTTTTAGCAGATGAACCTACCGCCAATCTTGATACAAACACAGGCAATAAAATTATTGAAATAATGAAACATATGAATGAAACTTTGCATACAACATTTATAATTTCAACCCATGACCCAAGATTGTTATCTTTTATAGACAGAAAAATTTTTCTTGAAGATGGAAAAATTGTTAAAGAAGAAACAAAATAGTTTTATGCAAAACAAAACAATTAAAATATTTTTTGTAAAGATAGTAATAATAGTTTTTGTTTTACAAATTTATAGTATAGATTTTAGTGGTAATTTAGAACTTTTATTTGGTAGCATAGAAAAAAAAGATACTCTTCTGAGTCCGAACAATATTTTGTCAATTTCGGATTATACTGGGTTATTAGAACTAAAAACAAACCTTAATTCTGGTTACAAAAAAATGTTTAATATAGAAACCCGAGCAAGATATGATTTTGTTACTAAAAAAGAAAATTTTTATTGTGATCAGGCATATGTTTCGTATGAAGATATGAAATATTTAAAATTTCGTATAGGTCGTCAACGACTTGGTTTTGGTACAGGGTATTTGTGGAATCCTGTGAATGATTTGGATGTAAACAAAGATATTTATAATCCTGCAAAATATGTAGAAGGAGTAGATGCTATAAGATGTAATTTTGATTTTACATCAAAATATTTAAAACCAACGAATATTTCAATTATTTTTGTATTACCAAACAAGTATGATAATAATCTTGATTTAAATTATTCCAAAGTTGGAATTCAATCATATATTTTTAGAGATGGTATAGAATTTGGTTTATTAGGTAGTTATAATAAAAATTTAGGGTTTCAAGATTCAATATTATATGGTTTATTTTCTTCAATAGATTTATATGGGACAATTGTTGGATTAGAAACTGCAATATCCAAAAAACCTAATATTAAATATTTTTCTAAAGATAGAATTTATTATAAAACAGATTTTCATATTCAGACGGGTTTTAATATAAATCGTAGGATAACTGATAAAAGTTTTTTGATAATAGAATATTTTTATAATGGTTTTGGATATGATAAAAATGAATTTAACGAAATAACAAAACTTTTAAAACAACAATTTAATTTGTATGCTGTAGATATAATTAATATTATTAAACCAGGATATGTATCAAAAAATTATTTTTTTTTAAGTTTTTCTTATGAAATTTTTAATGAAATAACAGTGACAACAAATGTTATCTCAAACATAGATTTATATGGAGGTTTTTTTAATCCACAACTTATATGGTCAAAGTTTAAAAACACATCTATTTCTTTAGAATGGATAAGAAATATAACTTTGGATCAAGAGAATGAATTTTCATTAATTCCTTATGAACAGTATTTATTATTAAGAGTTCAACAATATTTTTAAATTTTGTATATTAATGTTTAAACAATATTGTTGAATAAAAAAAACAAAATATTTGATTAAAATAAAAAATTATAATAAAGGAAAAAACTATGAAAACAAAAGGTGTAGTGTTAAAACCGGAGTTTGAAAAAGCGTTGTTGGATTTAGGTTTTGATGAGTTTACTGAAATACAAGAAAAATGTATTCCATTAATACAACAAGGGAAAGATGTTATAGGTTTATCACACACAGGCAGTGGTAAAACAGTTGCATTTGGTTTTCCTTCTTTAGAAAAGGTTATTCCGGGGAAAGGAATACAGTTGTTTGTTATAGTGCCAACGAGAGAACTTTGTGTTCAGGTGTCAAAAGAATTTCGTAAATTTACAAAATATAAAAGAATGAATATAGTTGAAGTATACGGTGGAGTTTCAATTGGTCCACAAATATATAATTTAAGAAAAGCAGATGTTGTTGTAGGGACGCCAGGTAGAATTTTAGATCATTATTCAAGAAAAACAATAAATACCAACAATGTAAAAATTCTTGTTTTAGACGAAGCAGATAAAATGTTTGAGATGGGTTTTGTTGATGATATAAAAACTATTATTGAAAAAATACCAAAAGATAGCCAAAAACTTTTTTTTGGTGCAACTATGCCTTTTGAAATATTAGAAATTGCAAAAACTTATATGACAAATCCTCAACGGGTTAAAATGCCAGTATATGTTGATAGAAGTAAATTAACACAAAATTATTATGAAGTGCATCACAATGACAAATTTTCCTTGTTGGTGCATATAATTAAAAATAACAAAAATGGTTTAACAATAATTTTTTGTGGAACGAGAGATTATGTAGACATTGTTAATGCTAATCTTGTTAAACAAAATATAAAATCCGAATCTTTACACGGTGGTTTATCGCAGTATAAAAGAAAACTTGTAATTGATGATTTTCATAATGGAAGATTAAATGTTTTAGTTGCAAGTGATGTAGCAGCACGTGGGTTAGACATAAAAAATGTAAACCTTGTTATAAATTATGACATACCACGCACTTCGGTAGAATATGTTCACAGGATTGGTCGAACTGCACGAGCAGGTAAGGATGGGAAGGTGATTTCATTATTAACACGACAAGATTATAAAAATTTTCGCCGAGTGTTAAGTGATAAATCTTTGTTTATCCACCGACTCAAAATACCGGTATTTGATAAAATAGAGTTTACAAGACAAAAGTTAGATCCAAGAAGGTTTGATTTAAGATTAAATTTAAATAATAAAAGTTTTAAATACAAAAATATTAAAAAAAACTTTTTTAGAAAAAAAGATGATTATGACAAAAAGTTTAACCATTCAAATGATGGGTATTTTAAGAAACATACAACACTAAAATCTATATAAAAAACATATAAAAATTTATAAATCTATGTTTTTGATATTAATATTTTTAAACTTTTTAGATAAAAAATTTTATTAGAATTTTAAGTTTAAGGATTAACCTATATAATCTTGTGTTTGGATTTCTGCTGATATTTAGAAATGAGTGCAGTGGGTAGATTTTTTGGGATATCAACAGTTTCAATGGTGATAAGTTTATTTAGTTATTTTAAATAAATTAGAAAAAATTTGTGCTAAAGATAGTTATAGAATATTGGAAATTGAAACTTCAAATGATGTTAATATTTATGCAATTATTATGTCTATAAAACAAAATAAAGTTAAAATATTATATTTTGACAACATGTGTAAATTATGTGACTAAAAAAATGATAATAAGGTTAACCTTAAAGATACATTATGCAGATGTTACTGATAAATTTTCTCACATTATTATAAAAGATTTGTAGAAATTGAATTTTTCTCTATATATAAGATAAACTGATTACATAAATAAAATTAAGGTTTTATGGAAATTAAAGGCGATCTTAAAAAATATAAAAGTATATTCATATTGCTTGGTTTTATAACAGTTATATTAGTAGGCATAACTGATTTTGTGACAAATTATAGATTAGGTTTTTCTATTTTTTATTTGGTTCCGATAATGATTGTGACATGGATTTATGGTAAAAAATTTGGAATTTTACTTTCAATAACGAGCAGTTTAATTTGGTTGTTTTTAGAACTTTTTACAAAACAATCTTCTATAACTTCTATTATGCCATATTTAAGTGCAAGTATGAGATTTATAATATTTTTTTCCGTGACATATTTATTATCAATACAATCGGAATTAGAAAAAAGTTTGCGTATAGAAAAAAAGTTAGCACGAAAAGATATTTTAACAGGAGCTGCTAATAGAAGATTATTTTTTGAACTTGCAGAAATAGAAATTCGTCGTAGTAAACGATATAAACATCCGTTCACCTTGGCATATATTGATTTAGACAATTTTAAAAAAGTTAACGATACACAGGGACATAATGCTGGAGATAAAGTTTTAAAAGTTGTAGTTGAAACTATACACAAAAATATCCGCGAGATAGATTTGGTTGCACGTTTATCTGGTGATGAATTTGTAATTTTGTTGCCAGAGACAAATTTGCAACAAGCTAAAATTGTAATTGATAGGACACAAAAAGGGTTATTGTTTGCAATGCAAAAACATTCTTGGCCTGTAACTTTTAGTATTGGTGTTATAACTTTTGAAAAAGTTCCTTCTACTACTGACGAGATGGTAAAAGTTGCAGATAATTTAATGTATGAAGTAAAAAAAAGTGGTAAGAATATGGTTAAGTATGATATATATCAAAGACAAGAATAATTTTAGAATAAAAAATCTTTATCAAATAATAAGATGTAATAGTTTAAAATTATTTACTTATGAAAAATATAGAAAAAAGTTTAAAATATTCTTTTATGGATGGAGTTTTTTATTCTATAATGTTTGGATTTGGAGATTCTTACATAAATCCGTTTGCAATAGAACTTAATGCTACATCTCAAGAAATAGGTTTGTTATCTTCTATTCCAGGATTTACTTCCAGTTTAGTGCAATATCGTGCAGCAGAAATTACAAAAAAGTTAGGAAGAAAAAAGATGATGACTATATTTGTTTTTTTACATGCATTAATGTGGTTGCCGATATTATTGATTCCTTGGGTTTTTAGTTCTAATAGACTATTTTGGTTAATCTTATTTTTTACTTTATATACTATCTTTGGCACAATTGCAACACCTGCATGGTCAAGTATAATGTCTCAATATATTCCAAAAAAGAAAAGAGGAGAATATTTTAGTTTTAGGACAAAATGGACTGGTAGTATAAGTTTAGTATCAATGTTTATTGCAGGAATTTTTTTATGGAGCAACAGTAAGAATCGTATTATAAACTTTACTATATTATTTGCTGTTTCAATGGTATTTAGATTTTTAAGTTGGTTTTGTTTAACAAAAATGTTTGAACCGAATATACAAAAAAATAAAAATGAAGAATTTTGTTTTAGGAATTTTATTATTAGAGTGCGAGAGAGTAATTTTGTTAAATTTGTAATTTATGTTACGTTAACATCTTTTGCAGTGAATATAGGTGCGCCATTTTTTAATATGTATGTTTTAAAAGAGTTAGGGTTTGATTATTTATCTTTTGTAGTTATAACGACAACAGTTACATTTTTTATTTTAATAACATTAACAAGATGGGGCAGGCATGCGGATAAAGTTGGTAATGTTTCTATAATAAAATTATGTGGGTTTATAATTTCATTTTTACCGATACTATGGGTTTTTTCAAAATCAAAAATTTATTTGGTTATAGTTAATGCATTAGCAGGATTTGTTTGGGCAGGATTTAATTTGTCAGTATCAAACTTTATTTATGATGCAGTAACACCTGAAAAACGTGTAAGATGTATAGCATATTTTAATTTATTAAATGGTTTAGGGATAAGTTTAGGATCGTTATTTGGAGGTTTTTTAATACCTTATTTACCACGGATAAATGGAAGTCAGTTATTGACAATTTTTTTAGTTTCAGGAGTATTAAGATTGCTTGTATGGGCATATTTTATAAGAAAGATTAAAGAGGTAAGAACTGTTTTATCGGTAAAAAGTAAAGAATTGTTTTTTAGTGTAATAGGTTATAGACCAATAATAAGGTGAGAATAAATAAATTTAGTATACTACATGATACAGAGATAAAATTCTTATAATTTTAAAACTTGAAATACAAAAAAATTTGTAGTATATAAAAACATATATTAGCAGAAACAAAAAGAGAGGTGAAAAAATGTCAAAATGCACATATCAACCTTCTAAAAGTAGAAGAAGAAAAGTTCATGGGTTTAGAGCAAAAATGAAAACTCCTGGTGGGAGACGAGTGTTGAAACGTCGTCGTCAAAAAGGTAGACATAAACTTATTCCTTAATTTGTGAAAACAAACTTAAAGCAATCTTTTCCAAAAAAAATTCGTATTTGTAGAAGTAAAGATTTTAAGATAATATTTGAGAATGGTACGAGACTGTATTTTGATAACTTGTTGTTATATATTTATAGTCAAAAATCAGAAGTTACACGACTTGGGATAATAGTTTCTCGCAAAATACATAAAAGTGCTGTTATAAGAAACAAGTTTAAACGACGTATTAGAGAAATATTTAGAAAAAATAGATCTAATATAAAACCGGGGTATGATATTTTAGTTTTAGGTACTAATAGATGTGTAGAAGAAAATTTTGAAGTATTAAAACAAAAGTTTTTAGAAGTGTTAAAAAAAGAGAATTTATGGATACAGATTAATAATTGAAACTAAGTTTTGAGAAAAATGAAAACTATTTTGATAAAAACAATTTTTTTATATCGTATTTTTGTAAGTCCATTTTTAGGAAAAAATTGTAGGTTTTATCCATCATGTTCTGAATATGTTCAGTTAGCTATAGACAAGCACGGTGTTTTTAAAGGTTTATTCAAAGGTATATTAAGAATTTTAAGATGTAACCCATTTCATCCAGGCGGAATAGATTTTCCTTAGAAAAAAAAGATTGATTATTGTTTATATTATAAAGTAGTATAGGAGAAAAAATATGGAAAAACGAGTTTTGATAGCAACGATATTATCTTTAGCAGTATTAATGTTATGGCAGTTATTTTTTATAAAACCAACTTCTCAAATGTCTAAAGATTTTTCTAATCAACATGGACAAAAACCAGGTGAAATTTTAACTGAAAAAGAAAACAAAACAACATATTCTAAACAGAACAATTTTAGTTCATTAAATTATGAACCGGTAGAATTTGCAGTTGGTAACTTAAAAATTGTTTTTAACAAATTTGGTGCTGGGATACGTGAAATTTATATTAAAGAAAAAAGAAATAAAGGTGAAAGTGTTTATAACATACTTTGTAGAAACGGGAGCGATTCTTTATCAACATTTCCACAGTTAAAATATGAACCAAAACTAGAGGTAAGTGATGGTGAGTATATAATAAGTTTTTTAGCAAAAAATAGTAAGGATACAATAGAGAAAAAATATAAGTTTAAAGATGTATTATCTGGTAGTTGGATTGATGTGATAATAGAGATGTCTTCTGATGAAAGTTTAAATTTTTTGTGGCAACATTACGTTTATACTGACCAATACCGTAAAAAGGAACCTAATATGGTATATTATTCCTATGTATCTGATTTATCAGGTAAATCAGCCCAATTAGTGAAAAAAGTTGATAAAGGAACATTTTCTTTTCCAAAAGAAATTACATGGATTAGTTTAAGTGGTAAATATTTTATAATATCATTTTTCCCACAGGAAGATGTGCCAGCAGAAATTGAAATTGTAAGACCTGATAAGACAGACAAAACAATAAGAAAAATAATTATATCACCTATTGAGACAAAAAAAGTGTATAAATTAAAACTTTTAGTTTCACCCTTAAGTGTTCCTGTGTTAAAATCTGTTGGCAATAAACTTATTCAAACAATAGAATGGGGCACATTTGCACCTGTAAGTAAGTTATTTTATGAAGTATTAGTTTTTTTTAATAAAATTTTTAACAATTATGGGTTAGCAATTATTGGATTAACGATAATCTTACAGATTATAACTTTTCCTTTGACATTTACATCGCTGAAATCTGCTTCTCATATGAGACAAATTCAGCCACAAATTCAAACTTTGCAAAAAATTTATAAAGACGATCCTAAAAGGTTAAATTCTGAGATAATGAACTTGTATAAAGAAAAAAAGGTTAATCCATTTAGTGGTTGTTTGCCGATACTATTACAAATTCCAATTTTTTGGGCTTTGTTTACAATGTTGCAAAATACATACGATTTACGTGGAGCAGAGTTTATTTTATGGATAAAAGATTTATCTCAACCAGACAGATTATACATTCCGGGAATAAATTTTGGAATTCCAGTATTGACACTACTTATGGGTGTGTCAATGTTTACACAACAAATTTTTAGTGGAAGTTTATCTGATCCAAACCAGAAAATGGTTGCATTTATATTTCCAATAATGTTTACAGTAATGTTTGTAAACTTTCCATCAGGGTTAGTACTATATTGGTTTATAAACAACTTGTTTACTATTGGGACACAGTTTATAATTAATAAAACTTTATCAAAACAAAAATAGTTCTTATATGAACGAAAATAATGAAAAGTTAAAAAGTTTGTATGAAGAGTTATTTCAAATTGAAGTTTTAGGTACTACAGTAGAAGTTGCAATAGAAACAGCGTTAAAACAATCCGGGCTTAATAAAGATGAAGTAAGTATAAAAGTTTTATCTGAAGGTTCACCTGGATTGTTTGGTCTTTCTGGAGATAAACCGGCAAAGATATTGTTTGCTCCAAAATATGAAAGGAAAGATTTGTGGTTAAAATTTTTTGTAACAAAACTTATCAATTTAATATTTTCTGAACAAGAACAATCTTTTGTAGAAGTAGAAATTAAAAATAATTTAGTTCATTTAACTATTGATGTAAAAGAAGAAGTTTATACTAAATTATTAAAAACGGACAAAAATGACCTTTATGATTCAATAGTTTTGGTTTTAGAAATATTGTTAAAAAGGATTGATGATAAACTAAACTTGGTGTTAGATATTAGAAAGTTTTAGAAAAAAATCTGCAAAAAAATGTTTTAACACAATTTGTATTTCAGGGAAAGTTTTGTTTTTCTCTATGTCAAAGATTAAAGATTATATTGAAGATACAATTGTTGCAATTTCTACTCCGATTGGTATTGGTGGTATAGGGATAGTTCGTTTAAGTGGTGTTGATGCTATTAAAATTGCAGAAAAACTTTTTGTTCCAAGAAATAAAAAAAAAGATATAAAAAAAATTCCTACATTTACAGTTACTCTCGGTGAAATTGTTGAAGATGGGATAGTTTTTGATGAAGTATTGATGACAATAATGCGTGCACCTAAAAGTTATACTTGTGAAGATGTGGTAGAATTTTCTTGTCATGGCGGAGTTGTTATTTTAAGAACTATTGTTAAACTATGTATAAAACATGGTGCACGATTGGCAGAACCGGGTGAGTTTACCAAACGTGCATTTTTAAATGGTAGAATTGATCTTTCACAAGCAGAATCTGTTGCACAACTAATTAATGCAAAAACAGTTTTACAAAGTCAGTTTGCAACAAAATCGCTTTTAGGGATTACTAAAAAATGGGTTGAAAAAATTGTTACAAAACTAAAACAGATAATAGCAGATATTGAAGTAGTAATAGATTATCCCGAAGAAGAAAAAAATATAAATGAAAAACATATAAAAACCGAAACTGTAAAGATATTAAACTTGTTAAACGAGGTATTAGAAAATTCTGAAAAACTATTTCCATTACTTGAAGGACTAAATGTTGCAATAGTTGGAAAACCTAATGTTGGAAAATCAAGTTTATTAAATATTTTATTATCTTACGAAAGAGCAATTATATCTGATATTCCAGGAACTACACGGGATACAATTTCTGAGACAGTAAATATAAACAATATTTCTGTTCGTATAGTTGATACAGCTGGTATTAGAACACATTCTCAAGATGTGATAGAAAAAGTTGGTATGCAAAAAACTGAACAAGCAATTAAAGAATCACAGGTAATTTTGTTTGTTATAGATTCAAAATTAGGTTTATCAAAAGAAGATTATCAAGTTGTTGAACTTATCAATATTGCATCAAAAAAAGAGCCAAAAAAAGTTATTGTATTAGTGAACAAAATAGATCTTGAACCAAATTTTGATTTAAGTAAAATAAAAGTTTTAAATGAGAAGTTTAATAATTACACAGATGTTGTTGGGGCATTAAGGATATCTTGTAAGACAAAAGAAGGAATTAAAGAAGTTGAGAAAATGATAACATCAATATATGAAATGGACAACAATTTAACAAATAACTTTTTTCAAAAAGAGATACAGCCAAATTTTTTATTGACAAACTTACGCCATTTAGATTCAGTTAGAAAAGCAAAAGAAGAACTTGAAAATGCAATAAAAATAAATCTTGAAATTGAACCAGAACTTTTTTGCCAAAATTTGACTTCTGCAACAAAGGATCTGTTAAAAATTACTGGTGGCGAGTTTGTGGAAGATATTTTGAACATAATTTTTTCAAAATTTTGTGTAGGGAAATGATAAAATGCCAAGATTTGATCAGAACTTTTTAGTAGACAAAAATGTTGTAGAAAAAATCGTCAACAGATGCAATTTTTCTTCACAAGATTTTGTTTTAGAGATAGGCGCAGGTAATGGTGTTCTTACAGAAAAGATTGTGTCCAGAGTTGCAAAAGTTGTTGCAATAGAAATTGACAAAAATTTGGCTAATAGGTTAAAGGAAAAATTTTTTAGTTTTAAAAATTTTGAAGTTATAAACAAAGATTTTTTATATTTTGATTTGAATTCTGTAAATTTGCCAGTTGGGAGAAAGTTAAAAATTGTTGGGAATATTCCATATAGTATTACAACGCCTATTATAGAAAAAATATTTAAATATTTTAATTGGGATATAGTTGTAATGATGATGCAAAAAGAAGTTGCTGAACGAATTTTAGCAGTACCTGGAACGAAATCGTTTTCAAGGTTGACATTGTGGACAAATTTTTATAGTAAAACCGAACCGCTTTTTGAAGTAACAAAAACTTGTTTTAGACCTGTTCCCAAAGTGGATTCGTTTGTAGTAAAATTTGTTCCTAATTATGATTATTTTGATTATAAATTTAAGATAGATTTGTTTAGAATAATTAAAATAGCATTTTCTCAAAGGCGAAAAACAATATTAAATTCGCTAAGTCATGGTTTAAAACTTGACAAAAAGTTAGTTGAGAAATATATTGTAAATTCAGGGATAAAATTAACCAGTAGACCAGAATGTATTGGGCTGGAAAATTTCATGAAATTAGTTGAAATTATAAGTAAATAAAATTTTGTTCCACAAAAAAGTTGACTTATCCACAACATTGTCCACAGGTGGATAGCAAGAAAGAATTTAGGTAAAAAATTAAGGTGTTTTTATGACACAAATAGATCTTGCTCATGTTTGGAAAAAAGTTTTAGACAAAATATTTTTTTCATTAGATCCACAAACACAAGAGTTGTGGGTGTCGCCAATTGTTCCAAAAGAGTTGAAAGATAATATTTTAGTTCTTAATGCACCAAATAAATATTTTGAAGATTGGATAGTTTCGGGAGGATACAAAATAAGAATTGAAGAATTAGTTTCAAAAGAGTTAAATTTAAACATAGAAGTAAAGTTTAACTATATGTATGATATTAAAGATACAAAAAAAGAAACAGTATCTTCAGAAAAATCTGATTTTGAATATTCGCCAGAAAAAATTTTTGTTTTAAAAGAAAGTTTTAATCCTAATTATACTTTTGACGAATTTATTACTGATGAATCTAATAGATTTGCAAAAGCTGTTTGTGAAACAGCATCAAAAGAGCCTGGAGTAGCATATAATCCGATATTCATTTATGCTCCTGTAGGTCTTGGAAAAACACATTTGTTACATGCTGTAGGGAATAAGATGTTAGAGATGTCTAAAAAGTTTCGCATAGCATATATTTCAGCAAGCAAATTTGTATCAGATTTTGTTACTGCAATACAAAATAATCGTTTAGACATTTTTAGATCAAAATTCCAAAATGCAGTTGCGTTATTGCTTGATGATGTACAGTTTTTAATTGAAAAAGAAAAGTCTCAAGAAGAATTTTTTCAGGTATTTAATATGTTGTTTGATATGAAAAAACAGATTGTGATAACATCTGATCGTAAACCACAGGAATTGAAAGGAATAGAAGAACGGTTAATTAGTAGGTTTGAGTGGGGTGTAGTAGCAGATATTGGCAAACCGTCACTGGAGTTAAGATTAGCAATTTTAAGGCACAAAGCAAAAAAACAAAAAGTATATGTTCCTGACGATGTATTAAAATATATTGCAGAGAATATAACTGAAAATATTCGTAGGATAGAAGGTGCTTTGATAAGAATTCTTGCCAGGTCTTTGACAGAAAACATACCTTTGACAGTTGATACTGTAAAAGAAATGTTAAAAGATATGGTAGAACCACAACCAAAGACTGTTGGCATAGAAAAAATTATTTCAGTGATAGAAGACGAACTAAAAGTTTCTCGTAAAGAGTTATTATCAAAAAAACGTTCAGAAGCGTTAGTTTTGCCAAGACAATTTGGTATGTATTTAGCAAAAGTTTTGACTGATTTATCTTATTCTGAGATAAGTGAAAGTTTTGGTAGAAAAGATCATACAACTTCGTACCATGCATATTTAAAAATTAAAAGTTTGATTTCATCAAATCCGTATTATGCTCAGATAGTTAACAAAATGATAACACGAGCAAGACAATGATTTTTTATGAAAAAATTAAAAAGTTTTTTACTTACATTAAGGGAGGAATAATTTTATGGAAATAATAATAAAAAAACAGGTTCTACTAAAAAGTTTACAATTGTTAGAACCTATTGTAACATCTCGTAGTACATTACCAATTTCAAGTGATGTTTTAATACAAACAGAAGAAAAAAATAAAGTTGTATTTATAGGTACAGATATAGAAACTTCATTAAAATGTGAGGTAGAGTGTAAAGTTTTGAAACAAGGTTCTATTTGTTTACCAGCAAAAAAATTGTTAGATGCAGTAAAAGAATTGCCTGATGAAGAATTAACTTTCAGGGCTAAAGATGAGAAATCGCTTTTAGGTGAACTTTTGTGTGGAAAGATAAAAAATACATTTATTGGCCAACCAGCAAAAAATCATCCCGGGATGCCTTCAGTAGATGATAAACAGGTTAAAACAAATCAAATTACTATTTCATCAGATTTATTAAAAGATGCATTGTTAAAATCTGTTTTTGCTACTTCTAAAGAAGAAACAAGATATTACTTAAATGGAGTATATTTTAATATACAAAAAGAAAATGCAAAATTTGTTGCTACTGATGGAAGACGATTAGCTTATGTAACACGTAAACTTGATAATAACAAAATTTCAGCTGCTGGTATAGTTCCTACAAAATCTATTGATAGAATTATTGAAATTGTTGACAGACTAAAACCTCAATTTGTAAAATTTTCAATTTTAACAGACCATTTTGTTTTAAGTACAGAAGATACATTTTTTGTTAGCAGATTAGTTCAGGGAGAATTTCCTGCTTATGAACAGGTTATACCTAAAACTACTTCTACGATAGAAGTTTCGGCAAAACAACTTAAAAAAAGTATAAAACAAGTTTCGTGGGTAACACCGGAAAAAGGTTGGGGAATAAAATTTCTGTTTACTAAAGGTGGGATTAAACTGTCAGCAATAGTTGAATCGGTAGGATTGTCTGAAGTTGAGATTGAAGTAGAATATAGTGGAAAAGATTTAGAAGTAAAATTTGAACCAGATTATATAATGGATATGATTAGTATACTAGATGAAGAAGCAGGACTGTTAGTAGGTATTAACGAACCTTCCTCTCCGTGGATTTTTCAGCCAAAAGATGATAAAGAATATTTATATATTTTAATGCCAATGAAGTTGTAAGATTTTTTTTGTATTAAAATTATGTCAGAATTTATAGAATCTTCAGTTGCAGTTGATAGATTATTAAAAAAACTTGGGTTAACAAAAGAAAAAGAACAAGTTTATTTATATTGGGATGAAGTTGTTGGTAAAAATCTTGCCGGAAAAATTCAGCTTGTAGGTATAAAAAATGACACTCTAATAATAAAAGTTAAATCTCCAGCATATCATCAGCAACTAAAACTTTACCAGCGGGAATGGATAAAAAAAATTAATAGTTATATTGGCAATAATGTAGTAGAATATTTAAAAGTTATTAAATAAATAATTTTAAGATAAAAATGAATAATAAACAAAAACTTTTTGGGACAGATGGTATCCGAGCAGTAGCAGGACAGTTTCCTTTAACAAAAGAATTTGTGAAAAAGATATCATTAAGTGCAACAAGTGTTTTAAAAAAATATTATTCAACAAACAAAATTTTTGTTGGGTGGGATACGCGAGAATCAAGTGAATGGATTTCTAATGTTATAATAAAAACTTTTCAATTATCGGGTTATGAAGTTTATTCTGTTGGAATATTCCCTACTTCTGGGATTTCATTTTTGTGTAGAAAACATACCGCAATTGGAACAGTGGTTTCGGCATCACATAATCCATATGAGTTTAATGGAATAAAATTTTTTAACAATTATGGTGTAAAACTTGAAGATGAAATTGAACAAGAAATAGAAAATTTTATTAATAATAGTTCTGATATAAAGTCTAAAGATAAAAAATGTTCAATTATAAACTTTTACCAACAAGCTGAGAAAGAATATATAGAGTTTTTAACACAGGTGTTTAAAAAAGAAGATGAGAAAAATAAAGAAAAATGTTCATCTTTGTCTTTAACCATAGATTGTGCAAATGGGAGTACCTACCTCATTGCACAAAAAGTTTTTAAATTAATATTTGAAAAAACGAAATTTATAAATATAACTCCCAATGGTAAAAATATTAACAAGAATTGTGGTTCAATGTTTCCTGAAACTATTGGTAAAAAAGTTGACAACAGTATAGGAATATCTTTTGATGGGGATGGGGACAGAGTGATATTTGTGGATGAAAAAAATGTTGTTCGTGATGGGGATTATATTATAGGTATTTTAGCAACAGAATATAAAAAAGAAAATAAATTAAAAAATGCATTTATAATTCCCACTGTAATGTCAAATTTAGGTTTGTTAAAATATTTGTGGTCAAAAGGGATAAAAACTGTCCTTTCACCGGTTGGTGATAAAAATGTTTATGAATATATGAAAAAATACAATTCAATTCTTGGTGGAGAACAGTCAGGACATATAATTTTATGGGATTATTTAAGAACAGGAGATGGGATTTTAACTGCATTAGAAGTGATAAGAATAATTATAAAAAACAAAAAAAGGTTATCTGATATGTGCAAAATATTTAATAAATACCCTCAGGTGATAAAAAATATTAAAATAAAAGAAAAGTTACCTATAGAAACGTTTTTTTCTGAAAAAGAGTTAAAACAGTTAGAAAAAGATGTTGAAGGACGAATTTTTATACGTTATTCTGGTACAGAACCGTTATTAAGAATTATGGTTGAAGGAAAAATAAAATCTAAGGTTGAAAAAACCACGGAGTTGTTAGAAAAAAAATTTTATAAAAAGTTAGAAGAAATAAAAAATGACACAATTAGGAGTTAATATTGATCATATTGCAACATTAAGACAACAGCGTAAGATAGAATATCCTTCAGTAATAGAAGCAGCAAAGATTTTAAAATCTGTAGGGATAAAACAGGTTACAGTTCATTTACGTGAAGATAGAAGACACATTCAGGATAAAGATGTTTTAGATCTGAAAAAAATTAATGGTTTAAAATTAAATCTTGAGATGTCTATAAGTGAGGAAATTGTGAGATTTGCATTAAAAACAAAACCTGATGAAGTATGTTTAGTGCCAGAAAAAAGGCAGGAACTTACTACTGAAGGTGGTCTTGATTTAAAGAAAAATTACTCAAGAATAAAAGATGTTGTGTTAAGATTGAAAAAAAAAGGTATTTGTGTTAGTTTGTTTATAGAACCTAATTTTGAATCAATAAAATTGGCTAAAGAATTAGGTGCAGATGCAGTAGAGTTACACACAGGAAAATATTCATTATGCAAGTTTGGTAGTAAACAGTATAATGAAGAATTAAAAAGAATTGTTGATGTAAGTAAGTTTACAGTTTATCAAGGACTGATTTTAAATGCTGGACATGGTTTGGATTACAAAAACGTAAAACCTATTGCCAAAATTGATGGTATGGGAACTTTAAACATAGGATTTTCTATTATATCGAGGGCAGTTTTTGTAGGGTTTAAACAGGCAGTGATTGAAATGAAAAAGTTGGTTACAACTTATTCAAGGAAATAAAAAATGAAAAATTATATTTTGATTATTTCAATGTTTTTTTAGTGTCTTTAAATTTGATAGCAAAAGAAAATAAATTAAAGATTGCAGTGGTAGAATTTGAAGTTTATGGAGAAAATATTGATGTAAAAGATATTTCAAAAGTTGTGCCAGAAATGTTAATTGCAGAACTTGATAAAATAAAAAAATATGATATTGAAGAACGATTGTTATTATCAAAAGTTTTAGAAGAACAAAAGTTAAACCTTTCTGGTTTTATAAGTTCTGAAGTTACAAATAAAGTTGGTCAGTTATATGGTGTAGATGCAATTGTAACAGGGTCAATTATGAAAGTTTCTGAAGAAATATATATAAATGCAAGAATTGTTTCTGTTGTAAAGGGAGAGATAATTTCTTCAGGGAAAGTTATGTTAAAAAACATTTCACAACTTTCTAATCAGATAGAAATATTAGCAAATTTATTATGTGGAATTACAAAAGAACAACTTAGAGAACAAAAAGAAATTCAACAGAAAAAAAGAACAAAAGAAGGAATTGAATATGGAATATTTTTTAATGATGATATAGAACGTAGTTGGACAAAAATATCTCCATTATATTTAGGGTATTCTCATTATTCTAAACTTTTTGATATAAATGGTGGAGGTATTATACCTTTAGATGGTATTAAAGAAGGTCTTGGGGGAGTATTTTTGAATTTTGTTTTTAACATCAATTATTATTTTGGTTTAGGATTAGGATGGATAAATTTAGAGTATAAATCAGAATCAATGAATTTTGATATTCATTATAATCAGGCAGGGATTTTGATAAAATTTAGACCTTTAAACTTTTTGAATTTAAGATTTTTATTTAGTGCAGTGATTAGAGGAGAAATTGAAGAAAATAAAAAAAAATATTCAGTTACTTCAGGGTTTAGGTTTCCACCACATTCAGGATTTTGTTCAACATTAGAATTTAGGATTAGTGATGACTTTAGTGCAGGATTAAAAAAGTATAACTTTTTAGCCCAAGAATCTGATATAAAACCAGAAGAAATTAGATCTCAACTATTTTCTACCGGGTTATTTGTAAATTATGGTTTTACTTTTGCAAATAAATAAAAATTATAAAATAAATTTTTGTGGAGAAATAAATGTGTGGAATAATCGGTTATGTAGGAGAAAAAAATTTAATTAAAGTTTTAATAAATGGATTAAAAAAGTTAGAATATCGTGGTTATGATTCCAGTGGTGTAGCAATCTTATCTGGAGGAAAAATTTTTCGTCATCGTGCTGTTGGGAAAATTTTAGAAATGGAAAAAACGTTACCGAGAAAATTTTTTAGTCCTGTAGAAAAAGAAAAACTTAAAATCGGTTTAGCACATACACGTTGGGCAACACATGGCCGTCCATCGGAAGAAAATGCGCATCCACATATAGATTGTGGAGAACAATTTGTTTTAGTTCATAACGGAATTATAGAAAATTATTTAGAACTTAAAACAAAACTAAAAAAACATAAGTTTCAATCAGAAACTGACACAGAAATTATCGTACATTTAGTTGAAGAAATATATGAGAAAACAAGAAATGTTTTAGAATCGTTAAATACAGTATTTAAAGAAGTAAAAGGTTCATATGCTATAGTATTGATTTGTGTTAATGAACCAGGAAAAATATTTTTTGCTAGAAAAGATAGTCCTTTAGTCTTAGGCATAGGTAATAACGAAAATTTTGTTGCATCTGACATTCCTGCTATGTTAGAATATACAAATAAATTTATATTTTTAGAAAATGGTGATTATGGTTTTGTTACAGACAGAGAAGTTAAAATTTATAACTTAAAAAATAACATAGAACAAGTAAGAAAAGAACATAAAATTAACTGGGATCCTGTTATGGTGGAAAGAGCTGGTTATAAACATTTTATGCTAAAAGAAATTTATGAACAACCGCTTGTAGTGAAAGAAAATATAGTTTCGCGTATTTTTGCAGAAGAAATAAATTTTAAAGATGAAATTAAAATTAATGATAAAAAATTAAAACAAATAAAAAAAATTTTTATAATAGCTTGTGGAACATCATATCATGCAGGGTTGGTTGGAAAATATTTTATAGAAAAGTTTGCAAAAATTCCAGTAGAAGTAGATATCGCATCAGAATTTCGTTACCGAGATCCTTTAATAGAGAAAGATACTTTAGTAATATTTATTTCTCAATCGGGAGAAACAGCAGATACTTTAGCATCGTTGAGTTTAGTAAAAGAATATAAAATTACAACTTTAGGGATTTGTAATGTCATAGGATCAACACTATACCGTGAAGCAGATTCTACAATTTATACCAAATGTGGTCCTGAGATAGGCGTAGCATCAACGAAAGCGTTCACAGGACAACTTGTTTGTTTATATTTGTTTGGACTATATTTAGCAAAAATTAAAAGTGTAGTTGATAAAGATGAATATAAGAATTTGCTAACTTCGTTATATAAAATTCCTGCGTTTATGGAACAAATTTTAAATGATACTAATCAAATAAAAATTTTAGCAAAAAAGTATTCTCAAAAACACGATTTTTTATTTTTAGGTAGAGGAATAAATTATCCAATAGCATTAGAAGGAGCGTTGAAGTTGAAAGAAATTTCATACATTCATGCTGAGGGATATCCAGCAGGCGAGATGAAACATGGTCCCATAGCGTTAATTGATAAAGATATGCCTGTGGTAGTTATTGCAACTAAAGGTTCGTTAATGGAAAAAATATTTTCTAATTTAGAAGAAGCAAAATCAAGAAATGCAAAAATTATTGCTTTGATAAATAAAGGTTCTGTAACAAAAAATATTGATGAGAAAGTGTTATTACCAGAGGTTGAGGAACAGTTTTCTCCATTAGTGAATGTGTTACCACTACAGTTGTTAGCATATTATGCAGCAGACATTTTAAAACGTGATGTTGACCAACCACGAAATCTTGCAAAATCTGTTACTGTGGAATAAGTTTTTTATAAAGTTAAAATCAGTAAAATATAATAAAAAATGTGTTATGTGAAAAATTTTGTATTGATATAAACTTAGGAATAATAATGTTAGGAATAGATATAATAGAAATAAAACGCATTAAACGGTTAATAAAAAACAAAAATTTTTTATACCGAATATTTGATGAAGAAGAAATTTTTTATTGTGAAAAAAAAAGTAGAAAACATGAACATTATGCAGCACGGTTTGCTGCAAAAGAAGCTGTATGGAAAGCATTGTCTGGAGAATACAAAATTGCTTTAAAAAATATTGTGGTACGAAATATTACCAATGGTAAACCTGTAATTGTATTAAAAAATACAAATATAAAAAAACTTAAAAATTTAAAAATTGAAGTTTCATTATCTCACACAAAAGAATATGCAGTTTCAGTAGCGATGATAAATGAATTTTAGTATTTGTATAAAATAATTTTAATTAAGAATTTTATATAAAAATAGGAAAATAAAAATGTGTAATTTACACAAAATAATTACCAAAAACTTGGCAAGTGAATGTATCCCAAAACGTGATAAGATGGGCAATAAATATAATTTTGGACATGTTCTTATTATCGGAGGTTCAAAAAATTATCTTGGAGCTGCTATTCTTGCTACAAAAGCAAGTTTTTCAGTTGGAGCTGGTGTGGTAAGTTTATGTGTGCCTGAAAATATTTATGAAATAACATCTACAAGAGTACCGATAGAAACAATAATTTTTTCTGCTCCAGCAACTAAAAGTGGTACACTGAGCTTAAAAAGTGTTGAGTTGATAATTGATTATATAACTAAACGTAAAGTTAATACACTTTGTATAGGTTGTGGAATGGGGATTGATGAAGAGACAAAACAGTTAGTAAACAATTTATTAGAACTGATTTATAATCCGAATAGCAGAATTAAAGGTCAAAATATTTATACTATAATTGATGCCGATGCTATAAATATGCTTGAGGTGGAAGATAAAAAAATTTCGTCTTTGAAAAAACAAGATCATAGAGTAATATTGACTCCTCACACAGGTGAATATTGTAGAAAAATGAACCTTGAGAAAGAAAAATTTTTAGAAAACCTTTGTGAAGAAATTCTTACTTTTAGTAAAAAAAATAATGTTGTAACTATTTTAAAAGATGCAGTAACTACAATTTCTGATGGAGAACATATTTTTAAAACTAATTCACCAAACTCTGTTCTTGCAAAAGCTGGTAGTGGAGATGTTTTAGCAGGAATTATAGCTGGGCTAGTTTATCAGGTAGAGCAGTTTAATAAAAATAATACAAAATTTGTTCCGAGTTTAAAATCTGGATTATTGTCTGTTTTTTTACATTCACAATCCGGTGAAAAAGGTACAAAGGAAAAAACAGAGTTTAGTATTACGGCTTCAGATTTGTTAAAATATATTCCGGAAGTGTTGAAAGATATAAAACAGAATTAATTTTTTTTAAATTTGTTCTTCAAACTCAATTTCTAAATCTTTATTCACAACAATTATGTGTGAATTTTTTAGTAAGTGCCAGTTTTTTATACTTTTCAATGGTTGAGAACAAAATGTTATAATATTACTTGTTTTTGATATAAACATAGTATAATAATCTTTATTCCAATAGGGTAAATCTCCTGGTTCTGCAAACTTTGTGCTATATTCACGATATGTGACAAAATAGTCCTGGTTCATAAGAAAAAATGTTAATGAAGTATGTTTAATATTTGACTTTAAATATTTTAAAACATCAACTAATGTTGGGACAAAATTTATGTTTAAGCCAATGTTTTCTACGATAAAGTTAAACAAATTTTCGCTATCTGTTGTTCCGTTACAAAAGTTGTTGACAATAGATAACTTTTCTTTTTCCAGCAATGTACCATTGTGTGCAAAAATCCATTCTCCATGAACGAAAGGGTGTGTGTTTTGCAGATTTACACTGCCTTCAGAAGCTTTTCTAAAATGTACAATTGTAAACTTAGATTTTGAAATTTCAATTTTGTTTATAGCGTTTTCATATAGATGTTTTTCAAATAAAACATTATTTTTACTTTTCTCAAATATAGTAGGATAATTTGCTAAAAAACCTGCAACACCCCAGCCATCAGTGTGTCCTTCTGTATGATTAGGTTTTACTATACCATTTTTAGCAATTGACAAAAAATCAGTAAAGATTTTTTTGTCAAAATCGTTTTTTGTTAATAAAGCCAACATTCTGCACATAAGTTTTTGTTTAATTACTAAAATATCATCAGCAGAGCCAACCTATTTTGTGAATTTGTGTCAGGTTTGGTGTTATTTTTTTATAAAATTTAACAAAAAAAATAATCCTGACTCTGCTGACTAAAATTTTATGTAAATTTTTATAACATTGCTTATTTTTTTAGTTAAATAAACAATATCAGGTTTTTAATATTAAATATCAAAATATAAATAAAATTCGTAAGGATGTGGTCGCATTCTGACAGCATCAATTTCGCGGTTACGTTTGTACTCCAGCCAAATATCTATAACATCTTTTGTAAACACTCCACCCCGTAACAAATAATCGTGATCATTTTCTAACGCGTTCAATGCTGAATATAACGAACCTGGAACTGTAGGTATGTATTTCAATTCTTCATCACTGAGTTCAAATAAATCAGTATCAGTAGGTTTTCCTGGGTCAATTTTATTTTTAATACCATCAATACCAGCCATTAACATTGCACTAAAAGCTAAGTAAGGGTTACAGGATGGATCCGGAGGACGGAATTCTATTCGTTTAGATTTTGGATTTTCAGTATACATTGGAATTCTAACTGCAGCAGAACGGTTTCTTGCGGAATAAACTAAGTTTACAGGAGCCTCATAACCAGGAACTAATCTTTTATACGAATTTGTCGTTGGAGCACAAAATGCCATTAAACTACTTGCATGTTTTAATAATCCGCCTATATAATAAATAGCAGTTTGACTAAGCAATGCATAACCATTTTTGTCAAAAAATAAGTTCTTACCATTTTTCCACAAACTTTGATGACAATGCATCCCGGAACCATTATCTGCAAAAAGTGGTTTTGGCATAAAAGTTGCAACTAACCCATTTTTTTTTGCCATGTTTTTTATAATGTATTTGTACATTAACAAACTATCAGCCATTTTTGTTAATTTGTCAAATTTGATATCAATTTCACACTGTCCTGCAGTGGCAACTTCGTGGTGATGAACTTCAATATTTAATCCTGTTTCTTTCATTTTCAAAATCATTTTGCTACGTAAATCTTGTAGTGTATCATGAGGTGGGACAGGAAAATATCCTTCTTTGAATCTGATTTTATATCCTGAGTTAGGTTTTTCATCTTTACCGGTATTCCAGTCACCTTCAGTTGAGTCTAAAAAATAATATCCTGAGTTTTCGTTTTGATCAAACCGAACATTGTTAAACAAAAAAAATTCTGCTTCTGGACCAAAATATACTTCATCTGCGATCCCGGAATCTTTTAAATATTTTTCAGCTTTTTTTGCAATATATCTAGGATCTCGGGTATAAGGTTTTTTTGTAATTGGGTCATATATATCACATAGTATACTTAAAGTTGGAACTTCGCATACTGGATCTAATACAGCGGTATTTGGGTCTGGCATAAGAATCATATCAGATTCCTGAATTTTTTGAAATCCACGAATTGACGAACCATCAAATCCAATACCTTCTAACCAAATACTTTTTATTGGATCATCAATTTCATAAAGTTCCGATACTGGAATTGAAAAATGTTGCCATAAACCTGGTAAATCGTTAAATTTAAGGTCTACAATTTGGACATTTTTTTCTTTAATAATTTTTTCAATATTTTTTATTGCTGGTTTATTAATGTTTAAGTTATATTTATTATCCTGATTTTTGTTTGAAGAAACTTTTTTCATTATATCCTCCAATTTAATATAACAATTTAAAATAGTTTAGTGATAATTTGATATTATATATTATAGCAGCATTGCTTATTTTGACAAGCATCTTTGCTTGAAGAGAAACTTTTCAGTGTTTCGTTACACTGCAAATTTTTTATCTACAAAAAAATTTTTTAATATGCGTATAATCGCCCATAGGGACGATGAGAATACGGAAAAAGTTTTATAAAATTACTTTTTAAAATTTTATCTAAATCTAAATTAAAAATTTTGCAATAATCTTGCATATATTTATTTAATAAAACAAAATCTTCTTGAGATAATTTGCCAGATTTAACTTCTTTCCCTAATATTCTTGGATCTATAGTCTCGGTTCGAATAAAAATTTTTCCTCCATGCATCCCTGTTCCTACAAAATCGCCAACAGGGAAAGTTTTTTTGTTTAAACCTAAAACTATTAACAATCCTCCTGCCATATATTCACCTAAAAAATCTTTTGCTTCACCACCAATAACTATTACTGGAAACATTTCTTTATAAGCTTTCATATGAATACCAACCCTATATCCAACATCATTTTTAATAAAAATTTTCCCGCCCCGCATTCCATAACCTAAAATATCTCCCGCACTTCCTTTAATTATTATAGTTCCAGAATTCATTGTATTGCCAATAGCATCCTGAGCATTACCATTTACAACAATTTCTGGACCATCCATAAAAGCTGATAAATCGTTTCCTGCAGTTCCATTAATTGTAATTTTTAGAATTTTTTTTATTCCATTTGCAATATATCTTTGTCCGCAGACGTTGTTAATGATAATATGTTTAATATTAGGTTTTTGGTCCAAAGTATTACGAATTTGTTCATTTAAAACTTTGTAGTGCAACCCATTTGCATCTATCGTTACAAAATTTTTATTTTCCATATGTTTTTAAATATAATTTAAACTTCAATACCATCTCCAGTAACAAAATGTTTTCTAAAATTTTTTGGTAACACTAAAAAACCAAAGTTATCTTTTAACAAATTATTATAAAATTCTGATACATCGAGTTGTTCTTTAATGATTAATTTATAAATTCCAGCTCGGTCAATACTATTTATTAAAATTGCTCCTACAACCTTGTTATTTTTTAACACAATTTTTTTATAAAAATTTTTATCTTCTCGGGACAAAACTTTATACTGAGAATCTTTTATATCAGGGTTTGTAATACCAAACGAAATTGAAGGAATACCTAAAATTTCTACAGAATTCATAGCAAACATTCCATCGTAGGAAACATCTTTACCCACTATATTATATCCTGCAACTTTACCTTGTTTAGCTGCAACTGGCCATATTGCAATTACAGAATTGGTGTTTGATAAAAAATCTTTTCCTTGAGCAACATCACCTGCAGCGTAGATGTTTTTTATGTTTGTTTGCATATGTTCATTCACCAAAATTCCACGGTCTGTTTTTATATTAGTTTTTTCTATAATGTCCAAATTAGGTTTAACTCCAATAGCAATAATTAACATATTTGTTTTGATAACTTTTTTATTTTGTAAAGTAACACTAACAATTTTATTATTTTTTGTTGTAACTTTTGTGATAGTATTTTCTTTTATAAATTCAGACGATTGTTCTACTAACTTTTTTTCTAAGTAGTTAGAAGCTTTTTTATCAAAAGTATTTGCTAACAATCTATCTGTTAAATCAACAATTTTTAATTTAATGTTTTTGTTTAACAACCCTTCCGCAGCTTTCATACCAATAAGCCCACCACCAAGTATAACCGATTCTGACACTATATTTTTTTCCAAGTATTTGAGAATATTTTCTGCATCTGAAAATTTGGTAAAAGTGAATACTCCAGCGGTATCATTTTCTAATCCATCAATTTTAGGAATAATAGGTTTTCCACCTGTGGTAATTAAAAGTTTATCAAATGAAATTGTTTCTCTGTTTGATAATATGATTTTAAAATTTTTTGTATCAACTTTTTTTACGATAGTAGAATATAAAACTTTAATGTTATATTTTTTTTCAAAATCGTATTCTATAAAACCAATTTTATCTTTAGAAACCTTTCCTGCAAGATAATAAGAAATTAACGGTCTAGAATATATCCTATCTTCATCTGTAACAACAACAATTTCTCCTAAAGAATCAAATTTACGAATAATTTTTATCGCATTAACTGCTGCAACTGAATATCCTATAATTACATATTTCATAATTTTATATTTTTAAATCTAAAATTTATACGCTTAAAACTATTTTTCTTTTAGAACAATTGCTTCATTTGGGCAATGTTCTACGCAAACAGGAACCTCTCGTCCTATGCACAAATCACATTTTGATGCAACTTTTTTATTTTTTAGGTCTGGTTTAATGATTCCAAATGGACATACCATAATACACATCCAGCATCCAACACATTTTTCTTTGTTATGTAATACTATTTCATTATTATTCTTATACATTGCAGAAGTTAAACACGCAGTTGTGCAGGGAGATTCCTTACAGTGACGGCACTGTAAGGCAAATGTTGTATACCCGTTCTCTTCAAAAACAATTCCAGATACAGGTCTATCTTCTGAAGATTTAAATGTTTTTATAATATCTTTACTTTTTGAATGTTGAGATACACAATACACCTCGCACAACCTACACCCAATACAATATTCTTCGTTTATAACAATTTTTTTCATAAAATATATTCTCCAGAATAAAAACGCATTGTTGTAAATAAAATTTATTTTAACCTCAAATAAAATTTAGCAAAAAACTTTTTTGCTATAAACATTACCATGCTTCTCCTGCATGTTTAATTCCTAAAAGTTTTAGTTCTAATTCAGACAGTCCAACTCCACGTAGTTGTTCTCTGTTTCCACGTAGAGATTCAATTGCATTTATACCCATCCCACCTAACATTTCTTTAATTTCTAATGACCAGGCTCTAAGTAAGTTATATGCTCTTTTAGCACCGATTTCTGGATTTAACCGTTTAGTTAAATAAGGATCTTGAGTTGCGATTCCCCAATTGCATTTTCCAGTATAACATTTTTGACATAAATGACATCCTAAAGAAATTAAAGCAGAAGTGCCAATATAAACAGCATCTACCCCTAATGCAATAGCTTTTATAATATCAGCAGAAGATCTAAACCCGCCTGCAGCAATTAACGAAGCTTGTTGTCTAATACCTTCATCTCTTAACCGTTGATCAACTACTGCTATTGCAAGTTCAATTGGAATACCAACATTATCTCTAATTACTGTAGGTGCAGCACCTGTCCCGCCACGCATACCGTCTATAACAACAAAATCAGCTCCTGCTCTTACCGCTCCAGTAGCTATTGGTGCAATGTTGTGTACAGCAGCAATTTTTACTCCAACAGGTTTTTGATATCTTGTAGCTTCTTTTAGTGCATAGATTAATTGTTTCAAATCTTCAATAGAATAAATATCGTGATGTGGTGCAGGAGAAATTGCGTCAGAACCAATTGGGATAAAACGTGTTTTAGAAACTTCAGTATCAACTTTTTCACCTGGCAAATGTCCACCAATACCAGGTTTTGCTCCTTGACCAATTTTTATTTCTACTGCAGCTGCAGATTCTAAATAATCAATATCTACTCCAAACCTTCCCGATGCAACTTGAACAATGACATTTTTTGAGTAAGGTTTTAAATCTTCGTGCAGACCACCTTCGCCAGTGTTCCACATTGTGCCAAACTCTGTAGCAGCTTTTGCTAATGATTTTTGTGCGTTTAAAGAAATTGAACCATAACTCATTGCAGAAAACATTATCGGTGTTTCTAGTACAAGTTGTGGAGGCATTTTAGTTGATATTTTATAATTTATAATTTTTAATTCAGGTTTGTTGTATTCTAATTTATAAGGTTCATATTTTAATTCAATTTTGTCAGGTTTTTTTCCAATGAAAGTTTTTAGTTCCATAGGTTCTCTTAACGGGTCTATTGATGGATTTGTAACTTGAGATGCGTTTAATACTATATGGTCAAAATATTCTTTAAACGGTTTATCATTACCCATCCCGGTAAGTAACACACCACCAGTTTCTGCTTGTTTTATAATGTTGTATACGCTATAAGAATCCCAATGAGAATTGAATTTTATTTCAGGTATATTTCTTTTAATTGTCAAAGCACCAGTTGGACATAAATCTTCACAAAAATGACATCCAACACATTTGTCATTGTATGATATTATAGAGTTTGATTCGTTATCATAAACATGAGCATCGTTAGAACATACTCGGGCACAGGCCTGGCATTTGATACATTTTTCCATATCACGAACAATCTTAAAATCTGTCCTAAATTTTGATTTTGACATTTTATGTTATCCTGTGTTATTTGTTAATATTTTTCTAACTTAATTTTCCTATAACAGGTTCTCCTGCTTTTGGTGTCCAAACAGTGTCCAACTCTTTACTTACGCACCGTATTGCAGCTTCTTCAGAGGCAATATATAATATGCTACCTTTTTTTCCTGCAACCAGAGGACGTAGTTTTGTTCTGTCAGACAAACCAACCATTGTATTATTATTTGTAACAATAATAGCAAACGGACCGTTTACTAGTGCAGGACCATAAATAATTCGTAAATAAGTATAAAAATTTTTTTCATTTTCTTCCATACGATCAATCTGAGACCAAAACGGTGCTGAAAAAATTTTTGCTAAAATATCAAAAGAAAGATTGTGTTTTCTAATGATTAAATCTACCAAATATGCCATTACTTCTGTGTCAGTAAACAAAGAACAATAATAACCAAAATTTTCTAAATAACGTCTATTTATTCCATAAGAAGAAATTTCGCCGTTGTGTACCACAGACCAGTTTAATAAACCGAACGGGTGTGCACCTCCCCACCAAGCAACACTGTTTGTTGGAAACCTGTTATGTGCAGTCCAGATGTAAGCTTTATATTCATAAATTTTAAAAAACTCTGCAATTTCATCCGGATTACCTACGCCTTTAAATATTCCCATATTTTTTCCTGAAGAAAATACAAATGCATATTCAATTTCCTTATTTATAAACATTACACAACTTGAAACAAAATCTTGTTCAAAAAATTCTGTTTGCGATTCTGTTTCATAATTTAATTTTATTAGTTCTGCTTTAGGAGATATAAAATATCTATATAAAATTGGGACATAACTTAAAGTTTTAACATTTTTTGTTGGTATAGGTTCTTTAAGAATTAGGTTAAATTTTTTATTTAAATAATTTTCTGTAACTTCAATAACAGTGTCTTTCTGATACATTATATGAAAACAATAAGAATCTTTCATTTCTGGATAAATACCGTACCCGGCATACCCACTACCAAGACCGTTACCACGTTCTGTCATATTTATTATAGAAGTTACGATGTCGGAACCACTAATTGATTTACCTGAAGTGTCCATAATTCCAGTAACACCACAACCTGAAGGTATATGTATTTTTCTATCATCTAAAAATTTTTTCATAAATTTTTATAAATAAAAAAGGCGTTTTTGTGCTAAACCTTTTAGAAAGACAAATTACTTATCTTACTATTCTTTCAGCACAAAAACGCCTTTGTTTTGGCACAACAATACTCTTTGTTGTTTACTAAATTTTATAAAATCAAAATTAGTTTGTCAATAACCAAAAATAAATTTGTTATTATATTTATAATTTAATTTTATTAAAACTAATTTTTAAGAATTTAATATTTTTTTACGTAGATATTGTGCAATAGGAATAAAGCAAAAAGTTGTAATATTTATATAGTTGAAAGTTGAAAAAAATTTTTGTATGAAAAAAAGAATTATGAATTTTAATATTCTGTGGCAAAAATATTTTGTACATATTGTAGACATAATGCTAATAGGATATTTATTGTATAGGTTTATAATTTATATAAAAGACACACGTGCAATACGTATTTTTTTTGGTTTGGTATTAATGTTCTTGTTTACAATAGTTGTAGTTTTTGTATTAAAACTTCCCGTGACATCGTGGGTTTTACAACGGTTTTGGTTAGCAGGAGTGGTGTTGTTGGCGATAGTTTTTCAGCCGGAGATAAGGACTGTGTTAGCTGAACTATATTTACCAGCTAAAATTGTTAATTCAAAAAAAATAATTTTTGTAGAAGAAATAATCTCTGCTATTAAAGAGTTTTCAGAAACAAAAACAGGGTCAATAATTGTTATAGAACGAAAAATTGGATTGAAAGATTTGGTTAGCACAGGAGTAATAATTAACGCAGATGTTTTAAAAGAGATGTTAATAAGTATTTTTGCTAAAGGCAGTATTTTACATGACGGGGCTGTTATTATTTCAAAAAATAAAATTATCGCTGCGAGATGTATTTTACCTTTAAGTGAAGAAGAAAATATAAAACGTTTTGGTACACGACATCGTGCTGCGGCTGGTGTGGCTCAGATAAGTGATGCTGTAGTTATAGTAACATCTGAAGAAACTGGCCAGATTTCTTTTTTTAATAATAAAAAAATTGAAACAAGATTAACTATAGAACAATTAAGAGAAAAACTTAACAAAACTATTAATGATATTGTATGAGTTTTTTTAAATTTGAGAGGATAATTTTATGTCAGAAAAAAATGATTCGCTGATAGATGAAAAACAAAAAAATGTTTCAAATTATGATGCGTCAAAGATAAGTGTTTTGTCAGGTTTAGAACCGGTTCGAAAACGTCCTGCTATGTATATAGGTTCAACAGGTTCTGCAGGGTTACACCATCTTGTATACGAAGTTGTGGACAACTCTGTAGATGAAGCATTAGCAGGTTATTGTAAAAACATTGATGTTATAATTCATGAAGATGGTTCCATTACTGTTAAGGATGATGGGCGTGGTATTCCTGTGGATCCAATGAAAGGAACAAAAGATCCTAAAGTTGAAGGAAAATCTGCTTTAGAAGTAGTTTTAACGGTGTTGCATGCAGGTGGAAAATTTGAACATAAAGCATACCAGGTTTCTGGTGGGTTACATGGAGTAGGAGTATCTGTAGTTAATGCATTGTCGGAATGGTTAATTGCTGAAAGTTATCGTGATGGGAAAATTTATCAACAGAAATATAACCGCGGTGTTCCAGAACATCCAGTAAAAGTTGTTGGAAAAGCAGAAAATACCGGTACTAAAATACGGTTTTTGCCCGATAGTACTATATTTACTACAACAAGATATTCGTTTGACATTTTGTCAAACAGGTTAAGAGAACTTGCATTTTTGAATCCTGGGTTGAGAATAACAATTATTGATGAACGTGATGATAAAGAAAAGACATTTAAATATGATGGAGGTATTGTAGAGTTTGTAAAATATTTAAATACTGACAGAGATACTCTTCATCCAGAACCAATTTATATTAGCAAAAAACAAGAAGATATTTTTTTAGAAGCAGCGATACAATATAACGATGGATATGATGAAAGAGTTAATACTTTTGTTAACACAATACATACTACGGAAGGTGGGACACATCTTTCAGGTTTTAGGTCTGCCCTGACAAGAGTTATAAATGATTATATTAAAAAACACGAACTTATAAAAGGAAACAATTTAAACATTACAGGGGAAGATGTTAGAGAAGGGTTAACATTAGTTATTTCAGTTAAAATTCCAAATCCACAATTTGAGGGCCAAACTAAAACCAAACTTGGCAACTCTGAAATTGAAGGAATGGTAAAATCTATTGCGAATGATGTTTTGTCAACTTTTTTTGAAGAAAATCCTCAAATAGCACAAAAAATATGTCAAAAAATTATTTCTGCATGCGAAGCACGAGATGCTGCACGTAAAGCGAGAGAACTTGTCCGGAAAAAAAGTTTGTTAGATACAATGAGGTTACCTGGTAAACTTGCTGATTGTTCTGAATCTAATCCAGAAAAGTGTGAGTTGTTTATTGTAGAAGGAGAATCAGCAGGCGGATCTGCAAAACAAGCTCGGGATAGAAATTTTCAAGCGATATTACCTTTGAAAGGTAAAATTATTAATGTAGAAAAAGCGCGTATAGCAAAAGTGTTAAGCAATGATGAAGTAAGAACATTGGTTACTGCAATAGGTGCTGGTGTTGGTAAAGAAGAGTTTGATTTAAAAAAACTAAGATATCATAAAATAATTATTATGACAGATGCGGATGTTGATGGTGCACATATAAGAACTTTGTTATTAACATTTTTTTATCGTCAGATGTTGCCGTTGTTAGAACAAGGACATGTTTATATTGCTTGTCCACCGTTATATAAAGTAAAAAAAGACAAAAAAGAAATGTATGTTGATTCTGACCAAAAATTACAAGAAATACTTTTGAAAGAAGCTGCTAACAAAACTAAAGTAACAACTGACAAAAAAACTTTTTTCCCACAAAAAGATAGTGGTGAAATATTTGAATTATTTAAGACAATACTAAACTTTAATTCTATTGTAACAAAAATTATGAACAAAGAAGTTTCCTGGGATGAATATCTTAAGTTTAAAAGTGAAAATAGATTTCCATTATATGTGTTAACTTACAACAAAACAAAAGAGTTTGTGTTTACAGAGAAACAATGGCAACAAAAACGTGACGAAATTCTTAAAGATAAAGGTTCAGAAGCTGAGATAATGTATTATTTTAAGGAATTGTGGGAGTTTGAACCTTTGGAAAAAATTGTTTCAAAAATGGAAAAGTTTGGTTTGTCAGATGTGTTAGAAGCAAAAGAAAAACCTATCGCAAAACTGGAATTAGAGAAAGAAGATTTTGTGGTAAAATCTATTCCAGAAATGGTAAATGTAATTAATACTATTTCTAGATCAAGTTTTGATATTCAAAGATACAAAGGGTTAGGTGAAATGAATCCGGAACAACTTTGGGAAACTACAATGGATGTGAAAACAAGAAAAATGTATAGGGTAGAACTGGAAGATGCAGTAGAAGCTGATAGAATTTTTTCAACTCTTATGGGAGAAAAAGTGGAACCACGAAGAGCGTTTATTGAATCACATGCGTTAGAAGTAAAAAATTTAGATATATAAAATAATTAGAAAAAACTTTTTGTTCAAAAAAATAAATTAATATCAACATAGGAGAAAAAAATGACTAAAAGAATAAAAAATATAGTAGGAAGAGAAATTTTAGATTCAAGAGGAAATCCAACAGTAGAAGTAGATGTAATATTGACAGATAATACAATAGGTCGTGCAGCGGTTCCGTCAGGAGCGTCAACAGGTGAAAAGGAAGCGTTAGAACTTCGTGATGGCGACAAAAAACGTTATTTAGGCAAAGGTGTTCTAAAAGCAGTAAAAAATGTTAATACAATTTTAGCAAAAAAGTTAAAAGGTATGGATGTAACAAAACAGCAGTTAATTGATGAAACAATGTTAAAATTGGATGGGACAGAGTTTAAATCAAATCTTGGTGCAAATGCAATTTTAGGGGTGTCTTTGGCTGTGTGTCGTGCTGCAGCAGGTAGTTATGATTTGCCTTTGTATGAATATATAAGAAAAACCTATTCGGTTGTTAAAGAAAAAAAATATGTTTTACCAGTTCCAATGATGAACATTTTAAATGGTGGTGCACATGCGGACAATAATGTTGATTTACAGGAGTTTATGGTAGTTCCTGCTGGAGCAAAAAGTTTTAAAGAATCTTTAAGGTATGGTGCAGAAGTGTTTCATAATTTGAAACAAGTTTTAAAAACAAAAGGGTATAATACGGCAGTAGGTGATGAGGGAGGATTTGCACCAAACTTAAAATCTAATTCTGAAGCTGTAGAAGTGATAATGGAAGCAATTGATAAATCTGGATATGTAGCAGGAAAAGATGTTTTTATAGCATTGGATCCTGCAGCAAGTGAATTTTATGAAGAAAAATATGTTTTAGAAGGTGAACCAGAAAATAAAGAAAAAAATTCTTCTGAAATGGTAAATTTTTATAAATTGTGGGTAGAAAAATATCCTATAATTTCTATTGAAGATGGTATGAGTGAAAAAGATTGGTCTGGGTGGAAAATGTTAACAGAACAGCTTGGAGAAAAAATTCAGCTTGTTGGAGACGATGTTTTTGTAACAAATACTAAAATATTTCAGGAAGGGATACAGCAAGGTATTGGAAATGCAATTTTGATAAAGTTAAATCAGATAGGTTCGTTAACAGAAACTGTAGAAGCGGTAAACTTAGCTTATAAAAATGGATATAACGCAGTAATTTCTCATCGTTCAGGAGAGACAGAAGATAGTTTTATCGCAGATCTTTCTGTCGCATTGAATACAGGACAGATAAAGACAGGGTCTGCATCAAGAACTGATAGAATATGTAAATATAACCAACTTCTAAGAATTGAAGAACAACTTGGAAAAAAAGCGGTTTATTTAGGTAAAAAAGTTTTTTAGTTTTTTAAAAATTATTTTAAAAAAAACTTTGAAAAACAAAATTTATAGACAAAAAGTTGAACTTCCGGATTTTGATTATAAAAAAATTTTGTTTTATAGTGTGATAATTTTTTTAAGTTATGTGTTTGTTTCAAATGCTATTATTAAATATTTCGTTGTAAAACAAAAATATAATGAGTTAGAAAAAAAGTATATCTTGTTAAAACGAAAAAATTTCGATTTAAGACAAGAATTAAATTTGATAAAAAATGATAGTTCAACAATTGAGTATTATGTAAGAAAAGAGTTGGGATATATAAAACAAGGCGAGCAAATTTATATTTTGAAAAATGAACAACACGATGTTAAAGAAAAAATTGATGATAAAAAATATTAAAAAATAGTGTTCAAAAATTAAATGAACCAAATAAATATTATAAAATACGAAAACAAATCTTTCTTACCTGTGATTGGGTTGGAAGTTCATGTACAATTAAATACAAAAACAAAAATGTTTTGTTCTTGTGCGGTAGAATACGGACAACAATCTAACAAAAACATTTGTCCTGTATGCACAGGACAACCAGGTGTTTTGCCTGTATTGAACAAAAAAGCGGTTGAACTTGCAATAAGATCTGCTATCGCACTAAATTGTAAGATACATCAAGAATCAATATTTGCAAGAAAAAATTATTATTATCCAGATTTGCCAAAAAATTATCAAATTTCACAGTATGAACAACCTGTTGCAACTGATGGATATGTTGAAATTGAGTTAGAGAATAAAAACAAAAAAAAAGTTTTTATTCATAGAATGCATTTAGAAGAAGATGCAGGGAAACTTTTGCATAGTATTGGAAAAGAAGAGTTAGATTATTCTTTAGTAGATTATAACAGGACTGGCACACCGTTGATGGAAATAGTAACAGAACCATGTTTATTTTCAGTAGATGAAGTTACGGAATATTTATCTACTTTGAGGAATATTTTAAGGTATATTGGTGTTTCTGACTGTGATATGGAAAAAGGGACATTTCGTTGTGACGCAAATGTTTCAGTGTCAACGAATAACGAAATATTTAATCTTGTAGAACAAGAAAAAATTATTCCAATAAAATTGTTAGGAACAAAAACAGAGTTGAAGAATATGAATTCGTTTAAAGCGATTAAAGAAGCGTTGTTGTATGAAATTGAACGGCATATGAAAAATATTATTTTAGGAGAAAAAATAGTCCAAGAAACACGATTGTGGAACGAAACTGCAGAGAGAACAGAATCTATGCGCAGTAAAGAAGAAGCACATGATTATAGATATTTTCCCGAACCGGACTTGTTACCGTTGATAATTGAAAAAGAATGGATTGAAGAAATAAAAGAGAACATTGCTGAACTTCCAAACAAAAAAAAAGAACGGTTTGTTTTAGTGTATAGTTTATCAGATTATGATGCAAATGTTTTGGTTTCAGAACAAGATTTAGCAAATTTTTTTGAAAAAACTGTACTTGAATTAAAAAAAGATATCAATGAAAAAATAGATTTAAAAACAATAGCAAAAAATGTTTGTAACATAATTACAACAGAATTTCTTGGTAGGTTGAACGCAGAAAATAAAACTATTTCAGAATTTATCGTTTCAAACAAAAAAATTTCACATACACATATTGCTCAATTAACAAAATTGTTGCTTGAAGGGACGATTTCTTCTAAACTTCTAAAACAAATTTTTGATCAAATGTGGCAAAGTGGTGATATGCCGTTATCAATAGTAGAAAAGAACGGGTTAGTGCAAATCTCTGATAGTAAAGAATTAGAAGTTTTAGTTGATGAGGTTATTAATGAAAATCCTAAAATTGTTCAAGATTATAAAAGTGGAAAGCAGCAAGCAATAGGATCGTTGATAGGTTCTGCAATGAAAAAAACAAAAGGTAAAGCTAACCCAAAGTTGTTAACAGAAATATTTAAGAAAAAACTTAGTTGAATATTTAATGAATAATCTTATCATAAAAATTGTTTTAATATTCAACCTACTTATAACTAACATTCTTGCAGAAAAATTTGTCAATGCTGTTTGGTATAATGTTTATACAATAGACCTTTCTGATGAACAAAAAGCAAAAGAAATCATTGATCAACAGTTTGAAAAATTAAATGATATGCATATTAATACAGTATTTTTTTTAACAAAATATACTGATGGAAAAGTTTATTATAATAGCAAAATTGCTCCCCGTGCTTCAAAATGGGATGTGTTGGAATATATAGTTAAAAAAAGTAGACACTATAATATGGAAATACATCCATATATAAATGTTTTTATTGAAGAAGGAAATTTGTTAAAAGAAAATCCTTTATGGGCTGAGAAAAGACAAGATGGGACTGTTTTAACCTGGAGTTCTCCAGCAGTAGATGCTGTGCGAAACAGAATTTTGGCTATTGTAAAAGAAATTATTAAAAATTACGATGTTGATGGAATACAGTTAGACAGAATAAGGTATCAAGGATTTTTTGATACGGGATATAACAAATATAGTTTAAAAAAGTATAAATTGAAATATAACAAAGAAGCAGATACTAAAGATAAAGATTTTCAACAGTTTAAAAATGATTTAATTTCTTCTTTTGTTAAAGAAACTTATAAAATAATAAAAAAACAAAATCCAAGATTAAAATTTTCTTGTGCGGTATACCATACTCCAACAACTGCAAAAAATAATAATATATTTCAGGAATGGGATTTGTGGGTAAAAAATGGTTGGGTAGATTATATTTATCCTATGTCGTATACAAATGATATAATAAAGTTTAAAGGATATTTACAAGAAAATGTTGATGTAATAAAAAAGTCTAAAACCAAAGTTAAATTAGTAATGGGTCTTGGAGCATATTATAACGAAATGACTGATGAAAAACTTAAACAACAAATAGAACTATGTTTTAATGAGCCGTTAGTTTCAGGTATATGTTATTTTAATGCAAATTCTATAATAAACTATCAGTTTTATGAATTATTAAAAAATGTAGATTTTGAAAATAAAAAAGTTGAAAAATAATATGTAACCTTTATTTGATACTTTGTTGGATAAACAAATTAGAAGTGTTTAAATTCATTTATTTCGTGGTGTTATATATAAAACACAATAATTTTTAATATATTAGATAACATTACTTTTAATAACAAATTTTTTGTTAAATTATAATACACTATAAGAGTAAATAAAAATATTAACTAAAAGAGTTGATTTTGTGCTAATATTTTAATATGTAAAAATTGGTAGTTATTATATTTTGATATGTTATGATTTTAATAATAAAATAGTAATTTTAATGGTAAAATAGTTATAAAACTCTAACCAATTGGAAAAAAAATAATGGGATTTATAAAAACCAACCGGTTAAACCAAAGATGTGGTGATTGTAAATATTTTGACAAAGACAATAACTATTGTTTAAAACCTGAAATGGAAAAAATAAAAGTAACTGTTGATGATACTATATATAAATGTGATGATAAATACTTTGTTTCAAAAGATGATTATGAAACAAGTGGAAGATGAACGAGGTTGAAAGTGT
>CALDDQ010000014.1 GCA_937936785.1 uncultured Endomicrobiia bacterium
TTATGGAAATTTTTATTTATATTCTTTAGGTGCAATGTTGATTAAAGCAAAGATTTTTAATTTAATAACAATTAACAGAGATGTGTCTTATTATTTTACCCGTCCACAAGAAAATGCTAAAATTTATATTGTAGCAAGATTATTTAGTGCAATTTTTGTGTTATTTTCAGTTGTTATTATTTGGTTTTTGGTTGAAAAGTTTTTTAAGAGTAAGGCAATTGCTTTTTTGTCAACAATTTTTTTTGTTTTAAATCCGTTTATATTAAATTATAGCCATCAAATTAAAGCACACACTTATGGAATGTTTTTGATTTTGTTAGGAATATTATTTTACTTAAAAAATTTTAACGAAGACAAAGATAATAAAAGTTTTTTATTAAGTACAATTTTTGTTGGTCTATCAACTGCAAGTGTTTTAAGTAACGGAATATTTGTTATTTTTTTAATTTTTGCAGATATTATTGTTAATAAAAATTTTAACTATAAAAAATATTTTATATTTGGTTTAATAAGTTTTTTAGTTTATTTAATAATGAATCCATATTTACCATTTAGGTTACGCCAATTTTATGTTTCTGCTATTGGTCACAATATTGCTGGATATGGTTATGGTAGGTTTGATTTTTTTGCAGGGATAAAATTTTTGTTTGAAGCTTTTCAATTTGGACATTTATGGATATTATTGCCAATATGTTTTGTTGGTATTTTTTATGGATTAAGAGAAGAAGGTGATAAAAAATTTTTAAGTATATTGTTTTTATCATATTTTCTTTTTTCCAGTTTTGTTATGAAACATGAAGGAGTTTTTAGTGTAAACATGCCACTATTTAGTATTTTTAGTGCTTATGGAATTTATAAAATTATCATAGAAAAACAATTTATACGATATTTTGGTGTGGTGTATTTACTTATAACAATATTTATTTTTATTCTTGGAACAATTTTTTATTCAAAACTTTTTGTGGTAAATGGTAACTTAACTTTTGCAGGGAAGTGGATTAACGAGAATATTCCTCGAGATGCATCTATTGGTATACCAAATGGTTGGGCAATGGTGGGAACTTTTCCACCTATAAAATTTCTTGACTATAAATTGATAAACTTTCCAACAGATGAAAAAGTTATTGAAAACAATATAGACAAATTTCCAGAATATTTAGTTGTTACAAAAACAGCATCAAACAACTTAAAAAATTATAAAGCTATAAAAGAAAATTATAATATAGTTAAAATTTATGAAGAACCAAAAAAGATTTTAGGTATACATTTTACAAACAAATATATATCAACAGAAAATCAAGAAGTTATAATTTACAAAAATAAAATGTATGGAAAAATATGAAATATAAAGTTATAATAGTCTTACCAGCATATAATGCAGAAAAGACACTTGAAAAGACAGTGAAAGAAATTCCCAAAGGTGTAGTTGATGAAATTATTCTTGTTGACGATTGTTCAAAAGATAAAACAGTAGAGATTGCAAAACAACTTGGACTTAGAACAATAGTACATAATAAAAACCTTGGTTATGGCGCAAATCAAAAAACATGTTATAGAGAAGCACTGAAGATGGGTGCAGATATTGTGGTAATGTTACATCCAGATTATCAATATGAACCCAAAATAATACCATATATGATAGGTTTTATTAAAGAAGGAATATGCGATTTTGTTTTAGGAAATAGAATAAGAACAAGAAAAGAAGCGTTAGAAGGAGGGATGCCGTTGTACAAATATTTTTCTAACCGTTTTTTGACTGTATTAGAAAACTTGTTATTAGGACAAAACCTTGGCGAATGGCATAGTGGCTTAAGAGCATATTCAAAAAAGGTTTTAGAAACTGTTCCGTGGGAAAAAAATTCTAACGATTTCGTTTTTGACCAACAGTTTTTGATAGAGAGCGTTTTTTTTGGGTTTAAAATTGGAGATGTGCCTGTATCAACAAAATATTTTAAGGAAGCGTCAAGTATTAATTTTTTAAGAAGTTTAAAGTATGGAATAGAAACACTAATTACTATAATAAAATATTTTTTGACAAAATACAAAATAATAAAATCAAAGTTGTTTTTTAAATAAATTCAATGAATCTAACGTCTAAGTCAAATAATATTTCAAAAAAAATAATGTATGTTATAACTTCGCTTAATTATGGTGGTACACAGAAACAGTTATATTATTTGTTAAAATCAATAAAAGAAAATTATTGTGAGAATGTTATACCGATAGTTATATCTTTAAAAAAAAATGGTTTAATGAAAGAAAAAATTAAATCTTTAGGAGTAGTTGTTGATAATTTGTTTTTGCAAGAAAAATTTTCTTTATTAAATTGTTTAGCACTTGCTGTTTCTATGCTAAAATACATTTATTTACTGTTATTGAACAGACCATGTATAGTACATAGTTTTTTATTCCAAGCAAACATATTAAATTTTTTTACAAAGGTATTTATCCCTGAATGTAGAGTAATATTATCTGAACGTGTTGCAGAAAAAGAGAAAAAGTTTAATTTAAAACTGACCAGTTTTTTTTATAAAAAACCGAGTTTGTATGATAAAGTTATGGTTAATTCGCAAGAATTAAAAAAATTTGTTATTAAAGAACAGAATGTTTTAGAAGAAAAGGTTGTTGTGGTGGAAAACATAATAGATTTGCAGGATTTGATAATTGAAAAAACAGAAACTGAAATTAGAGAACAACTTGGATTAAAGAAAGATGATTTTATGATTTTGTCCATAGGTAGACTACACAAACAAAAAGGATATGATTTGCTGATAGAAATAGTAAGAAAGATTAAAAATGAACAAGAAATAAAAAAGTTATCAAGAGAAGCAAATATTTTGTTTGTTGTAATAGGAGATGGTGAGGAAAAAAAAGTTTTAGAAAGAAAAGTTTGTAATTATGGATTGTTTGATTATATAAAATTTATTGGATATAAAAAAAATGTTTATGATTACATAAACGCTTGTGATATATTTTTACTAACATCTCTATGGGAAGGATCACCAAATGTTATTTTAGAAGCGATGAGTTTTAATAAACCAATTGTTAGCAGTGAAGTTTGTGGTGTTAAAGAAATTATAGAAAACTTATCATCGTGTTTTTTGGTTTCTTTAGAAGATAGAAGAGATATAGTTGTAGACAATTTTACAAAATATATAAAAATGTTATTTTTAAATAGGTTTGATAAAAAAAATGATTATTCATTTGTTTTAAAAAAACATTTTGTTGGTAATGTAATAAAAAAAATTGAACAAATGTATGAAGAATTTAGTTAGCATATATTGACAATGCAATAATAGTTTTATATACATAAAAAAACTTTTCTACAAAAATATTATAAGTTTGAAATATTTCAAAAAATGTGTTTTTTAATAAGAAGGGTTTTTTGTTGTTTTAATTTTATTTCAATAACTTTTTAATTTACACAATTAGGAGGTAGAATATAATGAAAGTAAAAGTAGATAAGGATTTATGTACAGGGTGTGGTTTGTGTATAGACACCTGTCCAGAAATTTTTGAGATGTCAGGCGATGTTGCAACAGCAAAGGCAGAAATAGTAAGTTCAGATTTAGAAGAAAAAGTTAAAGAAGCAGCACAAAATTGTCCTACGGAAGCAATTAAAATTGAGGGGTAGAATTTAATGAAAGAAGTGATAATTTTTGCCAGAGCAGGTCAAGGTGCGATAACAACGGCACAAGTATTAGGTTCTGCAATAATAAAATCAAATATGTACGCTTATGCATTTCCACATTTTGGTGCTGCACGTATGGGTGCGCCAATGAACGCTTTTTTAAGATATGATGAAAAACCTATTAGGTTAAGAAGTCAGATACGTATGGCAAACTATTCAATAATTGTTGATGAAACATTGTTTAATTTGAGAGATCCTTTAGAACAAATTAAATCTGGTGGTGTTGCAATTATAAATTCTGCAAAAAATTTTGTTTCTGACAAAGATAGAAAGGTTTTCTCAATTCCAGCAACAAAGATTTCAGAAGAAACTGTTGGCAAACCTATGGCTAATACAGTTTTGCTTGGTGCATTTAGTTTCTTGACTAAAGAAGTAAGTTTGGAAAGGTTAAACGAAGCTATGAGTGAAAGGTTTAAAGGAAAGAATGTTGAGTTAAACATTCGTCTTGCAAAAGCTGGATATGATTTTGCAAGTAAATTTGGGTCATAAGTTTGTTGGTTTTATTTTTTTGGAGGAATTATGTTTGCTAAAATTATAACAAAACCGGGGACTGCGTTAAACAATAAGACAGGTTCTTGGAGAACTGGTAAAAAACCAAAGTTTTTACATAAAAATTGTACTGGATGTAGAAGTTGTTATTTGTTATGTCCAGAAGGGTGCATATCTGGTAGCAAAAAAAGTTATGATACTGATTATGAGTATTGTAAAGGATGTGGAATTTGTGTTAAAGTATGCCCTGTCAAAGATATAGAAATGATTGATGAATAAACCAAGTTTTTTGTGGTTAAAATTTTAATTTTCTTTAACTTATGGTAAATGGCAAAAAGTATTTTTTAGGGGGAGAAAATGAAACAGTTTTTAGAAGGAGCAGTAGCAATTGCAAGAACAGTTGCGATGTGCAAACCGGCTGTTATAGCAGCGTATCCAATAACTCCGCAGACGCATATAGTTGAAGAGTTGGCAAACTTGATAGCAGCAAAAAAGTTAAATGCAGAATTTGTTAATGTGGAGTCAGAACATTCAGCAGCAAGTTGTGTCCTGGGAGCATCTGCTGCTGGAGTCAGGGTATATAGTTCCACTTCATCACAGGGTTTATTGTTGATGGCGGAAGTTTTGTTTAATATTGCAGGGATGAGATTACCAGTTGTTATGTGTTGTGTAAATAGGGCAGTCTCTGCTCCAATAAATATATGGAACGATCAACAGGATATAGTAACAGTTCGTGATGCTGGGATAATTTTGTTATTTGCTGAAGACATACAAGAAGCGTGCGATTTACACATACAAGCATTTAAAATTGCTGAGGACAAGGATATTATGTTACCAGTAATCGTTAACATAGATGGATTTATTTTAAGTCATGGTTTTGAACCGGTAGAATTTCCTGCACAGGATTTGGTTGACAAGTTTGTATCTAATTATGAAGCGCCATATAAGTTAGATGTAGACAATCCGATGACTTTTGGTCCATTATCTGGTCCGGAATATTACTTGGAAACCAGATATGCAATGCAAAAGACAATGGAAAATGAAGTTATGAAAAAAATTCAGGCTGTTGCAGATGATTTTACAAAAAATTTTGGTAGAAAATCTTTTGGTTTTATTGAAAAATATAAGACTGACGATGCAGAAACAATTTTTGTTTCTATGGGATCAATTTGTGGAACAATAAAAGAATCCGTTGACGATTTACGAAATCAAGGTGAGAAAGTTGGTTTGGTTAGAGTAATAACCTATAGACCGTTTCCGTCAAAAATTTTGGTTAATTCATTAAATAATGCAAAAAAAATTTGTGTAATTGACAAGTCAATATCATTAGGTTTAAATGGAATTTTGTTTACAGAAATTAGCGCTGCTTTTTATTCAAACAATAATGGCAAAAATTTTCCAAAAATAAGTGGTTATGTATCTGGGTTAGGTGGTAGAGATGTGTCAAAAGAAGAAATTATAGATATTTTCAAACAAAACAAAGATGTAGAAACAGAATTTTTAGGTGTTAACAAAGAAAATATTGGTAGTTACATCTAAATACAAAATGGGAGAAATTATATGATAGAAACTAATATAAGTTCTAACGTTTCACAATATGACAAAACATTATTTGTACCAGGTCATACGGCATGTGCAGGTTGTGGCCAATCTTTAGCTGCAAAATTAGTATTAGAAGCAGCTGGAAAAAATACGATAGTAGTAAACAATACTGGTTGTTTAGAAGTTTTTTCTACAGGATATCCAAATACTTCTTGGAAAGTGCCTTTTATACATTCGTTATTTGAAAATGCTGGAGCTGTATCTACAGGAGTTGAATCTGCATTAACACACTTAGGCATAAATGATAAAATTAACATAATAGCGCAAGCCGGTGATGGCGGATTTGCAGACATTGGTCTTCAGGCGTTTTCAGGTTTATGGGAACGTGGTCAAAATATTTTGACGATATGTTATGATAACGAAGCTTATATGAACACAGGAATACAAAAAAGTGGTTTAACACCTTTAGGAACAATTACAACAACATCACCATCTGGAAATTTAAAGTTTAAAAAGGATCTTGTGGAAATATCTTTAGCTCATGGTTGTGTATATGTTGCAACAGCGTCAGTGCATTTACCAGTAGAATTACAACGCAAAGTAAAAAAAGCTTTGTCAATGAAAGGACCAAAATTTTTACATATTTTAAGTCCTTGTCCATTAGGTTGGAAATCTGATACTTCGTTGTCAATAGAAATTGCTCGTCTTGCAGTTGAAACAGGAGTTTGGCCATTATTTGAATACGAAAATGGTTCATTAACAAATGTAAGAAAACTAAAGAAATTAGTTGATGTTGAAGAATATTTAAAGTTACAGGGAAGATTTAAGCATTTGTTAGATACTGAAGATGGAAAAAACATTGTTGAACAATGGAAAAAAATAGTGGAACAAAAAGTAAAAAAGTATAATTTGTTAGAAAATTAACTTTTCAAGAAAGAAAAAATAAACTTCAATGACTATAAAACAATTTTTTGGTGGAGTACATCCTCAAGAAAATAAAATTTCAAGACACTATCATTTAGAAAAGATTTTTTCTCCAGGATTACTTTTCGTTCATTTGTCACAACATATTGGCAAAATTGCAAAACCTTTGGTAAAACAAAACGATTACGTGTTAAAAGGACAAAAGATTGCAGAAGCAGATGGGTTAATTTCTGCTACTATACATTCTCCTGTATCAGGAAAAATTAAAGAAATAAAAGATTTTTTACATCCCGTTATTGGAGACAAACTTCCTGTAATAGTTATTGAAAATGATGGTAATAATAAATCAATAGATTTTACTTCAAAGTATAAAGAATACTTTCGTTTTGATAATAATGAGATTGTGCGTGTAATACAAAATAGTGGTATTGTAGGTTTAGGTGGAGCGATGTTCCCTACACATGTAAAACTTTCTCCAAAAAAAGAAATTGAAACTGTTCTTTTAAATGGTTGTGAGTGTGAACCATATCTTACTTGTGATGATAAACTTATGCAAGAATATAGTCGCGAAATTGTAGAAGGGTTAAGAATAATAATGTATGTATTAGATGCAGCAAAAGGAATAGTTGTGTTGGAAGATAACAAGCCTGAATCAATTAAAAAAATGAAAGATGTAGTTTCTCATGTTCCAAATGTAGATATTGTTTGTGTTAAAACCAAATATCCACAGGGTGCAGAGAAACAATTGATAAAAACTATTCTTAATAAAGAAGTTCCGTTGGGTGGTTTGCCGATGGATGTTGGAGTTGTGGTACAAAATGTCGCAACTTCGTATGCAATTTATAACGCTGTAGTAAAAGGTATTCCATTGTTTGAACGAGCGGTAACTGTTTCTGGAGATATAAATAGAATAGGGAACTTTATGGTTCCAATAGGGACTTTAGTAAGTGATATAGTGAAAACATTAAATATTGATATTACAAAAACTAATAAAATAATCTTAGGTGGTCCTATGATGGGTGTGTCTGTTGGAACTATGGAGGTTCCTACAATAAAAGGAACATCCGGAATTTTATTTTTAAAAGATAGAATCAAAGATTATCCTTTTGGTCCGTGTATAAGATGTAGTAAGTGTGTTCGTGTGTGTCCGATGGGACTTATGCCAAATTTTTTAAGTTTATATATAGAACACGAGATGTGGGATAAGGTAAAATTTTTTTCGCCAAAAGATTGTATAGAATGTGGTTGTTGTTCATATATTTGTGTTTCAAAAAGACCAATAGTAAACCAGATAAAATTTGCAAAAAGTGTTATTAAATAAAAATTTAATATTATAAATTACATATTTAAAAAATTTTTATGGAACAAAATTTTATAATTTCGGCTGCTCCGCATATTAAAGCAAAACATACAATATCTACAATGATGATGGATACAATAATATCTCTTATTCCTGCTGGTGTTGGGGCAGTAATATTTTTTGGTCAACGTGTTGTTTGGATAATAACAGTATCAATTATTTGTGCGATTGCTTCTGAATATTTTGTTAATATGCTAAGAAAACAAGAACCTACTTTTAAAGATTTTAGTAGTGTATTAACAGCAGTTTTATTATCTTATACTTTGCCTTCTACTACACCTTTATGGATAGTTTGTATAGGTTCTTTTGTTAGTATAGTTTTTGGGAAAATGGTTTATGGTGGGGTAGGATATAATCCGTTCAACCCTGCACTTGTTGGAAGAGCTTTTTTGCAAATTTCTTTTCCAAAAGAAATAGGTTATTTTGTAATAGATGGGATTTCTACGGCAACACCATTGTCTATTACAAAATTTAATTTAAGTGGAACAGTTCCTGATACAATCTCTTTGTTAGTAGGAAATTATTCTTCAAGTTTAGGTGAAACTTCGGTTATATTGTTACTTGTAGGATATTTATATTTGGTTTACAAAAAACATATCTATCCGTTGGCTCCGTTGTCATTCATAGCAACAGTAGCATTGATAACTTTATTTGTTAAACCAGAGAATGTTTTAGTATATACTTTTAGTGGAGGATTATTTTTGGGAGCAATTTTTATGGCTACAGATCCTGTTACTACACCAGTTACTCCTAAAGGAAAAATAATATTTGGAATTGGATGTGGAATATTAACTTCGTTGATACGTTTTTGGGGAAGCTACCCTGAAGGAGTTTGTTTTTCAATATTGTTAATGAATCTTGTTACTCCAATGATAGACAATTTTACTATAGTAAGAAAATTTGGTGAGATAAGAATTAGTAGATAAAATTTTTGTATAAATTATGAAAATTTTTAAGTTAGTTTTAACATTATCTGTAGTATGTTTAATTTCTGGGTTGAGTTTGTCATATTTTTATACTAGAACAAAACCTGTCATAATTAGAAATAATTCAGATAGAGAAATAAAGTTGAAACAAGAAATAATAAAAGATGCGATAGAATTTAAAAAAATAGATTTTGTTAGTTTAAATTATTATGTAGAAGAAAGTAAAAATGCCAGTGGTGATGTAGTCGGTTTATTGATAAAAAACAGGATAAAAGGTTATGGTGGTGACTTGGAATATTTAGTTGGAATAACTTTAGATCAAGAACCAAAGATTATTAATATAAAAATTTTGTCTCATAGAGAAACACCTGGTTTAGGTGCAAAAGTTACCACATCAGATTTTTTATCTCAGTTTGTTTCTAGAATTGCTACAGAATTATATTTGAAAAAAGATTCTAAAGAAGGTAAAATAGATTCAATTACAGGTGCAACAATAACTTCACGTGCAATTACAAATTCTGTTCGTGAAGTTATGCAAAATAAAGAATTATATGATTACATTAAAAGCGTTCAAAAGAAATTTGAAAGTGCTGTGTCTGTTGTTGAAGAAAAAAAAGTAATTAAAAAAGTTGTTCCTGAGAATACATCTGATAATATTTCTCAATAAAATAGTTATGAAAAATATTATAAATAAATCTATAGAAACTTTTTTAGCAGGGTTGAAAGAAAATCCTGTATTAGTAATGTTGATAGGTTTGTGTCCAGTATTAGCATGTTCAACAACTGCAAACGATGCTTTAGGCATGGGTATTGCTGCGACATTCGTTTTAGTTTGTTCCAACATTTTAGTTTCAGCAATAAGAAAGATAATCCCTTCTGAAATAAGAATCCCAATATTTATAGTTATAATTGCAACTTTTACAACGATAGTAGATTATACAATGAAAGCTTATTTGCCAAAACTTTCAGAGAGTTTAGGTGTATTTGTTCCATTGATTGTTGTAAATTGTATAATACTAGCAAGAGCAGAATCTTTTGCTTATAGAAATAATATATTTTTATCATTTATTGATGGTCTTGGGATGGGCTTTGGTTTTACGATAGCAATAGTTTGTGTAGCTTTAGTAAGACAGTTTTTAGGTGCTGGGAATATTTTTAATTCAGCTAAGTTAATATCAAATCCTATTTTAATAATGATTTTGCCCCCGGGTGCGTTTTTAGTTTTAGGATGTTTAGTTGCTTTGGTAAAATATATAGAGAATAAAGTTAAACAAAATCAACCAAAAGTGATAAGTAATTTACCTTCATCATGTGAATCATGTGCAAAAAAATCTTTTTGTGTGATAAAAATTGAAAATTAGTTTAAGGAAATAAAAAATAATGAATAATAGTTCAACACTTTTTGCAATAATAGTTTCTTCAATGTTTGTAAATAATATAATATTGATGCGATTTATTGGTTTATGTTCATTTTTTGGTGTATCTAATAAATTTTCTTCTGCAATAGGAATGTCAGGTGCAGTATTTTTTGTTATGTTATTAGCAACAATAAGTTCGTGGTTAATTTATTATTTTGTTTTAGTGCCGTTAAATCTTGTTTTTTTGAAAATTATAGTTTTTATAATAGTAATATCTTCTTTAGTTCAATTTGTAGAATTGTTTATGAAAAAGAATATTCCAGGTTTGTTTAAAGCATTGGGGATATTCTTGCCCTTAATAACAACAAATTGTGCAATTTTAGGAGTGACATTTTTGATGTTAGATTATAAATTTAATTTAGGACAATCCATAGTTTATGCAATAGGTGTTGCGGGAGGATATTCTTTAGCAATATTACTATTTTCTTCAATAAGAGAAAGGCTAGAAATTGCACCATTACCAAATGCTATGAAAGGTTATTCAATAGTTTTTATTACAGCAGCATTAATGTCATTAGCATTTATGGGTTTAGTAGGACTTTTTGGATACTAAAAATTATGAATAACGTTATACAAACAATGTTATTATCTTCTGGTTTAATGATTATTGCGGGGGTATTAATTGGTTTAGGATTAGGTTTTGCTGCAAATAAGTTTAAAATAAAAGTTGATCCAAGAAAAGAAAATATTTTGAAAATACTGCCCGGTTCAAACTGTGGTACTTGTGGGTTTATAGGATGTGAACAATATGCAAGTGCAATAGTTGAGCAAAACGTAGATATATCTATGTGTCGTCCTGGAGGACAAAATGCTGCAAACAAAATTGCACAAATATTAGGTAAAGAATCTAAAAATGTTGAGAGAAAAGTTGCTCAGGTTTTATGTTCTGGTGGGGTTAGATGCAAAAATGATTTTGTTTATAGTGGAATAAAAAAATGTTCTTATTCGAAAAAATTTTTTCAAGGACAAAAAAAATGTAAATATGCATGTTTAGGTTTTGGTGATTGTGTAGAAGTATGTCCTTTTGATGCGATATATATTAATGAATATGGAGTTGCTGAAGTAGATTTTTTAAAGTGTACAGGTTGTGGCTTATGTGTAAAATCTTGTCCTCAGAAAATAATAAAACTTGTAGGTTGTGAGTATAAAGTACACATAAAATGTTCCTCAAAAGATAGAGGTGCTTTTGTTAAACAAATTTGTTCTGTTGGGTGTATAGGGTGTGGTATATGTGCAAAAGTGTGTCATGTAAAAGATATTTATTTGGATTCAAATTTAGCGGTTATGAAATATGATAAATGTGATAATTGCAAAGTTTGTGAAACTAAATGTCCAACAGGGAGTATAATTTTTGGCAATGGAACAGCAAAAGATAAGAAAAAATTAGGACAGACTAATTTAGAACTAAATCTTGTAAAATAAGTGTTAATATTATAATTAAAACCCAATATGTAAAATATATTTTATAAGTAAGTTCTATATAAAGAAAATAATGTGTTTGTGAAAATCTAATGGTTACAAAAATTTCAATATAAAATAGGAGAATTTGTTATGGTTGCAATAAATATAAAAAATTTGTTAGAGTCAGGAGTACATTTTGGACACCAAACACGGAAGTGGAATCCAAAAATGAAAAAATACATTTTTGGTGCAAGAAATAAAATTCATATTTTAGATTTACAGAAGACAATAAAAGAAATTAGAGGTGTATACAGAATGATTCGTGATACCATATCATCAGGTAAGACAATTTTGTTTGTTGGTACAAAACCGCAAGCACAACAAACAGTAAAAGAGGAAGCACAACGATGTGGTGCTTTTTACGTTAATCAGAGATGGTTAGGTGGAACATTGACAAATTTTGAAACAATTAAAAAGTCCATAAATAACATGGAACAGCTTGAAAAGATGAAATCGGATGGAATTTTTGATAAACTATCAAAAAAAGAAGCTACAATGAAAACAAAACAACTTACAAAACTACAAAATGATCTTGAAGGAATTCGTGAAATGAAAGAGTTACCCGGGATTGTTTTTATTGTTGACACTGTAAAAGAAAATATTGCATTACGAGAAGCAAAAAGGATGAAAATTCCTGTAGTAGCAATTTGTGATACTGATGCAGATCCAGAACTGGTTGATTATCCAATTCCTGCGAATGATGATGCAATTAGATCAATAAAACTTATTTGTGGAATAATTGCAGATGCAGTTATTGAAGGTAAAAATCTTAATACTAGTAAACCTGAACAAGAAAAATCTTTAGATGTAGAAATTCCTATTTCGCAACCAATTTTAGAGGAAGAATTGAAACAGGAAATAAATTTTAGTGAAAGTGAGGAGAAAGACAGTGAGCTCAAATAAAAATATAACAGAATTAGTCCAAAAACTTAGAACAATTTCAGGTGCAGGGATTTTAGAATGTAAAAAGGTTTTAGAAGAAACAAATAATGATATTGAAAAATCTTTAGTGTTATTAAGAGAACGTGGTGCAACTAAAGCAATTAACAAATCAATGCGTAGTGCAAATAATGGTATTATTAGTACATATATCCACGCTGGTGATAAAATAGGTGTTATGGTAGAACTTAACTGTGAGACAGATTTTGTTGCCAGAACAGAAGAGTTTAAAAAATTAGCTAAAGAAATTTGTATGCAAATTGCAGCTTTTAACCCCAGGTGGGTAAAAAAAGAAGATGTTCCAAAAGAAGTTCTTGAACAAGAGAAAGAAATTTATAGAAAACAACTTAAACAGGATGAAAAAAATAAGTCTAAACCAGATAGTGTAATAGAAAAAATTGTCGAAGGGCGAATTATAAAATTTTATGAAGAGACCTGTCTACTTGAACAACCATATATGCGTGATACCCAGGGGAAACAAAAGATTAAAGATTTGATTGTAGAAACAATTGCAAAAATTGGTGAAAATATTACTGTGAAACGTTTTGTAAGATATGTTTTAGGAGAAGAATAAAATTCTTAAAAAAATAAATCTTTTATTTTTTTATATGACTAAAAATTCCTTGTCTAAATAATAATCTTGTTTCTAATCTTTGACAGTTAGTTAAATAGTATAGAATAATTGAATTAAAAAAAATCTTTTTTGGAGGAAATAATGTATAAAAGAGTGGTATTAAAACTTTCCGGTGAAAGTATTGGGGATAAAACTAATCACTCAGGTATTTCGGAAATTTCTTTGAAAGAAGTTGCTAAAGAAATTAAATTTGCAGTAGATAAAACTAAAGTACAGTTATGTATAGTTATTGGAGCTGGAAATATTTTTAGAGGCAAAGAAGTCAATTTTATTGAGCGGACAACTGCAGATTATATGGGAATGTTAGCAACAGTTATAAATTCTTTAGCTTTACAAACATCTCTTGAAAGTGAAGGGTTGCAAACAAGAGTAATGTCAGCTATTGATATGCCAAAAATAGCAGAATCCTACATTCGGCGTAGAGCAATTAGACATTTAGAAAAAGGTAGAATTGTAATTTTTGCAGCAGGTACAGGAAATCCGTACTTTACCACAGACACTACAGCATCTTTACGTGCTATTGAGATTGGTTCTGATATATTAATAAAAGCGACCCAAGTTGATGGTGTTTATTCTTCTGATCCTAAAAAGGACAAAAATGCTAAAAAATATAAAAGTTTAACTTTTATGCAGGCAATAAATAAACAATTGAGAGTTATGGATACAACTGCATTTTCTTTGTGTATGGAAAATAATTTACCTGTAGTAGTTTTTGATTTATATAAAAAAGGTAATTTGTTAAAAGTTTTGCAAGGGAAATCTTATGTTGGTACTATTATTAAATAGGTTTATAAATATTTATTTTTACTATTATAATAATTAAGTTTTTATACAAGAAAGTTAACAAAACTGTGTATAATAGGAGGTATAACTTATGATATCACAAATTTTGTCCAAGACAGAAGACTTGATGAAAAAATCTATAGAAAAATTTAAATCAGAACTTCAAACAATAAGAACTGGTCGTGCAAGTATAACTTTAGTAGAAGGAATTGAAGTTGAATGTTATAACTCAAAAATGACACTTAATCAGGTTGCTAATTTTAACATTGTGGAAGGAAAAATAATAGAAATTCGTCCTTGGGATGTTTCTGTTATTGCAAATATAGAAAAAGCAATATTAAAATCATCTTTAGGTCTTACTCCTGTAAATGATGGTAAAATGATAAAATTGACAGTGCCATCTCTAACTGATGAACGAAGACAAGAACTTATCAAAAAAGTTAACAAGATAGCAGAAACTTACCGGGTTTCTATAAGGAATGACAGACGGCTTGCTATGGAAGAAATTAAGAAAGCGTTAAAAGATAAAAAAATTTCTGAAGATGACGAAAAAAAGGCAGAGGGGCAACTACAAAAGTTGACAGAAAATTATATAAAAAAAGTTGATGAATTTTTGGATGTAAAAGTTAAAGAAATTACAGAATAAGGTTTTTTATAATATGTCTAATGTAAAAAAGTATGAATCAGAGATTGATTTTAATAACTTACCAAATCATGTAGCAATAATAATGGATGGTAACGGTCGTTGGGCTAAACAAAGAAAGTTGCCAAGAATATTTGGACATCGGGCTGGGATGGGGTCTGTAAGAGTAATTATAGAGTTAGCAGTAAAAATTAATTTAAAATATTTGTCATTATACGCTTTTTCTACTGAGAATTGGTCTCGTCCACAAAAAGAAATTTCTGGTTTGTTTAAACTTTTAAAATATTATATTAGTTCGGAGAGGAAAAAAATTCTGAAAAATAATATAGTGCTCAATATAAGTGGTGATTTATCTAAATTAGACAAACAAACTCAAACAATGATTACAGATTTGGTTAAAGAATCGTCAAAAAATACAGGGTTGGTGCTAAATTTATGTATAAACTATGGTTCAAGACAAGAAATTATCAGAGCTGTTAATGAGATTATAAATTCAAAAGAAAAAAATGTTGATGAAAATATTTTTAGAGAATATTTATATACAAAAAATATGCCTGATGTAGATTTGCTAATACGAACTTCAGGAGAACAAAGAATTTCTAATTTTATGTTATGGCAAAGTGCATATGCAGAATTTTATTTTACTAAAACATTTTGGCCAGATTTTAGAAAAGAAGAGTTTTATAAAGCAATATTTGAGTTTCAAAAACGAAATAGAAGGTTTGGTAGTATAAAATGATTTTGCCAAGAATTATAACAGCTATTTTTGGTATTCCGCTAATATTAGTATCTGTTTATTATGGTTCTACGTTATATTTTATAACATTATTATTAGTATTACTTTATATGATAAAAGAATATGTTTATATGACGATAAATGCCGGATATGAAACTTCATTGGTAGGATCTGTTTTTTCTGGTGTATGTATTTTTTTAATAATAGTTTTAGAAGAGATGAATTTTATAAGAACAAACATATATTTAACTCCAGTGTTTGTAACAACAATATTTTTTATATTATTTTTTATAGAAATTTTACGACAGAAACCTGTTGGTTCTTTAGGTAGAATCGGGGTTAGTTTTATTGGACCGGTATTATTTGGTTGGAGTTTAGCGCATATGTTTTTAATAAGAGATATTCGTCCTAAAGGGATGGAATATACAATCTTACTTTTTTTAACAATATGGATTTGTGATACTGCAAGTTATATTTTTGGAATTTTGTGGGGTAGGAAAAAGTTGGCACAGAATATAAGTCCAAAAAAAAGTGTAGTTGGTTTAATTTCAGGTTTAATTGCAGGAATTTTTTCAGTAGTAATATTGAAACAGTTGTTAAATATAGAAATTATTAATACTCAAGGAACTATTATTCTGGGTTTTGGTTTAGCATTTTTTACTTCTATCTCAGATTTAGCAGAATCATTGATAAAACGTGATTGTGGGTTTAAAGATTCAGATGATTTGCTACCTGGTCATGGTGGTATGATGGATAGGTTTGACAGTTTTTTGTTTACAGCACCGTTTTATTTTTATTTTTTGATATATTTTTTAAAGAAATAATAGTTTTTGAAAAAAATTTATGAAGAAAGTTTTAGTATTAGGTTCAACAGGTTCAATAGGACAGAATGTTCTTGATATTGTTTATCATAACAAAGAAAAGTTTAAAATAGTTGCTCTTACGACAAAATCTAATGTTCATTTATTACAGAAACAAATTAAAACATTTTCTCCAGAATATGTATGTATAACAGATAAAGTTGATATTGATTTTAAAAACAAAACTAAAGTATTATATGGAGAAAATGGGTTAGAAGAAATAATAAAAATAACCAAACCGGATATTGTAGTAAATGCAGTGGTTGGTATTTGTGGACTTAAACCTTTACTTTGTTGTATAGATGAAAACATAAAAATAGTTGCGTTAGCAAACAAGGAATCAATAATTACTGGTGGTGAGATAGTTAAAAATAAACTAAAAAAATCTGGCACTAAAATTATTCCAGTAGATAGTGAACATTCTGCTATATTTCAATGTTTAAGAAATGAATCAATAAATAATGTAAAAAAAATTGTTTTAACTGCTTCCGGTGGTCCGTTGTTTAATAAAAGGAAGAATAAAAAAATGTCTCATAGTGTGGAATCTATTGTTAATCATCCAGTATGGAAGATGGGGAAAAAAATTTCTGTAGATTCTGCAACAATGATGAACAAAGGGTTTGAATATATAGAGGCACATTATTTGTTTGGTATTCCATATGAAAAAATAGATATATTAATTCATCCACAATCAATAGTGCACAGTTTTGTAGAGTTTGTAGATAACAATGTAATAGGATTGTTTTCTGAGCCTGATATGCGTTTGCCGATATCTTATGCTATGATGTTTCCAGAGAGACTAAATTTAAATATAAAAAGGTTAGATTTGGACAAATTAAATAATTTAGAATTTTTTTTGCCAGATTATAAGATGTTTCCATTATTAAAACTTGTTATTCAGTATGCAAAAATTTCTCCTAGTTATATAATAGCAATAAACGCAGCAAACGAGGTTGCAGTTAATATGTTTACTAATAAAAAAATAAAGTTTAAGCATATAAACAAAATAGTCCAAGATGTAGTGAAAAAACATAAAATTAAAAAAGTTAGTGCTATAGAAGATGTTTTTGAAATAGATTCAATTACAAGAAATTATGTTAATAAAATCTTAGATAAAATTTAAAAGGAATAAAAACAATGACAATAATATGGATAATTTTTGGGTTAGGAGTGGTAATATTTTTTCATGAATTAGGACATTTTGTGTTAGCAAAAATTTTTAAATTGAAGGTATTACAATTTTCATTCGGTTTAGGGAGAGAAATTGTAGGTTTTACTTACAAAGATACAAGATATTCAATATGTTTATTTCCATTTGCTGGAGCAGTAAAAATTAAAGGAGAAAATTTAGATGACGAAAATTATGAAAAAGACAGTTTTTTAGGTATAAAATGGTATAAAAGGATTTTAGTAATTTTTGCAGGACCATTTATGAACTATGTTTTAGCTTTTATATTATTTTTATTTTTATCTATGTATTATGGAGTAGCAGAGATTTCAAATGAATCCATTGTTGGCGATGTTATTTTAAATATGCCAGCAAATAAAGTTGGGATTATTCCTGGGGATAGAATAATTAAAATTAATGGCATAGAAATAAAAAAATGGACAGATATGGCACAAATAATACATTCTAATGCAGATAAAAAAATTCAAGTTTTGGTGTTAAGAGAAAATAAAAATATTATGTTAGAGGTTGTGCCAACAAAAGATCCTGTCAGTGGTTTAGGAGTTATAGGTATAGTTCCAGGTTATGTTACGAAAAAAGTTTCTTTTTTAAATTCAGTAAAAATTGCTTTGTTTCAGCCGGTTGCAATAAGTGTTGTTTCAGTAAAATATTTGGTAGAAAAAATTGTTAAACTACAAAAGCCGGAAGTTGCTGGACCGATAGGTATTGTACAAGTTATGGCAAAAGCAGTTAAAAGTGGTGTTGAACAGTTTGTTTATACAATAGCACTAATTTCTTGTGCTGTTGGTTTGTTTAATTTGTTTCCAATACCGATACTTGATGGAGGACATATTGTTTTTAGTTTTGTAGAAGGAATAATTCGTCGTCGCACATCAAAAAAAGTTTATGAGATTGCAAATTATATAGGTTTATTTTTAATTTTATCATTATTTATTTTTGCAACATATAGCGATATTTTAAGAAATATTCATGGATTTAAAAAGTGAAGTTGACAATAATAATTCCGGTATTTAATGAAAGTAAAACTATAAGTGAAGTTTTGAATAAAGTTCTTTCATTAAACTTGGAGAAAGAAGTTATAATTGTTGATGATGGATCTACGGATGGTACCAGAGAAATATTAGAAGAACTAAATCTAAAAAATAAGAATTTAAAAATAATATTTCATGATAAAAATTTAGGTAAAGGTAGTGCAATTAGAACAGCTTTATCGGAAGTAACTGGCGAGATAGTTTGTGTTCAAGATGCAGATTTAGAGTATGATGTTAACGAAATTTTGTTGTTAATAAAATGTTTTGAAAAAGAAAATGTAGGTGCTGTTTATGGGTCAAGGTTTTTAAAAGATAATCCAATATCATACAGAAAATATTTTTTAGGAAATAAAGTTATAACTTTTATAATAAATTTTTTTTATAATGGTAGTTATACAGATTCTTATACATGTTACAAACTAATAAAAACCGATGTAATAAAAAAATTAAATCTTGAGAGTAAAAGGTTTGAAATAGAAGCCGAGATAAGTATAAAGTTGATAAAAAATAAAATAAATATAGTAGAATTCCCTATAAGTTATAATCCAAGAAAAATTGAAGAAGGTAAAAAAATCAAATTTATTGATGCAATAAAGGCTTTCCTTATAGTTTTAAAATATAAAATCATCAAATAACATAATTCATAATAATGTCTATAAGAAAAAAAATATTTTTAAATACAACAATTCGTTGGATTGGTGAGTTTATTAGTAAGATTGGATGGTTTATTTTTATGCTATTATTTGCTCGTAAGTTAGGGACAGTTGATTTTGGCTATTTCTCATATGCATTTTCACTGGGTAGTTTATTAGTTGTGTTTTCAGATTTAGGGACAAATATTTTGATAGTAAAAGAAGTTAGTCAGGATAAAAATAAAATAAACTATTTTTTAGGTAACATTTTAAGTTTAAAAATTATTTTTTCAATAATAATTTTTTTTGTAATATTAAGTATTGGATTTTTTAATAAAGACAATTTTTTGGCAGTAATATTATTTTGTTTATCTTTAATAATAAGTGCATTTTTAGATCCGTTTAATTCATTATATAGAGCAGATAAAAAGTTGTATTTAGAAACAGTAGTGATATTATTGTGGAGATTGTTAATAGTATTTGTTAGTATATTAGGGTTATTTTTATTTAATTTTAAACTTTTGCAGTTGTCGTATGTATTTTTAATAATAAGTATGTTAAGTGTAATAATTACATATTTAATATCAAAAAGAAATTATAATATTAATTTTAATCTGGTAAATATTTCAAAATGGAAAGAAATTTTGAGACAAGCATTTCCATTAGGAACAATAATAATTTTTGGGGCTATATTTTTTAAATTAAACACTTTAATATTACAACATTTTTCTGGTGCAAACGATGTAGGAATATATAGTGCAGCATTTAAATTAGTTGAAGGAAGTTTTTTTATTTCTACGATATTTATTTCATCTGTTTTTCCATTTTTTTGTGAATTGTGTGAAAAAAATGATTTGCGAGTGATTAAATTGTTTAAAAAATCTTTTATAATACTTTTTTTTATTTCTATAGCAATTATTTTTCCAGTATATATATATTCAGAAGATATTATAAATTTTTTATATGGAAAAAAATTTTTTGATTCTGTTCAATCTTTAAAAATAATAATTTTTAGTTTAACATTTATTTTTTTGAATGAGTTATATTCATATTTTTTTATAAGTATTAAAAAACAATATTTAGTGAACAAAATTTTATTTTTCTCAGTTATAAATTATATTGTTTTAAACATTTTTTTAGTTACTATTTTTGACAGAGGATTTTTAGGAACATCTTGGGCATTAGTTGTTAGTCAAATATTTATTTTTGTTTTGTATAGTATAAATTTTTTTGGTTTGTTAAGTAAAAAACAAATTTAATATATGATGATGTATAATGGATAAACAAATTAAAGTTTTAGCAATTTCGCACGCTTATATAGAACCTTTTACGAGAATTGGTTTTGTAAATTCTGGTAGTGATATTAATTTGACAGTTGTTCTACCACAGCATTGTGCTAAAAAAAATAAGTATGGATATGAATTGTTGTTGAAAGAAAATGTTAATGTGATAAAAAAAAAGACATATTTAAATTTTCATAATTCGGTACATTTTTATGGAATAAGTATTGTGAAAATTTTTAAAGAAGTTAATCCTGAGATTGTGTTTATAGGATATGAACCATGGAGCAGTGCATGTTTTGAAATAGTTTTTTTATGTAAAAAAATAAATCCTAAAATTAAGATAATATTGTATACTTGTGAGAATATTTTAAGAAAATATCCATTACCTTTTAGGTGGATGGAAAAATATGTTTTAAAAAATGTTGATTTAATCTTGACAGTAACAAAATTTGAAGGAGAAAAAGTTTTAAGAAAAAAAGGATATTTTGGTAAAACAGATTATTTGCCATTAAGTGTAGATGTAAAGAATTATATTAAAAAAGATGTTAGTTGGTTAAAAAATAAATATTTTGATAATGGAAAGATTGTGATAGGTTTTGTCGGTAGATTAGTTAAACAAAAAGGTATTTATATTTTATTAGAATTGCTAAAGAAGTTAGATAGAAAATATGCATTAATGATTGTTGGTAGTGGCATTGAAAAAAATAATTTAATAAAAACTGTAGTTGAAAACAATCTTAATGAAAGGGTTATTTTTGTTGATAATGTTAAACATTATAAACTTGTTGATTATATAAATTGTTTTGATGTTTTAGTTTTACCTTCTATAACAACGAAAATTTGGAAGGAACAATTTGGTCGTGTTTTGATTGAATCGATGTCATGTAAAGTGCCGGTGGTAGGTTCTTCTTCCGGAGAAATACCGCAGGTTATTAATGGTTGTGGGTTGGTGTTTGAAGAACAAAATGTTGATGATTTGAAAGATAAAATAGAAATTTTATTTCAGGACAAGATTTTGAGAGAAAGTTTAGTAGTTAGAGCATATAAAATGGTTCAAGAAAATTATTCACGAGATGTTGTATATAGTAAAACAGAAAAAATATATAAGGATATTATAAAATGAAAATTTTGGTTGATGGGAGAGTATTATCACATAACAAAATTACAGGTGTAGAACGATATACAATAGAGATGCTAAATGCGTTGGAAAAGTTAGGATTAAATTACGAAATAACAATTCCAAAATTAAAAAATAAAATTACACAACACTTTTGGGAACATATAATTTTGCCATCAAATACTAAAAATTATGATATTTTATATTGTCCAGGAAACATTGCACCAATAATAAAACCTAAAAAAGTTAAATTAATCACAACCATACACGATTTAATGTTTATTAAATATCCCCAATATTATTCCAGAACATTTGTTTGGTATTACAAATTTTGTATTCCCAAAATATTAAATTTGTCAGATAAAATTATTACTATTTCTGAGAATGAAAAAAAAGAAATTATTTTACAGTATCCTTTTGTAAAGGGAAAAATTGTATCAATACCTTGTGGAACACCAGAAAAGTTTACTTTAATATCTAAAGAAGAAATTAAGTACGATAAAAAAAAATATATTTTATATGTGGGCAGTATAAAACCTTCTAAAAATATCAGGGGTATTTATGAAACTTTTATAAGATTAATTGACCGAATACCTCATAATTTATACATAGTTGGACAAAAAAGTAGTTTGTATAAAGATATGAAAGAAGAGAAACTTTTACAAAATAAAATTCCAAAAGATAGAATAAAATATTTTGACAACATCAATGATAAAGAAATAATTGAGTTATATAAAAATGCACAATGTTTTATTTTTCCATCGTTTTATGAAGGGTTTGGTTTACCATTGTTAGAAGCGATGTCTTGTGGTTGCCCTATTGTTACTTCAAACACATCTTCTATTCCAGAAGTTGTTGAAGATGCAGCGTTTAAACATAATCCAACAGACTATGATTCTATGGTAAAGAGTATTTTAGATATTATAAATAACAAAGATTTAATGATATCAATGATAGAAAAAGGGTTAACACAAGCAAAAAAGTTTAGTTGGAAAAAATCAGCTGAAAGATTGATGCAAGAATTTAGTTCTGTTATTTATAAATAATAAAAAAATGAAAATAGCACTTGTTCATGATTGGTTGACAGGAATGCGTGGAGGAGAAAAAGTTTTAGAGATTTTCTGTGAATTATATCCGAAATCAACTTTGTTTACTTTAGTACATAAAAAAAATTCTTGTTCTGATATTATAGAACGGATGGAAATAAAAACTTCATTTTTACAGAAATTTCCAAATATAGAAAAGAATTATCGTAATTATTTAATATTGATGCCAAAAGCAGTTGAAAGTTTTAATTTGTCAGGATTTAGTTTAATCTTATCTTCAAGCCATTGTGTCGCAAAAGGTGTAAAAAAAGATTCTAATGCATTACATATAAGTTATGTCCATACTCCTATGAGATATGTATGGGATATGTATGATGAGTATATAAGAAATGTAAGTTTTTTTCAAAAATATGGTTTGATGTTAGTTAGAAAATATTTACAAAATTGGGATAAAAAAAGTTCTTCACAGGTAGATTATTTTATTGCAAATTCACAGAATATAAAAGATAGAATAAAAAAACATTATAATAGAGATGCTGTTGTGATTTATCCACCAGTGGATACAGAATTTTTTGTGTTATCTGATACATTTAGTAAAAAAAATGAAGAATATTATTTAGTAGTAAGTGCTTTTGTTCAGTACAAGAAGGTAGATTTGGTAATAGGGACTTTTAATAAATTAGGTTATAGACTAAAAATAATTGGCGATGGTCCGATGGAGAAAAAATTAAAAAGCATTGCAAAAAACAATATAGAATTTTTAGGTTGGGTAAATAACGAAAAGTTAAGATTTTATTATCAACATGCAAAAGCATTAATTTTTCCACAAGAGGAAGATTTTGGGATAACTTCAGTTGAGGCACAATCATGTGGGACACCTGTAGTTGGGATTAGAAAAGGTGGTGTTATGGAAACTGTTATTGAAAATGTAACAGGTGTATTTTTTGAAGAACAAACCATAGATTCTTTATCAACAGCTATAGAAAAATTTAATAAAATAAATTTTAATCCACAAACAATTAGACAAAATGCAATAACTTTTAGTAAAGAAAAGTTTAAGAAACAAATTTTTAATTTTGTTGAAGAAAAAATTAAAAATTTATAATAACAAAAAAATGAAATCTATAATATTAGCAGGTGGAGCTGGGACACGTTTATGGCCTAAAAGTAGAAAGTTTTGGCCAAAGTTTTTGTTAAATTTTGGTGACAAAAAATCTTTATTACAAAAAACTTATCAAAGAATAAGTAAGATCAGTGATAAAAAAGATATATTTTTTATTTGTAATAAAGAACACAAGTATTTGATAAAAGAAAATATATTGGATTTAAAAGTTAACTTTTCAGAAGAATACATAATCACAGAACCGGAGATACGAAATACATTACCTGCAATAGGAGTTGGTGCAAAATTTTGTTTACAAAAATATGGTGATGATGTGTTAGGTATATTTCCTTCCGATCATTACATAAAAGATGAAAAAAAATTTTTACGTACTATAAAACAAGCAGAAAAACTTGCAAAAGAAGGTTTTGTAGTAATTTTTGGTATAAAACCTACCCGTGCAGAAACTGGATATGGGTATATAAAAGTTTCAAATTCAAAGTTAAGAATTAAAGAATTTTTTGGTTATAAAGTTGAAAAATTTATAGAAAAACCGGACTTGACAAAAGCGAAAAAATTGTTAGAACAAAGAAATGTTTATTGGAACAGTGGAATGTTTATGTTTAAATCATCTGTTATTTTAGAAGAGATAAAAAAATATGAACCCCAAATTTATTCTTTAATAGAAAAATGGGATTGTAAGATAGAAAATCTTGACAACATATATTCAGAATTTCCTTCTATTTCAATTGACAAATCTGTGATAGAAAAAACTGATAAACTGATATTTCTTCCATTAAACATTTTCTGGGACGATGTAGGGAGTTGGGCTGCTTTGGAAAGAATTTATAAAAAAGATAAAAATCAAAATGTTATAATTGGCGAAAATGTTGATATAGATAGTAGAAATATAAGTGTTTTTGGAGATAAAAGATTAATAGCCACTGCAGGACTAAAAGATTTAATCATAGTAGATACGGAAGATGCTTTGTTGGTAGTATCAAAAGGTTATACTGAAAAAGTAAAATTTTTAGTAGAAAAAAATCATAATTCTGAAACTATAAGTTATCACAAGACGACACTACGTCCATGGGGATATTACACAGTATTAGAACATAAAAATGGGTACAAACTTAAAATAATAAAAGTTTTACCTAAAAAAAGGTTAAGTTTGCAGAAACATCAAAAACGTAATGAACAATGGTTTGTAGTTTTTGGTAGAGCAAAAATTATTTTAGGAAATAAGAATATATTTTTAAACAAAGGTGAGTCTATTACAATTCCAAAAAATACTAACCATAGATTAGAAAATCCATCCTGTGACCAAGAGTTAGAAATAGTTGAAATTGCCCATGGTAAATACATTGGCGAAGATGATATTATACGTATGGAAGATGATTTTTGTAGAAAATAGAATTTAAAAATTAGTTATAAAAGAGGTACAAATATTTATGAAAGAAACAATTTTTAGAGAGTATGACATAAGAGGAATTTATCCAGATGAACTTAACGAAAATATTGCTTATAAAATATCAGTTGCATTTGGAAGATATTTGAAAAAAAATGTGGGTAAAAAAAATTTGTGGATAAGTGTTGGTATGGATGTTAGGAAAAGTTCACCTAAAATACAAACTGGAATTATTAAAGGATTAATAGATTCACAAATTAATGTTGTTAATATTGGCACAGTTCCAACACCATTGTTGTATTTTTCGTTATTCACTCCTACAATAAATAGGGATATTGTTGATGGAGGAATAATGATAACAGCAAGTCATAATCCGGCGGAATTTAATGGGTTAAAACTTTGTATTGGGACATCTGCTTTATATGGTAAACAAATTAAAGAAATTTATAGAATTGCAACAACAGAAAAATTTAGTAATATAACTAATAAAGGTAAAATTATAAACTATGACATAACGATTCCATATATTTACTATATTTCTGGTCAATTTGCTAATTTGAAATTAATGTATAAAAATTTTAAAAAACCGATAGTGGCTATAGATTGTGGTAATGGCACGGCTGGGCTAGTAGTTGATAAAATATTAGATATGTTAGAAATAAAATATCACAAATTATATTTTGAACCTGATGGTAATTTCCCAAATCATCATCCGGATCCAACAGTGCCAAAGTACATAAAAGATTTAATTAAATTAGTAAGAAAAAAGAAGTTATGGTGTGGTATTGGTTATGATGGAGATGCAGACAGGGTAGGTTTGGTTGATGGTAAAGGAGAACCTGTTTGGGGAGATAAGTTATTGTTATTAGCTTCAAAATATATTTTAAAAAATTACCCAAGGGCAAAGATTATTGGTGAAGTAAAATGTTCACAAGTTTTGTTTGACGGGATAAAAAAGTTTGGTGGTGAAGCAATAATTTATAGAACAGGACATTCTTTGATAAAAGAAAAAATGAAGCAAGAAAATGCTCTGCTTGCTGGAGAAATGAGTGGTCATATGTTTTTTAACGATAGATATTTTGGTTTTGATGATGCGATATATTCATCATTAAGGTTCTTAGAAATTATTGGTCAAGAACAAAAACCTTTAGAAAAAATAATATCGTTTATTCCAAAAATGTACAATACGCCAGAGATAAGGTTTGATTGTTCAGATGAAAAAAAGTTTAAAATTGTTGAGGATCTGAAGAAACAAGTAAAATCTTTAAAATACAAATTTTTAGATATTGATGGTGTGCGTGTGCAATTTCCAGATGGAGGATTTGGTTTAGTAAGAGCGTCAAACACACAACCTGCGTTGGTGTTACGATTTGAAGCTAAGACAGAAAAATTGTTGAAAGAACATAAAAATTTTATAACAAATATGTTAAACAAAATAATGCAATGATAAAATTACAAATTCAAGGTAAAAGGATATAAATGTGAAAAAAAATTTTTATAAAGAATCGGTAAAGCAACATTTGAAATATAAAGGTAAGATAAAAATTACCTCAAAATGTCCGATAAAAAGTTTTGACGATTTTGTGCTATGGTATACACCAGGTGTTGCACAACCTTGCTTAGAAATTCAAAAAGATATTTCAAAAGTTTATGACTATACAAACAAAGGAAATTTAATATCTATAGTTACAGATGGGAGCCGTGTTTTAGGATTAGGTGATATAGGACCAGAAGCGTCATTACCGGTTATGGAAGGAAAATCGTTGTTGTTCAAATATTTAGGTGGTGTAGATGCAGTACCTATTGCGTTAGCTACAAAAGATCCTGAAAAATTTATTGATACAGTAAAACTTTTACAGCCAGCATTTGGTGGATTTAACCTTGAGGATATTGCACACCCAAAATGTTTTCATATATTAGATACTTTAAGGAACGAAATGCGAGTTCCTGTATGGCATGATGACCAACAGGGCACAGCAGTTGTAATCTTAGCTGGTTTAATCAATGCATTAAAAATTGTAAAAAAAAATTATAAAAAAGTTAAAGTTGGAATAATTGGTGCTGGAGCAGCGGGTATTGCTGGGTTAAGACTAATGATTGCTTATGGGTTTAATCCCGGAAATATAGTTTTATGTGATACAAGAGGTATTGTTCATAAAGACAGAGAAGATTTTGAAGAACGGTTTAAGTATACAAAGAATTTGGTAATAAAAACAAACCAGGAAAAACGTTATAGTAATTCAGAAAATGGGATAGAAAAAACTTTAGAAGGTATGGATGTAGTAATTGCGTTATCAAAACCGGGTCCGGGAGTTATAAAAAAAGAATGGATAAAAAAAATGTCTTCCGATGCAATAATTTTTGCTTGTGCAAATCCTGTCCCTGAGATTTGGCCTGATGAAGCAAAAAAAGCCGGAGCAAGAATTGTTGCTACAGGGAGAAGTGATTTTCCAAATCAAATCAATAATTCATTAGCATTTCCTGCAATTTTTAGAGGAGTGTTTGAAGTTGGAGCGACAAGTATCACAGATGAAATGTGTATTGCAGCAGCAGAATCGTTAGCAGAGTATGCACAAAATAAAGGGTTAACAGAAGATTATATAATTCCTACAATGGATGATTGGGAAGTTTTTCCATTAGAATCTACAGCAGTTGGAATGAAAGCTATTGAACAAGGTGTTGCAAAGTTTAAATTTTCAAAAAAAGAAATTTATAGAAATTCATATGAAAAAATAAAACAATCTCGTGAAGAAATAGATTTTTTAACCAAAAGATATTTAAAAAGTTGAAAAAAAATATTTTTTGGTATAGTAAATTCTTTATGAAGTATGAATAGGACAGTCTTTCAATAAAATAACTACAAATACTTTATCTACATAGTAACAATTGAAGAAAATATATGGATTAAATTTTTTATGTTTGTAAGGAGGATATGATAAATTTATGAAAAACAAAATTATATTTTTAATCTTATTAGTTGCGACAAAAATTTTTTCTAATGAAGTATATTTAGACATTTATAAACACAAAAGTAGACAAAAGAATTTTTTGTATAATAAATTCGAGTCAAACAAAATAATAATTACAAAAGAAGAGATAGGTTCTTATGATAAATCTTCATTGTTAGATGTGTTAAGATATTATGGGGTAGAAACAAAAGTTCGTAGTGGTGCTCAGGGTGAAATTATTTTATTTGGAGGAACTTTTCAACAGGTTTCTTTAATGATAAATGGTGTTAATGTGTCTGATGCTCATACTGCACATCACAATTTTAATGTTCCAATAAGTATTAAAGATATTGAACAAATAGAGATTATAACCGATGGGCAGACAGGTTTATCTGGTAGGAATGCTTTTGTAGGAAGTGTAAATATTATAACTAAAAAGTTAGTACCAAAAACTGAAGTAAAATTTTCTTATGGGACTAATGAGATGTTAGATTTTTATCTGGTGAAAGGTTTTGACACAAACTTTTTTTCTATTCAACATACTAAGTCAGATGGTCATAGAGAAAATACTGATTATAGTTTATTTAACATTTTTTATACTAAAAGTTTAGATTACAAAAAAATAAAATTAGACATTACTACAGGTTTTTTAGATAAAAATTTTGGTGCACAAGATTTTTATGCTATTGGAAGAAAAGAGTACGAAAAAACTAAAACTGGATTATTAATTTTAAATAGTAATTATAAACTTAAAAAAATAGAATTTGTTGGTGAAATATTTTTTAGAAGTAATAATGATTATTATACAACCCAAAGATATCAACCACAAATGTATTACAACAACCACCAATCATATTTTTATGGATTAAACATAAAAAGTATAATTGATAATTTTAGTGGATACAAGTTTGTTTTTGGTATTGATAACAGATATGACGAACTTGACAGTAAAGGAGGCAGCACAATCTTTAGTTGGTCAGGGATGGGGAATTTTTACGATTTTCACTCAGGAATTTACACTCAGGTTACAAAAAGTTATGATAAAATAAGTTTAATGGTTAATTTAAGAAATGATTTTTATACACGCTTTGGTCAACAGTTTTCTTTTGGGATAGATTTTGAGCATAAAATGTTTGATAATTTTAAACACATTTTTATGGTTAAAAAAGTACATCGTATTCCATCGTATACAGAACTTTATTATTGGGATCCACAAAATACTGCTTCTTTAGAATTAAAGACAGAACATACAGATATTTATAGCTACGAACTAAAGTATTTGTATAAGTTTTTACTATTTAGTGCAAAAGGTTTTAAGTATGAAAACTCAAATTTGATAGATTGGACAAAAAATATAAATTCCACAGTATGGAAAGTTGACAATATTTCTAAATCAAACACTGAAGGTTTAGAAACTAGTATGGTTTTTATTGGTGAAGCAAAACCCATTGTGCGAATTTATACAAATTTATTGAATAAAAAAATATCAATTCCTGATGGTAAAGAGTTAAAATATGCTGCTAACTGGCCTAATAAAAATTTTGGAATTATTTATTATCTACCTAGATTATATGGAATAGAAACTAATATTAGTTGTGTATACAAAGAAATGACAAAAACAAATCCTAAAGAATTTTTTTTAACAGATATTTTTATATCAAAAAAAATCAGCAATTTAACAGTTTTCTCAAGTTTAAAGAATATATTTGACATAGAATATGAAGAACTTCAAAATATTAAACAGCCTGGTAGAGAAATAATTTTTGGAATAGAATTTTTATTTTAAATATTAAAACATATAAAACACAGGAAGAATTTATTTTTAGTTTTTTTACAAGGAAAATACTTTATAAGAAAATATTAGTATTTGTTAGAAAGTTTCGTTTTAAGTATAATAAAATTAATCAAAAATATGTTTATAAAAGTAAAAGTTTATCCAGAATCTAAACAAGATGAATTGATAAAAGAATCTAAAGATAAATTTGTGTTAAAAATTAAAGAAAAACCAAAACAAGGTTTAGCCAATATGAAAGCAATAGAAATTTTAGCTAAACATTTTAAAGTTTCTCAGAATAAAATATTTTTAATTAAAGGTCATAAGGAAAGAAATAAAATTTTTAAGATAAACAATACTTTGTATTAAATTAAACTATTCTTTTTTGCAAGTATTAAAAAAGTATTTTTTATTATACAAGCTATAGGAACTGCAAAAAACATTCCAATAACTCCAGCAATTTTTGCTCCTGCTAAAAGTGCAAAAATTACAGTTACAGGATGCAAGTTTACACCTTTGCTAATAATTATTGGTTGAATAAAAATGTTATCTATAAGTTGGACTATAGAAAACATCACTGCGACTTTTATCACAATATCAAAAGAGCCAAACTTAAACAATGCAATTAAAATTGCAGGTACACTACCAACAACTGGTCCTAAATAAGGTATCATATTAGATAATCCTGCAACTAAACCGATTATTATAGCATAATCTATTTTTAATATCATTAGTCCTATTATTGACAAAAAACCTACAGTTATTGCTTCAAAGAACTGTCCTCGTAAAAAATTGCCCCATATTTCGTCAATCTCACATATAATGCTTATTGTAGTTTCAGTATATCTGCTGGGTAAAAATTCTATAAGTTTTCCAATAATATTTTTTCCTTCGAGTAAAAAAAAGAATGTTATTATAGGTATAAGTACTAAAATGCTAATTAAAGCAAAAAATTCTGACATATAAGAAGGAATTTTAGATAAAAAATTTTCTGTGTATTGTTTAATATTTTGTGTTATTCTATCAAAAACTTTTTGTTCTTTAATTAAAGGATATTTATATTCTAAATTATTTTTTGTTTTTAAAAAAGTGTTTTCTGCCAGTTGTACATATTCAGGAATTTTTTTGTTTAACTGTGTTGTCTCGTTAAGAATTTTTGGTAAAAAAATTATAATGCTACCTGTGAAAAAAAATAGAAATAATAAATAAAAAACTATCACTGAGACAACTTTTTTTATACCTCTTGATTCAAGAACACCTATCATAGGTGATAATAAATAAGCAAAGAATCCTGACAAAAAAAATGGTATAAGAATGTCTCTAACAATAAATAAAAAAAATATTATTGCAATAAAAATTATTATAGAAATTGTTTTTTTTGACAACTTTTTTTCTTGAAATTTTTCAATATTTTGTGTTGCTAAGTGTTCTTTAATTTCGTTCATATAATTAATTATTTATAATTACTTGTGTGCGATATCACTTGTTTCTCGTAATCTTGAACTTAGTATAGCAGCTAAATTATAGATTATTTTTAATCCTTCACGAGGATTTTTTTCTATGAACCAATCAAATTTTACTTTATAAATTAAGAATAGTATACTTTCTTTATTAGTTTTTGCAGAAGCAGAGCGTGGCAGTTCTTCAATAAGGGACATCTCACCAAAAAAGTTTCCTTCGGTTAGTGTAGTGATATTTTTTTCAACTCCTAAAGTTCCTTTTTTAAAAATAGATACTTCACCTGTTCTTATTATGAACAATGCCACTCCAGGTTTACCTTCTTCAAAAATTAGTTCTTTTGGTTTATAAGTTTTTGTATAAATTATTTGCAAAAGTTTTCCTAACGAATTGCGTGACAAATCTTTAAATAGAGAAATACTTTTTAAAAAATTAACTTTTTCTTCAAATTCTTTATCCATTAGAATGTTTTTAAAAAATTTCATCATAAAAAGTACCTCAGTTTAAAATTTTATTTTTAAAAATACAATTTTGTGTTATAAAATTCAAGTTTAGTTATAAGATTTTTAATTATTACAATGCATAATTTCAAAGTTAAGTAGTAAAAATATATTTTAAAAACATATTGACAACAAAAAAATAAAATGGTAATAAATAGCAAATAGTGGTTTTATTTGGAATTAAACAAACAAATATTTGTAAAACAAAATAATACTAATAAAGTTATAAAATAGGAGATACTTATGTTAAAACGTATAGAAGTTTGTGGGTTTAAATCTTTTGCAGAAAAAACAGTTCTAAATTTTGATGGGTCGTTAAACGGTATTGTTGGACCGAATGGTTCCGGAAAATCAAATATTGTTGATGCAATAAAATGGTGTTTAGGAGAACAGGCATTATCACATATTAGGTGTAAAAATTCAATGGATGTAATTTTTGGTGGTTCGGATTCAAAGACAATGTCAAATTATTGTGAGGTAACAGTTGTTTTTGATAACACTGCAGGTGTTTTCCCAATAGATTTTCAAGAAATTGAGATTACAAGAAAATTGTATAGAACAGGTGAAACGGAGTATTACATAAATCGTGCTCCGTGTAGGTTAAAAGATGTGAAAGATTTAATTTTAGATACTGGTTTGTCGTCATCAGGGTATGCTATAATTCCTCAAGGTAAAGTGGAATTTGTTGTAACTGCTAAACCGGAAGAAAGACGGTTGTTATTTGAGGAAACAGCTGGTGTGGCAAAGTTTAAACATCACAGGGAAGAATCATTAAGAAAACTTGAACGAGTAAAACTTGATATGGCAAGAGTTGAAGATATTTTGACATATTTAAAAGATCAAATGGCTTCTTTAGAATCTTCGGTAAAAAAAGCAAGAAATTATCAAAAATATAAGGAAGAATTACAAGTTTTAGAATGTTCTAATATTGTTAAACAAGTAAATGATATTGAAACAAAGTTAACAAATATAAATATAGATTTTAACAACTTAAATCAAACATATGTATCACAAATGGCTGAACTTGCAAATTTGGAATCAAGAAACGTAGAGTTGAAAATTGAAATTTCAGAATGTGAAAAAAATTATATGGAATTAAAGGATGGTTTATCTCAAACAGAAACAGAAATTTCGTTGTCAACACAAAAAATAGAAAATTTGAAACAACAAGTTGTTGATTCACACAATAATATAGGAAAACTAAATTCTGAAATACAAAGTTTAGACCAAACCATTTTTCAATACGAAACTCAACTTAAAGAATTGTTTGAAAAACAAGAAAATATAAAACAACAGTTAGAACAAGTAGGACAACAAAAACAGGTTCATCAAAAGGAATATGATTCTTATAAAACATTGATTTCAGAAAAACAAATTATTTTAAAAGAACAGAATAAACAATTGACAGATATCGCATATAAAAAAACAAAAGTTCAAAATGACATTTCGTTAATAACACAAAAAATAAACAAGTTAAATTTAGAATTAAATTCTCTAAAAAAAGACATAGAGTCTAACACAAAAGATAAACTTGGAGTTGAAGAAAATGTTTCAAAACTTGAATTTAAAATGAAACAACTTACAGATGAAAAAAATAATTTTTCTTCCAATCTTTCAGAAACAGAATTTGAACTAAAAAATTTAGAAAAAACTTTGTCTGAGAAAAGAGAATTAATAGAAAACTTAAACAAAGAATTTTATGTGCTAAGTTCTAAATTAGAAAATGTTAATTCTGCAATGACTGCGATACCGTATAGTTTGCAAAAAGTGGCAAAGTATGTGGAAAGTCTAAACAATGGAAATTTTTTTGGTCCTATAAAATCATTGTTAAAACTAAATACTGAAAATTATTCTCTTATAGCATCATATTTGGGCAATAAGCTATATTGGTATGTTGCAAATACTCAACAAGACGCTATGGAACTTATTGAACAATTAAGAACTCAAAATCTTGGTTTTGCGACTATTATTGTTAAAGAAAAAATTGAACAAATGAATTTTTCTGTCATAACAAATCAAACCATATATTCTATGGTAAGTTACGATCCTCAATGGGAAAAAATTATAAAATTTTTGTTTTCTGATATTAGTTTACAAGATAATGTTTTAAAAGCAGATGTCCTTTTACATGGTGGTGGATTTGTACCCAAAGATGACGAAGAAGATCTTTTACAGTTAGAAACAAAAATAAATTCACACAAAGATTTTCTTGTTCAGGAAAATAATTTTCTAAATGAAATGAACAATAAATACTATAACTTAGTTTCACAGAAAAGTTTTTTTGAAAAACAATTGTCTGAAATTGAGAATCAGATAGTTGAAACAGAAAAAATTAAAATTGAAAAAGGACAATATTTACAAACATTAAATGAAATGGCTTTTGCTTTAGAAGAACAACATTCGCGATACTATAAAGAATTAGAAGAGTTACAAAATTCGTTAAATATTTTTAAAAATGATTTAATAAACTTTGACAATAAAGAAAAAGAATTAAAAAATTCAGTGTCTGTGACTTCAGAAGAAATTACTCAGTTACAATCAAGTAGTATTATGGATAATTTTTTACAAATAGTGTCAGAATATAGTCGTTTAGAAGAGCAAAATAATAATATTATAAATGAAATAAACATTAAACAAGGATTAATAAATGAAAATCATTCAAGGATAAATATTATAAAAACTGAAATTTTAGAACAAAAAAGTTTAATCGAAAAAAATACTTTAGAAATATCTGTTCAAGAACAAAAGTTACAAGAATTACTTTCAAAAAGGACACAGTTATCTGAACAAATTAATACTGTGGTTATGAAATTAGATCAGAAACGTTCTGATTTGGATAATTTAGAAAGTGCAATAAAATTTTTGTTAAACACAAAAGAAGAACTGCAACAACAGTTAAAAAATTATGAATTACAAATTAATACAGAAACAAATAATAAAACGAACTATATTAACTGGTTAAATGAGAAGTATAACATATCTATAGAAGATGCAAAAAATATGTATTCAAACTTTGATGTAGATCTTGTTCAATTAGAACGGTTAAAAAAACGGATAGAATCTATGGGAGCAATAAATCTGGCAGCACCGGAAGAATATGTTCAGTTAGAAGAAAAATATAATACTTTAATCACACAACAACAGGATTTGATCAACTCTGAACAAGATATCAAAGAAGCAATTTCTAAAATTAACGAACAAATAAATAAAAATTTTAAAGAAACGTTTGAAAAAGTAAAAGAAAATTTTCAAAAATTATGCGGAATATTGTTTGAAGGTGGAAAAGCTGAATTAGTTTTAACAAATGAAGAAAATATGTTAGAAACTGGTATTGACATTATAGTGCAACCACCAGGAAAAAAGTTACAATATATAAACTTATTATCTGGCGGAGAAAAATCATTAGTAGCATTAGCATTGTTGTTTTCATTTTTTATGGTTAGACCTTCGCCTGTATGTATTCTTGATGAAGCTGATGCGCCATTGGATGAAGCGAATGTTGTTAGGTTTATGAAATTGTTAAAAGAATTCTCAAAATCTACAAAGTTTATTTTAATTACACACATAACTAGAACAATGGAAAATTTAGATAATATTTACGGTGTTACAATGGAAGAGCTGGGTGTTTCAAAGATAATTTCGTTAAAATTGCAAAAAGAACAATCTGAAATTGTTGCATAAAGACAAGTAAAAATTTTATTAGGTTCATTAAAATGTCTTTGTGTAAAATAAAAGATTTTATAATAAACTTTTCAGATAAAAGAACTATAGTTAAAATAATAGAAAATTTAATAAAACAAAATAGAACTTCTCAAATAGTTACATTAAATCTTCTAATGTATTTATGGTCAAAAAAAGATAAAAAAACTTATAATGCAATAAAAAACGCAGCACTTGTTATTCCTGATTCTATTGGGATAACTTTTTTCGGTAGTATACTTTTGAGGAAAAAAGTTATGCGCATTCCTGGTATTGATTTGCTAATTACATTGTGCGAATTATCAAAAGAAAAAGGTTATAAAATATACCTGCTTGGAAGTAAAGAAAATATTGTTGAACATGCAGCAGGTGTTATAAAAAAAAAGTATGGAGCTAATATCGTTGGTTTTCATCATGGTTATTTTAAAGATGATGGGAACAAAGTTGTTGAAGAAATAAACAAATTGTGCCCCGATATAATTTTTGTTGGGTTGGAATTAAAAAATCAAGAAAATTGGATTTTTAAAAATTTAAAAAGTATAAATGCAAAAGTTATAATGGGTGTTGGGGGAAGTTTTGATGTAATTAGTGGCAAACTTTTACGTGCACCTAAATTATTTATGGTTTTAGGATTAGAATGGTTTTTTAGATTGGTTCAACAACCGTGGCGAATTTTTAGAATATTAAATTTGCCATTAGCTTTTACTATGGTATTTTTTGATGTTATTTATGACAGTAAAGTATTAAAAATATGATTTACGGAATTTTTTCAGATGTACATTCTAACAAAGAAGCTTTTGATGTGGTGATGGAGTTTTATGGTAAAAATTGGAATATAGATTATTATTTATTTTGCGGTGATATTGTAGGATATGGCCCTGAACCAAAAGAGTGCATAGACAAAATTATGCAAATGAAAAATTTGTATGCTGTTATGGGAAACCATGAATCTGTTTTGGTAAATAAAAAATCTATATCGCAGTTTAATGAATATGCTAAAGAAACATTACTTTGGACTAAAAAAAATATAGAAAAAGAACAGTTAGAATTTTTAAATCAATTATCACAAATAGTAGAAATAAAAGATATAACATTAGTTCATGCATCTCCTACGAAACCTCTAGAAGGATATATTTTATCTTCGCAACAGTGTTTGAATAATATAAACAAATTTTCTACAAGGATATGTTTTATCGGGCATACTCATGAACCATTTGTTTTTGGGATTGATAAAGATAAAAATATTAGTTTTACAATGTTGAAATTTGACAATGACAAGTATGAATTAAAGTTAAACAAAGAAACAAGATATATTGTTAATGTTGGTTCTGTAGGTCAGCCGCGAGATGGTAATCCTAAAAGTTGTTGTGTGATTTATGACGATGTAAAAGATATATTGATATTTTATAGGTTGCAATATAATATAGAACAAGTTCAAAAAAAGATGGAAAAATTTTTTTTACCAAAGTTTTTGATACAAAGATTATCCTACGGACAATAAAATAGTTTGTTGTTGAAATGAAACGTTAATTTTTATATAACATAAAAATGATAAAACTACACAAACTTAATGGGTTAGAAATAAGCATAAATGTTGATCACATAGAACAAATAGAATCTGTGCCTGATACAAAGATTGTACTTACAACGGGAAACCAGATTATTGTCAAAGAAAGTATTGATGAAATTAAACAAAAAGTTGTTGAATATAAGGCTGAGATAGAATTAGAAAAGGATAAAAAGATAAAAATTAATTAAACTGGATGGTAAATTATTATGGATATAACAACACTTATAGGAACAATAGCAGGTTTGTTATTAATAGCTTTAGGAATTACAATTCGTGGTGGAGGTTTTGATTTAGGACAATTTTTAGCTTTTTATAATTTTCCTTCGTTAATGATAACTTTTGGAGGAGCAATTTCTGCAACTTTGGTTAATTATCCATTATCTCAGGTTGTTGGTGTAATAAAAATTGTCCGCAAAGTTCTTTCAGAAACAGGTGTTGATGCTAGTGGTATAATTGAACAGTTTGTTATTTTATCACAAAAAGCAAAAAAGGAAGGTCTTTTAGTTTTGGAAGAAGATATAAAAAAAATGGATAACGATTTTATGCGCAGAGGTTTACAGATGGTTGTTGATGGTCAAGATGCAGATTTTATTCGTAATCTTATGGAAACAGAAGTTGCTTTTTTGCAGGAAAGACATAAAATTGGACAGGAAATTTTTATTGCTTTAGGAACTTATTCGCCAGCATTTGGTATGTTGGGAACTATTATAGGACTTATTTTAATGCTAAGAAACTTGCAAGATCAATCTCAGATAGCATCAGGTATGGCAGTGGCACTTTTGACAACATTTTATGGTGCGGTGGCTGCATATTTAATCTTTTTACCAATAGCAGGAAAACTTAAACGGCGTAGTGAAGAAGAAGTTTTTGTAAAAGAAGTTATAATTCGTGGAATATTGTTGTTGCAATCAGGTGTTGCACCGTCTGTTATGGAGGCTAACTTGCAGGCATATTTATCGCCTGCGATGCGTAAGGTTGCTCTGGCAAAAGAAAAAGCTGCCAGAGAACAAATGTCTTCTGGTGGTGATAAAACTGTTGTGGGTAAAGAAGAGGGAAAATAATTTATGCCTATAAAAAAATCTGAAGTTGGCGAAATTGGGAAACCTGCACCTACGTGGATGGTATCGTACTCAGATTTGGTTACACAAATGTTAACTTTTTTTATAATGTTGTTTGCACTTTCTTCTGCTACAACAGAAGATCAACTAAAAAAAATACAACGAAAAATAGATTCTTATGTTATGGAAAACCAACTTGAAAAATTTGTTTCAACACGAATTACTATGAAAGAGGGGTTAATTATAACTTTTTCTGAGAAATATATGTTTGACCCTGGTAAATCAGAAATTTATCCTGAAGCTAAATTGGTTATAAAAAGCATCGCTAAACTTTTGACTGACGAACCTAATAGAATTTCAATTGAAGGACATACAGATAACACTCCTATCGCTACAAAAGAATTTCCTTCTAACTGGGAACTATCAAACTCTCGTGCAACAAATTTGTTAAGATATTTGTTAGAAGAATTACAATTTGAACCAAAAAGATTGACTGCAGCTGGTTTTGGAGAATGGCATCCTGTTGCTAATAACGATACTCCAGAAGGAAGAGCAAAAAACCGTCGTGTAGATATAATTGTAAGAAGAATGGATTTAGACGAGATGCGTGTTTGGAACCAAAAATTATCTCTTGCAGCAAAAGCTGTAACTAATGTTAGAGATAAAAAGTAGTTAAGAAATAAAAACCTATGCGGGCGTAATTCAATGGTAGAATGCCAGCTTCCCAAGCTGGACGTTGTGGGTTCGAGCCCCATCGCCCGCTTGTTATTGCTTCTCTTAAGAGAAAAAAATGAATTTAAAGTATGCAGATCCAAAAATTTTAAAGCAAATTGATCAAATAATTTTTGAATCAAAACTTCCAGTAGAAGGAAATATTTCCGGAAAACACAAAAGTAATCTAATTGGTAAATCACTTGAATTTGTTCAACATAGAGAATATTTTCAAGGTGATGATTTAAAAACTATAGATTGGAAAGTTTATGCTCGCAGAGAAAAGTTTTATATAAAACAGTATCATCAAGAGACCAATTTAAACTGTTATTTTTTGTTAGATTGTTCAGAATCTATGTTTTTTAGATATAAAAATGAATTAACAAAATATGAATATGCAAATAATATGATATCTTATATAAGTTACATTTTATTAAGTCAAAATGATAATGTTGGATTAATAAAATATGATAATAAAATACAACAAATAATTTTTCCTCGTTATGGGAAAGAATATTATTACAAAATATTAAATACTCTTGATGAAATTAATTTTAACCAAAAAACAGATTGGAGCAATCTTGCAGAAAATATCTTAAAATATATTAAAAAAAATTCATTGTTGATATTAATTTCAGATTTAATCTTTGAACAAAAAAAAGTTGTTAATATATTGAAACAACTAAATTTCTCAGAAATAAATGTTTTGGTTTTACACATAATTGAACCAGTAGAAAAAAGTTTAGAATTAGGTAGTGAAAGAATCTTGTTTGAAGATTTGGAAAATAAAAATTTAAAAATAGAGTCTAATATTGAAGATATAAAAGAATTATACCAAAAAGAGTTTATTAAACGAATAGAATTTTTTAAAAAAGAGTTTAGTAATTCCAAAATTAAATACTATGAAATATATACTGATGTAAAAATAATAGAAAACTTAAAACTTGTATTGAACGAATAATAAAATGATAAATTTTTATAATAATGTATTGTTATGGTTATTGCCATTGAGCATACTTCCTTTGGTATTACATTTGTTGTCTTTTAAAAAAAGTAAAAGATTACAATTTAGTTATACTTTTTTAGTAGAAAAAGTTGTGCAGTCAAATTTAATAGAAAAAAAAATTGTAGATATTGTAGTTTTAATATTAAGATGTTTGATAATATTTTTTTTGATAATATATTTTGCAAGACCAGTTTTGTTTTATAATCCGTCTAATAAAAACAATATAAATTTAATTATAGCAATTGATTCTTCAATGTCAATGAGACAAAGAATGTTTAATGAAAGTAAATTTAAGTTTATAGTAGATGCTGTTGAAAAAAGTTTAAAATATTTTAGAGCAAAAAGAATAAAAGTTCACTTGATTATGTTTGATGAGGAAATAAAAGTTTTGAACAAAAAGTTTGAATTTGTTGAGGAGATATCTTTTGATAAAAACAATTATTTCCCTTCATATAAATCAACAGATGTAAATATGTTGTTGAACTATTCAATCAATATGTTTAATATGTATGGTGATGAATATCAAAATAAAGTGTTAATTTTTACTGATTTTGCAGAACACGTTTTTGAAGATATAAAAAATAAAGAATTTGTAGAAAATAAATATGGCATAGATTTCTTGTTTTGTTATCCAGAGATTACAAATCAGAACGGGTATATAAAATCTGCTCAAGTAACATTAAAAAATAATTTGTTTAGTATAGAATTTTTTCCTTTGATACCTAAAGATAGTATACCTACAATAGCAAGATTTTTTATTGAAAATAAAATGGTAGATTCTGCTAATATAATTTTAGGAAAAGAAAAATATTCGTTTAATTATATTGTAGAACAAAAAACTAATAATATTGCAGGATATATAAGTTTGACACCAGATGCTTTAAATGAAGATAATAATTTTTATTTTACATATGCCGACTCTATGAATAAAAGTATACTGTGTATTGTTGATGAACCGTTTTATTTAATGGGAATAAATAGTTTAAAATATTATTTTGAAAAATTAAATGTTTTAGGATATGAATTTAAAGTTATAAATTATGAAAAAGTTCAAGATGAAAATAAAATTTTAGAAGAAAATGAAAATATAATTTTTGTTAATAACAAGCAGTTGTTAGGTTATGATAAAAACAAATTTTTTGATAAAAAAATGTTATTTTTTTGTGATACATCAGTTTCAGAAGAAAATTATGATAAATTTTTTGATGGTTTAGAGTTTATAGAAGAACAGGAAAATGTATATAACAATTATTATTTAGTTTTAGGTGATGATGAAGATTTTAACAATTTTGCTAAAAGTTTTAATTTAAAAAATGTTGAAGTTAAGAAAAAATATAAAGTTAATATAAACAAAAATTATGGTTGGAGAACGTTGTTGAAATTCAACGATGGCACGCCTGCCTTGTTGCAAAAAGAAAAAATGTATGTTTTTACATTTTCTGCAGATAGAGAATTAAGCAACATAATTTATAAACCTTTTTTTGTCAGTATAATAAAAAAATTGTTTGGTTCACAAGATCTAAACAATAATGGGTATAAAAACTATTATTTTGTATCGGAAAAGATTAATATAAAAAATGTGAAAAGTATATATTATGATAAAAATAATCCCATATTAGAAGAAGATAAATATTTTAAGATAACTCCTGAAAGTGTTACATTTTACAAACCTGGGTTTTATTATATTTTAGACATAGATAATAATGAAAGATGTGTTGCTGTAAACGCTATATTAAAAGAAAGTAATTTACAACTTTCTGAAAAAGATAAGGTTAGAAATAAGATGAAAAGTATAAAAAGGTCTACAATAAGTTTTTTAGATATAAGTAAATCAAATTATGAGAATGAGTTTATAAAATGGTGTTTTGGGAAAGAGTATTCAGATAATGTAGTATTATTAATAGCGATAATGTTTGTGTTGGAAACAATCTTGTCAAGAACAAGAAAAAGAATAATATGAAAAAATTGTTTTATATAATATTGATAGAAATATTTTTTATATCTAATGCTTACATGTCAAATTTTAAATGGGTTCAACTTAAATATGAAGGTAATTGGGATCCAGTTCCAAATGTTTATATAGATGTGATAAACATTTTAACACTTACTACAAGTATAACTTGTGAAACTGAACGTGTTATAATAGATATTTCATCGCCAAAATTTGCTTTTGAATTAAGCCAGAGTCCGTTTATAATAATTTTAGGTAATAATGAAATAAATTTAACAAAAGAACAAATAAATGTTTTAAGAAGTTATGTTATAAATGGTGGAACAATTTTTGTTGAAGATGTCTCAGAACTTAGGTATAGTAAATTTGACACTTCAATAAAAAAGTTATTTAAAGAAATATTTCCTGAATATAAATTAAAAAAAACTGCTTCTGATAATGTTCTTATGAAATCATTTTATTTGTTAACACAAGTTACTGGCAGAATAATTCTTAATGATTATTTAGAATACATTGAATATGAGAACCGTCCTGTAATAATTTATTCAAGAAACAATATGATTTCCTGTTGGGCCAGGGACCGTTTTGGTAAGTTTTTGTATGAATGTTTACCTGGTGCAGAACAGCAAAGGTTTAATTCACAAAAGTTGTTTTTAAACATAATTATGTATTCTTTATGTGGAACATACAAATCTGACCAAGTTCATCAACCATATATTGACCAAAGGTTAAAATTAAGAAAATGGTAGATGTTAAAATTAATTTAATAGTAATAATATTTTTGTGCTTATTATTGATAACGTATTTTTTTTATTTGTTAAAAAATAAAAAACTTTATATATCAATATTTTTTAGAACAATATTATTTTTGATTTTAATAATATTGATGTTAAAAGTGTCATATAAAGTTTTAACTATAAATAAAAAGTTTGATGTAATATTCTTGATAGATAATTCTTACAGTATGACATTTAACCAACGATTGTCAAAAGTTAATACCTTTTTAGAAAAAAATTTTAAACAAATAGAAAAAAAAGCTAATGTTAAATATTTTGTTTTTAACGATGATGCACAAAAAATAGAAAAAAATGTTAAAATAGAAGTAACAAAAAAAAATACCAATATAAAGAAATCAATAGAAAATATTTTGTTTCAAAACAAAAATGTTGATGTCATAATTTTGTTTACAGATGGCAATGATATATATGAAAAATATCCTGATTTCACTGGCTATAAAACAGTAGTTTATCCAATAAATTTTAACGAAAATAATTTTAAAGATGTTGCAATAAAAGATTTACGATATAGTACTTTAGGTTTTAAAGGTACAAATTATGAATTAACTTGTGTAATTCTTAATTATGGATATGATAATAAAAATATTCTTGTAACAATAGCTGATGAAAAAGAAGTTTTAGATACAAAAAGAATAAATTTAAAAAGTGGCAAAAACGAAGTAAAACTAAATTTTGTGCCTAAAGATGTAGGTAAAAAAAGATATTATGTAAAAATAGAACATTTATTAGGTGAGGTGTCATACGAAAATAATAAAAAATATTTTGAATTAGAAGTTATAAAGGATAAAATTAGAATATTATACATTTGTGGTGAACCATCTACAGAATATTATTTTTTACGTTCAATGTTAAAAAATGAACCGAATTTTGATTTAGTTTCTTTTGTTATTTTAAGAAATAATGATAGCCAGATAATTGTACCTGATGAAGATTTATCTTTAATACCATTTCCGATTCATGATATTTTTGTAAAAGAATTAAACAATTACGATTTGTTACTATTAGAAAATTTTTCATACAAAAAATTTTCAATTCCGGTTCAATATCTTGAAAATATAAAAAGGTATGTTTCTACTGGTGGAGGATTTATAATGATAGGAGGAAAAAATTCTTTTTCTTTAGGTGGATATAAAAATACTCCTATAGAAGATATACTTCCTGTAGAGATTTATGAAAATGAAGAATTTGTGAAACAAGATTTTGTTCCTAAAGTTAATGATTATTTTGATCCATTGTTAAAAATATACGATAATTTAAAACATAATGAGTCTATATTAAAAAATATTCCTTCTTTAAAAAATTATAACAAGGTAGGATATAAACAAGGGTCTAAAGTAATTTTTTGGCACCCAGTAGATAAATTAGGCCAAAACTATGTGCCGATATCTTCTTACTGGAAATTTGATAAAGGGCGTGTGTTTACAATTTCTTCTGGCAATACCTGGAAATGGGTTTTAGAAAATATGTTATCAAAAAACTATGATTTTAAAAATATGTATGTTCAGTTTTGGAAGAATGTTATTTATTGGTGTGGAGGTATAACTGAGATAAAAAATATTCGAATATTGTTTGATAAAGAAAATATTGTAGTTGACGATAATATAAAAATTAGAATAGTCATGTCCGGGAAACATACAATAGAACCAGAACTATATGTAACCTATCCAGATTTAACAAAAGTACGATTAAATATAAAAAAAATTTCATTGCAGGAATATGTTTGTGAAATGAATTTTATGTCAAAAGGAAGATATGCATTTACAGCATTTTATAATGAAAATAATGTTGTTTATAGAGATGATAAAATTGTTTATGTGCGAGAAAATATTTTTGATGAAATTGTAAATTTAAAGATTAATGAAGATTATTTGAATAAAATTGCTAATATTACAGGTGGTATGGTAATAAATTATGATAATTTTGAGCTTGAAGAAATAATTGATCATACAAGAAAAAATAAAGGGAAAGAATATTCGTTAAATTATGAAATATATAATAACTTTTTAGTTGGTATAGTGTTTATGCTGATTTTTATTTCTGAAATATTTTTTATGAGAAAATTTAGATGAATAGTAAAATATTTATAATATCTATATTTTTTGTATTTTTAGTTTTATTATGGACTATGAGTCCCTATGTTAACAGTGGTGATAGTGGGGAATTTATAACAAATTCTATAATACTGGGCATAAACCACAGTCCTGGATATCCGTTATATTCATTGATAGGAAAAATATTCTCAGTTTTAGTTCCTTACGGTAATTATGCTTACAAAATAAATTTTATGAACATTGTGTTTGTATTATTTATTATTTTGTTTATGTACTATTTTATAATTAGGTGTAATAATGAAAAAACAAACATAATTATTTGTTTAGTTTTATTGTTAGTGTTTATATTTTCTGAATCTTTTTGGCGCAATGCAGTTCAAACAGAAGTTTTTGTGCTAAACGTTTTGTTTGCTGCATTGATTTTTAATTTTTTAATTATAGAAAGAAGTATAATAAGATGGTATTACATTTTTTTTATTTTTGCGTTAGGGTTAGGAAATCATCATACATTGATATTTTTATTTCCTGGAATATTTTATTTTTTTATAACAGATTATAAAATAATTAAATCAAAGATTTTGTTAATAATAATTTTTTTTATTTTAGGATTTAGTGTATATTTGTTTTTACCTATTCGTGCATTAAAACAACCTGCGTTAAACTGGGGTGAAATAAATAGTTTTAGTAATTTTTATAATGTTATTACAAGAAAAGATTATGGCACTTTTCAGTTAACTGTTGATAAACCACTAAAAAGAGATTTTAAAAATACATATAATCAAATAAAACGGTATATAAAAAAAACTATAAAAGATTTATCGTGGATTGTAGTATTATTATATATTTTTAGTATATTTTTTCTAATAAAAAAAGAACTAAATAATGCTATATTTTTAATGTTAAATTTATTTTTTTGTGGTTTAGGTTTTATTTTGTTTTCAAATTTATCATTTGATCAAATAAGTGATGGTATACTTGAACGTTTTTATATTTTACCAAATTTTATAATTGTAACAACAATATTTATGGGAATAAAGTATTTATATAAATATAAATTTTTTATTGTCTCATTAACAATAATTGTTTTTGTTTTAAATTTAAAGACAAACTATACGAAATGTAATTATAGAGATTATTATTTAAATTACGATTATGGAATAAATATTTTAAGAACATTACCACAAAATAGTATCTTATTTATGGATGGTGGTGATGATACTTTTTATACTTTGGCTTATATGCAGTTTGTAGAAAGACGTCGTAAAGATGTGCTTTTACATGATCGTGGTGGACTTGTGTTTAGAAATATTTATGGGACAGATTTTCGCAATTTGTCAAAGGAAGAAAAAAATTTTCGTCGTGAACAAGTAGAAAAAAGTTTTTATAACATAAGACCTGTATATTATTCCACTTTTAACAAAAAAATATTTCCTTCTGTAACATTAGTTAGATCTGGAATATTATATAGTTATTATACAAAAAAGTATGGTGATATTAACAATGAATTATTAAATGAAATATATTCTCTTAGGTACATTAACATAGATTATCCTGATTATAGAAGCAATGCTTTGGTTCCAATATATTATTTTATGCAATCATTAGATACAAACGATATTGAAAAAAGTTATTTTTTATTAAAATATTGTATAACTCGTTGGTCGTATGTTGATTGGTTAAGAAATAATGTTTTGACTGAATTACATAATATTGCATATAAAAATTATACTGAAAATAATTATAATAGAAGTGTTGAAGTATATAATATTATATTAAAATATAATCCAGAAGATGAGTATGCAATATTAAATTTAGGTGTTAGTTATGAGAAATTGTTGTTATATGATTTAGCAAAACAACAGTATGAGAAGGTGATTTTGTTAAACAACAAAAATGTTAGTGCATATTATAATATGGCAGTTTTGTATTGGTATGAGAAAGATTGGAACAATTCAATAAAATATTTTAATGAAGTGTTAAAGATTCAGCCTGACAATGAGTTAGTAAAAAAATATTTGTTAGAAGCCCAGAAAAAAATTTAAAGTTAGTTTTAATTTGTTATGAAATATTTATTTTTAATATTTAATGTCTTTGTTTTATATCTATATACATTATTTCCTACAGTAGCTCAGTATAGAGATGCAGGAGAAATGTCAGTCGTAGGAAAAATTCTTGGTATTGCACATCCACCAGGATATCCGTTGTATACGCTTATTTTAAACATATTCATAAGAATAGTTCCAATAGGTAATGTCGCATATAGAACAAATATTTTTTCTGCACTAATTTCTGCATTGAGTGTTGCAGTATTAGGTTTTCTGATAGAAAAAATGTTTATCGGAGAAGAGAAAAAATATTTTAAAACAATGTCAATATATTTTTTTTGTTTAGTATTTGCTTTTGGATATTTACAATGGTATCTATCATTAGTTACTGAAATGTATACTTTTAACATATTTTTTGCTTTAGTAATTTTATACTTAGTATATAAAATAATCATAGGTAGTAGCATAAATATATTTTTGTTATTATTTATTTTTGGATTAGGCATAGGTAATAGGTTAGATTTAGTCCTATTTTCACCAATAATATTTTTTGTTTTAATTAAATATTTCAAGAATAAGAAGTTTTGTTTTAAAACTAACATTTTTTTATTGTTTATTGTATTTGTGAGTTTTTCAGGTTACTTATATCTTATAATAAGATCATCACAAGTACCACTAATTAACTGGAACGCTCCTTCAAAAATTGAAAATTTTATTTCTTCAATAATTAGAAAAACTCATGGTTCAACTTTAGATTTACTTTCGGTAAATTATAAAGAAGGAGAAAATTTTTTTCCTGGGGCGAAATTATATTTAAATTACTTGATGAAAAACATCACTTTATTTGGCGTGATATTAGGTTTTTATGGTTTAGGTTTATTATATAAAAAAAATAAATTTTTTTGTATTTCATTATTTTTTAGTTGGCTAATAAGTAGTGTGTGGTTTATATATAAAGCAAACTTACCACCAAACCCACATGCTATGTCAATACTAGAAGCACATTTTTTGCTTGCAAACAGTTTATTTTATACATTTTTTATATATGGCACGATATATTTTTTTAAAAATAAATACAGTGTAGTACTTTTGTTATTTTTAATTTTTTTAACTGGATATAATTTAACAAATAATTGGAATAAATTAAACAAACGAGATAATTATTTTGCGTATGATTATGTATGGAACTTATTTAGGTGTTTGCCAGGAAATAGTTTGGTAGTTATTAGAGAAGATGTTCAGGTATTTTCTTGTTGGTATGGACAAATTGTGTGTAAAAAAAGGAATGATTTAAATATAATAGCGGAAGGATTGTCTGGTTCTATCTGGTATATGGAGATGTATAAAAAATATAAAACACAGAATATTTTTTTAACAAGACTTAATTATGAAACATGGCCAATATTTGTAAAAAACAACTTTGATTTAGGAAATGATATTTATCTTACTTATGACATTGATTTTTTAGAATTAGAAAATTATAAAACTATACCATCAGGTTTATGTTCTAAAATAGTGAAAAGAAATAGTTTAATACAAATTGATAACAGATTCTTGTTAGATGATGTTATGTTTTATAGAAATGAATACATATATGATTTAGAAAAAGAATTTTTTTCATCAGATTTGGTAGAAGATTATACTAAGGCACGGCATAATCAAGCATATAATTTAATGATGATTGATAAAGATTACGATGCAATAAATGAATACAAAAAATCTATGATATTAAATCCAGACTATCCGATGAATTATTTTTATATAGGATATACATATTATAAACTTAAAGATTATCTAAATGCAGAAAAATATTATTTCTTTTCAGTGAAAAAGTATGATTTATACTATAAATTAGCCAAAAAATATAATGCGTTGAATAATGTAGTTGAAAGTTTTAAATTACAACTTGCAAACGCATATTTAAATCTTGGTGTGGTTAATGAAAAATTAGGAAAAATAGATGATTCAATAAATAATTATAATAATGCTATAAAAATAAAACACGATTTTGCACAAGCGTATTATAATTTAGGTGTATCATATTGGCAAAAAAATGATTGGGATAAAGTAAAATATTATTTTGAAAAAGTTTTGTTTTATGATCCTAATAATCAACAAGTAAAATATTATTTAGAAAAAATTAAACGAAATGAATAAAAGTTTTTTTATAATTATATTTTTGTCAATAGTTATTTTGGTACACATATTCTTGTGTGAAAATGTTATTATAAATTTCTCACCGACATATGATGAACCTATACATTTGTTTCAAGGATATTCTTATTTAAAAACCGGATTATTACAAACAGTAGCACCTTATGATCATCCTATGTTAGGAAAAATTATTTCAGCAATAGGGTTGTTATTATTAAGACCAAATCCTGTGGTATTTAATAATCATTCTACATGGTTAAATAGGCAGCGATATTCATTTGCAAATTTAATGTTATATTATAACAATAATGATGCGGAAAAAATGTTAAATATGGCAAGAAGAATGGTTGTATTAGTTTCTGTAATTTTTATCATAACATTATTTTTTGTTGTAAGAAATACTTTGGGAACAATATCATCTTTTTTTGTAATTGTTTTATATTCATTTAATAATACAATTATTGCAAATGCAACACTTGTTACTCAAGATTTCATTTTTTCTGTATTTTATTTGTTAAGTGTATACTTTTTTTATTTATGGAGCAAGAAAAAAGACTTTATGAACATAATTTTAACTGGAATATTTTTTTCTCTTGCAATGAATACAAAATTTAGTGGAATAATTTTAGTGGTAAGTTTTGCTATTAGTATTTTCTTTATGAAAATAAAAAAAGAAATTAAAATGAAAGAAGTAATTTATTTTTTGTTTACAAATACAGTAATTTTTATATTGATTATATTACTAATATACGGAATTGATAATTTTATTTTATTTTTTGAATCATTATTTATTACATTAAAAAATCTGCAAGAAGGTAGATCAACATTTTTCTTAGGGCAATATTCAACGAAAGGGTTCTGGAATTATTTTCTTGTATTAGTGCTTTTAAAAACAGAAATTCCGTTGTTATTAATTTTTTTGTATAGGGTTGTTTCAAGTATTATTTTTAAAAAAGAGCAAAAAAGTAGGTTAAACATAATTTTGTTGTTTAATATTATTCTAATATTGTTTTTAGCATCTTTTAGTAAAACTCAGATTGGGCAACGGCATTTGTTGCCGATGTATTTTTTAGTTATATGGTTTGTCGGAAAAATTGTAAATGATAAAAAATTATTACCGTTGATTATAGGATTAACTTTATGGTATATTATAATTTCATTTAAAACTAACCCTTGGCATTTAAGTTATTTCAATGAATTTGTAGGTAATGAAAAAAAATTACATACGTATTTTACTGATTCAAATATTGATTGGGGACAAGGATTAAAAAGTTTAGGAAAATGGGTCAAAGAAAATAAACAGATAGATAATAATGGTATTTATATGTCATATTTTGGTGTTGGAGATCCTAAATATTATGGGATAAAGTATAGACCTATTGGATTTGTTACTAATTTAATTTTAGGAGAACGAGAAGGTGAAAATATTTTAAAGAATAGGCCAGAAAAAATCTATTTAGCGGTATCATTAACAAATTTGCATTCTACATATTATCAAGATAAAACTATTTTTAATTTTTTGCATAATGTTGAACCATTAAAAGTTGTTGCAAAATCTATTTATGTTTATGATATAAACAAAAGTGAAAATATAAGAAAAAATTTTATACAATTACTTAAAAAAATTAATTATGTTGAAGATATAAAATATTTTGAAACTATAGCAAGGAGAGAAAAATCAAATGAATAAAAAAATATTATTACTTACTGCTAGTTACGGCACTGGTCATATAACTGCAACGAAGTATGTGGAAAAAGCATTAAAACAAATCAGCCCAAGTTTAGATACAAGAATAGTAGATTTCTTACATTTAAAAGGAGAACAAAAAAAATTAACATTGTTTCAAAAGATGTACAACTATTCAATGGAAAGACCTGTTTTATGGGACAAATTTTTTGATTTTACTAATAACCGTTTTTCTACAAATTTGTTAAAACATTTTATTTTAAGAGGATATTATTCTATAGCAAAAAAAATAATTTTAGAATTTAAACCAGATATTATTGTTGCTGCACATCCATATTGGAATTATATTGTAGAAAAATTTAAGAAAGAAATAAATAATATTCCGTATATTTGTATTGTTACTGATTCTTATATGATTCACGATACATGGAAATACGGTAGTATTGATATTTATTGTGTTATTGATAACGATTCAAAAGATGTGTTGGAAAAAAGTGGATTAAAAAATGTTTATGTAACAGGTTTTCCAGTAAATCCAGATATAGAAAATCAAATAGATAGAAATAAAATTCTTAAAGAATTAAATTTAAATCCATCCTTAACAACGATACTCATAACCATAGGATTAGGTGCATTAGAAAGATTTATTGAAATAATTGATTATTTAAAAACAAAAAAAGGTGAGTTTCAACTAATATTAATTTCTGGCAAATACGACAACATTAATAGTATGTTAAAAGAAAAAAAATATGTTGTTCCAACAGCAATAATTGGTTGGACAAATAAAATGGCAGATTATATAAGATCTGCAGATTTGGTAATATGTAAAGCCGGTGGAGCAATAGTTTCTGAATCGTTAGCAGCAAAAAAACCTATTTTTATACCTGTATTTGTTCCTGGTCAGGAAAAAGGTAATGTTTATATAATACAAAAGTATCAGTTTGGTTTTTATGAAATAGGAAAAGAAAAGATATTTAATATTCTTGATAGGATAATATCTAAAGAAATAAATTTAAATTTTTATAAAGAAAATATAGAAAAGTATACTAACAAAAATGCAGCAATAAATATTGCAAAATTAATACTTCAAAAGATTTAATAAAAATGTTTATAAACAGTTACATAAAGAAAATAAAGTTTTATAAAAGATGTTTTTTGATAATACGGTATTTGTTGTTATGTATAAATTTATTAATAGGAAGTTTTGTTTTGAGCATGTTGTTTGATGAGATATTTCCACTTCCAATATATATATTTCATTTTTATTGGTTTATAATTGTTTTTGTATTATTGATTTTTTTTGTATTTTTAGTTATTCGTTTAATACAGAATCAAAAAGATGTTTATAATATTATAACTTCAGCATTGGTAAAAAGATATGTATCTGTTTCCAATGATGAAATATTTAATGCAGAACAGATTGAAAAATCATTAGAGATGGGGAATATAAACTATTCTTATGACTTAGCAACAGAATTTGTTAAAAATGTAAAACAAAAATTGCAAACCGTAGATCCTAAAAAAGTTGTTGATTTTAATAGAATAATTAAGATTATTCCTTTGAATATTGTTCTAATATCTATAAGTTTTATATTATATTTTGTTCCACCGAATGTTTTAAAAGAAAATATATACAAAATATTGTTTACTCGTAAACCAGAGATACTAGGAATTTTTATTTTTCCAAAAGATATAAAAATTCCGCAAAATAGTAGTTGTGAAATAAAAATTATAGTTGATAGAATTTATCAGATTTATAATCCATACCTTTTTATTAAGTATAAAAAATCAGATAAATGGTTAAAAGTTTCAGATATTATAGTACAAGATTTGCCAATAGGTAAGGTTTATAAATATAAAATAACAAATTTAACAAACAAAATATTTTATAAAGTAAAATTTCGTGGTGTAGATACAAAAGTTTACACTATAAAACCTGTCACATATCCTATAATATCGGGTTTAAAAATAGAAGTAATCATGCCGGGATATACAAAGATTGCTCCATTTTTTATTGAAAGTTTTAATGAAATAAAATATTTGTATGGAAGCAAATTAAATTTTAAAGCTTCGACGAATAAAAATATTTTTGAAGCTAAAATGTGGTTTGAGGGAAGGTATCATAAATTAAATTTTGACAAAAAAAATAATTTTTATGGTAGTGTTGTATTAAAACAAGACACAGATTTATGGTTTGAGATTGTTGATGATAAAGGAGATAAAAATGATAATATAATAAAATACAGATTAAATATTATAAGAGATGAATATCCTTCAATAGAACAAATTTCTCCTGAGGATAGTGTTGTTGTAGAAAAGAATAGTAAAATACCTATAATGTATAAAGTAAAAGATGATTATGGTATTTCAAAGATAGATCTAGAGTTAACTTATGGTGGAGAAAAAATTATAATAAATTTAGCAAAATATACAAACATAATAAAAGAAGTGTTTGATGAGTATGTTTTAGATATTTCCAGTATAAAAATAAATTATGGTGAAGAAATCAGTTACAAAATAATAGCATATGACAATGATACAACATTTGGTCCGAAAAAAAATGAAACAGCAATTAAAAAAATTGAAATATTTAGTTTTGAAAAGAAACATAATTTTATAAAAGAACAGTTGAAAGATTTTGAAAAAAAAGTTTTAGATTTACTTTCAAAAGAGATAGAATTAAAAGAAAAAATAGATGGTTTAATTTCAACAAATAAAGATACTAAAAAAGAAAAAATATCTCTCTATAATGAGAAAAACAATTTTAATATAGACATTAAAAATTTAAATATCAGGTTAAAAGATATTACTGCACAAATTATGACAGATCCATATTTTTCGGTAGGTACATATTTGGAACTAAAAAATTTGGAGAGTTCATTGGAAGGTATGTACAGTGAAATAAATCCACAAATATCTGAAAATATAAAAAATGAAGAATTTGTTTCAGCTTCAAATATTCAGCAGGAGGTTATAGATACGTTGGAACGAATTGTTTCAATAAACGATCAGATAGTAAGAAAACAAAATATGTTAAATATTAACATCTTAAGTACTGATGCAAGAGATTTTACAAAAGATTTATTGTCAAGTTTAAATGAGATAAAAGATAAATTTACACAGGAGCAAAAAAATAAGTTGGAAAATATCTTGTCACAGATAAAAGATAGATTAGCAAAAATAAATTCTATGTTAAAAGATCATCAAGAAAAATTGTTACCTCAAGAGTTTATAAATAGAAGAGACATAAAAAATGTCGATATTTCAAACACACAAAATTTGTTAGAAAATTTAACTTCAGCTATAAAAATGGCAGATATGGTTTCTGCATTAAGTTTTGCTCAGAGATTGTTAAAAGATTTAGAAGAAATGACAAAAATATTTGAAATTTCTAGTAATCAGATTTTGGTTTCAAAACAGAACGATTTTGAAGATGAACTAGGAAATTTAATTAAAGATATAGATAGTATTATATCAGAACAAGAAATAATATATTCTGAAGTTCAAAAAATGAACAAAGAAAAAATAAAAAAAATTTTAGAAAAACAGGAAAGTATGTTTGATCAAATAAGTGAATTAGTAGAAAAAATTATAAAGAATATAAATGAATTTGATACAACCAATATTTTTGGTGGTTTAAATTTTAAATTTCAATATTTATCAAATCTTTACGAAGTGGATAAAAAAATTAAAAGTATAAAATCTGAGTTAGATAGAAAAATACTTATTAAAACAAAAGAACTGACAAAAGATTCTTTAGCAATATGGCAACGAAATAATGCTTATATTTCGCAAATAGATGTTGTTACTTATGAAACCCTTGTTAACAAACATAATATGATAAATGAGAATTTGGTTCAGTTAGATAATTTATTAAATAAAGAGTTTAATATTGAATATTCTCAATATGATCTTGATAATATTGAAAAAACAGTTTTAAAACAAAATTTGCTTGTAACAAAAGTTAAAAATTTTACAAAATCTATAAAAACATTAGGTAAAAAAAGTTATTTAGTTTCACTAGAAAATATTCAAAATGCAAATAATGCTTATTTTAATATGAAAGAATCATCTAAAAACTTAATATTAAAACAACATATGGAATCTTTAAACCACCAAAAAATTGCGATTGATGAATTGAACAAAATTAGAGAAAAATTTTCATATAATAAAAACCAGTTCCAACAAATGAAAAATGGTTTTGTAAGACCAATGGCTGGTAAACAACAGTACAAAAATATGTCTACATCGATATACGAATATAATTTTGAACGCATAACATTACCTTCAGCAAAAGATTATTCTGTCCCAAAAGAAATCAGGGAAGGAATAATAAAATCTTTGTCTGAAAATTATCCAAAACAAGACATTGAAGAAATACAAAACTATTATAGGGAACTGTTGAGGTAGAAATGAAAAAAGTTTTAATTAGTATTTTATTTATTAATGTGCTATGTGGTTTATCATACACTTTTTTTGATACAAATGTTAAATATTTAGAGTCAGGAAATTTTAATGAAGTAAAAAAAAATATTGATAAAATAAAAAACCAAAAAGAAAAACAGTTCTATTATGGCATTTTACAATTTTATTTGGGACAATATGATGAAGCAGTTGAAAGTGTTAGTATATATTCAGAATTGGAAATAAAAAATCAGCAGATAAAAAGTATAGTTGATAATATACATGCAGTAAATGAAATATTAAAAAACGGATATGAAAAGTATGAATCTAAAAATTTTGTTGTTTATTTGAAAGGTAGAGATTTAATTTTAAAAGATAAAGTTCTTAGAGATTTAGAAAATATATATAAAGAATACGAAAAAATATTTGGTTATTCTCCAAGAGAAGAAAAAGTTAGAGTTGAGATTTATAATACCAAGAAAGAATTTGCCAGATGTTCTACTCTTGGTGAGGATATTGTAGATAAAACTGGTGTTGTCGGGATATGTAAGTATAATAGAATAATGTTACTTTCACCTGAAAATTTACCTTTTGGTTACAGATGGGTTGATACTCTTGCGCACGAGTATATCCATTTTATTTTAAATAGAATAACAGAATTTAATCTTCCGTTATATCTTCATGAAGGGACAGCAAGATATTTTGATACAATGTATAGATCTTCTGTTTCATTAAGTATGACAATTGGAAACTTATCTAATTTATTAGATGCAAAAGAAAATGATAAAATAATTCATTTTGATAATTTTGTAGGTTCATTAGTGTATCTTGATTCTCAAGAACAGGTTACTTTAGCATTTAACCAGTTGTCAGATTTTGTAGATTATTTGATATCAAACTATGGTGTGGATAAATACAAAGATTTTTTGTTTAGTTATAAAAATAAAACTTCAGGAAAAGAAAATTACTATAAAATTTTTTTAGAACATTTTGATGATATATATAAGAACTGGTTATTATCACTAGAAACAAAGAAAGATATTGTTAAAGATTATAAAGGGGCAAAGTCAGATATTAAATTTTTTGGAGAACAGGATATAAATAATTTAATAGGGCTTAACATTGAAGAATATATAAAACTCGGGGATAAATATTATAATATAAAAAATTATAAAATAGCTTTATATCAATATGAAAAAGCATTAAGTATAGAACCATATAATCCTGTAGTAATGACAAAAGTTGCAAGAGTAAATATGGAGATAAAAAAATATTCTCAGGTGGAAAAAATTCTTTTAGATTGTATAAATATAAATCCAAACTATGTTTCTGCATATGAACTATTATTTGAATTTTATTATTTAAATGGACAATTTGACAAAATTATAAAATTGTATGAAATTATTTTGGACATTAATCCATTTAATTATAATATAAGAAAAAAGATTGCTGAAGTTTATTCTGATTTGGGAAAGATCAATGCAGCAATAATAGAATATGAAATGGTTAAAATTTTGGTACCAGACGATGCAGAGGTGAACGAAAGGTTAAATTCTTTATTTGAATATATTAAAATAAAAGGAAATAAAAAATGAGTTTTGTTGATAAAAAAGAAATAAGATGTGTTTGTGGAAAAATTTTTAGTTCGAGGATAGTGATTACAGTTAATGTGGGACAGGATGAGTTTTATAAAGAAGTTATTTTAAATGGGCAATTTAATATAGTTCAGTGTCCAGAGTGTAAGAAAATGCTGTATGTAGAAGTTCCATTTTTTTATTTAGAACCTGCTGAAAGTATTGTTATATATGTTTTCCCAAAAAGTTATGAACAAGAAAAAGAAAAATATATTTCACAAGCAAATGATAACTTCAAATTAGCAATTAGTTCCATAGAAGAAATTGAAAACAAACCACAAGAATATTTTTTAAAAGTAATGTTTGGAATTGAAGAACTGGTGGATTTTCTTTTATTACAAAAAGAAGAAAGAGAAGAGATGGACTTATTGTTACAGATTGCAAAAGATATGGAATTGAAAATTATAGAATTACCTGCTGGTAAAGCGAAACAAAAAAGTTTTATATCTAAACTTCCTTCAGTTAACAAACCAATTTTTGATGATGTGTTAATTGGTTTAGAAAGAGTTGTTAAAAAATATTCGCAATTAAAAATTTATAAAAGTTTGTTAGATAAAATAAACTCAGATAAAATATTTAAACAAGAATTGAAAGAATTAATAGAATTAGTTAAGTAATAAAAACTGAAAATATGAAGAAAGAAACTTATTATAAAATAAGAAAGAAAAATATTATTTCTAAAGATAAATTATTACAACTTCATAATGATTTTATGCCTGAATTTTGTGAAGATACTATTAAAAATATTTGGTATAAACACGGATATAAGAATGAATCTTTAAGAACTACTGATGGTAAAAAAGTTATAGTATTAAATGCTGGAGAATACAATCCTGTTGATGGACCAGATTTTGTTAATGCAAAAATTATAGTTGATGGCAAAGAATTAAATGGCAAAGTGGAAGTACATTTAAAAAGATCTGATTGGATTAAACATAAACATATTGATAATCCTAAATACAAAGATACCATAATGCATGTGTTTTTTGAAGATGACATAGATAAAATAAACTATAATATAGATGAACTTTGTTTAAAAGATAAAATTGATGATAAATTTATAGAAGAGTTAGACATTGTTAACAACAAGTATGTGCATAGAAAAAATAATTTGTGTGGAAAAAGTTTGTTTCATAAAGACTATAATTATTTAGAGGAAATTTTAATTGCAAGTGCAGAAGTTAGGTTAAATATTAAGTCAGAACAATTTGCTCTATGGTTTTATGACAAGTTGAGAGAGGAACAGTTGTTATATGAACGTATTGCAGAAGTTTATGGATATATGAAAAATAGAGAAAATTTTATGCTTTTAGCGAGGTTATTACCACTGAAAAAAATTAGAAAATTTGTGAAACAGTATTCTGTAGGAGAACAAAAAAAAGTTATAGAGACAATATTTTTTGGAGTTAGTGGTTTTTTGGATGGAGAAAAATTTAATTCTGAAAATGATTATTGGCTAAGATTAAAAGATAATTGGGAGAAATCGTTAAAAAAATATTTTAAAAAAACTGTAGATAAAACAAAATGGAATTATTATAAAACAATGCCAACAAGTTATCCTGAAAGAAAAATATATGCTTTGTCAAAGTTTGTGTCACAATTTGTTAATATACATATAAATCAACATTTATTAAATACAATTTTATTACACAACGAAAGTGAAGTTTTAAAACATTACATAAACATTTTTTACCAACCTGCGGAAGATTTTTTTGCTAATAAGGCAAGTTTTGATTCAAAAGATTTTGGTATAAAAATGCCATTGTTTAGTAAAGAAAAAACTTATGTTATGTTAATAAATGTTATTTTCCCTTATTTGATATATAAATCAAAAAGTGATGATACAAAGAAAATTTATGATAAAGTAATGAAAATATACAAATCAATAAATTATTGTGAAAAAAATAAAATTGTAAAAGATTTTATTAGTAAACTAATTATATATCCTGAATATAGAAAATATTTTGAATCAAAATTAATGTTTTCACAAGGAATTATACAATTATACAAAGATTTTTGTTATCCTAATAAAGGTGAGTGTAAATATTGTAAGTTGCCGGAAGTGTTTAAATATAAACCTAATGATTCAACGGATAATTTTGAATTTATAAGATTATGATAAAAATTGAGTCAGGACAAATACTAGATATTTTATTTAGTTCAGAGAGAAATGTTTTAGTTAAAGAAATTATACATTTTTTAAAAGAGCAGAAAGTGAAACATTATTTTGTTGGCGGTGCTGTTCGTGATGCGATAGAATATGTAATAAAAAGAACAGACAAGTTTGTAATGCAGGACATAGATATTGTTGTTATAGATTTAAAACTGAATTTGTTAGTTGAAAAAATTTTAAAGATAAAATATTTTAGAGATGCAAAAGTTAAGTTGTATCCAGAATTTTTTACTGCGACAGTAATAGTGAAAGATTTTAGAATTGATTTATCAAATCCAAGAAAAGAAAAATATTTGTATAATGGTAGCTTGCCTAAAGTTTTTAAGGGGACAAGATATGATGATTTGCTAAGGCGAGATTTTAGTGTGAATGCAATAAGTTTGTTATATTTTCCAAATATAGATTGTTATAAGTTTTATGATCCATGTAATGGAATAAAAGATTTATTAGATAAAAAAATAAAAATTTTACATAAAAAAAGTTTTTATGATGATCCTACACGAATTATTCGTGCAATAAGATTTGTTAGTTCTTTAAATTATACTTTTGAAAAACACACAGAGAAATTATTAAAATCTGCAATAAAAAAAAATGTTTTAGAAAAAATTTCTAAGCAAAGGTTGAATAACGAATTTGTTTTGTTAATTAAAAAAGGAGAAAATATTGGATTTGCAATGAAGTTGTTAGAAAAATACAATGTTTCTAATAATTATGCCATGGTTAAAGATTTAATCTCAGTTATTAAATTAAAAAGTAAAAAGTTAGAATTAAAAAATGTTGAACAGAAAAATAGGTTTTATATTAGGCTAATGTATATTTTAGACAATTTGCCAGATAAAAAAAAATATTATAACATAAAAATATTTATTAAACAAAAATTGAATATTTTAAATTTGTCTCGGGAAGATAAATTTGAAATTATGAATGCTGTTGATGTGTTATATTTTAATAAAGGAAAAATTAATTCTTGGATTGATATATATTTAAAAGTTTTTAATAAAAAAATTTTTGTTCCATTTTTATGTGCGCAAGATTTAATAAGAACAGGTTTTGTTGAAAGAACAAAAATTGCTGACACTTTATTTAAGTTAAATAATTTACAACAAATTGGAAAAATAAGAACTAAAAGCGAAGCTATTGAGTTTTTGAAAAGATGCTAATATTAATATCTTAATTTAATTCTTGAGATTATAATAAAAATAAAGTAAAAAAAAACAATGAATTTATTAGTAAGATTATTTGTTCAATATCCTGTTTTACTTTTAGCGATTACAGTTCATGAATACTCTCATGGTAAAATGGCTGAAAAGTTTGGAGATGATACTGCTCGGGTTATGGGAAGGTTATCTCTTAACCCTGTAGTTCATATGGACATTATAGGAACTGTAATTTTACCATTATTATCAATTATAACTGGGGCACCATTATTTGGTTGGGCGAAACCTGTCCCTGTTAACATGTACCATATGAATAAGAAACAAATAATATTTGTAAGTTTAGCAGGGTCATTGGCTAATTTTTTAACAGCAGGAATATTTGCTTTTATATTTCATATTTTAAGGATATATAAAATAGATTTTCAGGGTAGTGAGATGCTTTTTATATATGCTATATTAATAAACATTGTCCTTGCAGTTTTTAACTTGGTTCCAATACCACCATTAGATGGTAGTAAAGTTTTGTCAAGTTTACTTCCCGGTAATTTAGCATATAAATATGAATCTGCAATGGCACAGTACGGTTTTTTTTTAATACTAATACTTTTGTCAACAGGAATTTTGTGGGCATTTTTATCTCCGATAATAAATTTTTTAATACATCTTTTTATACCAAATTTTTGGGGAATTTTTTAAATGAAAGAAATAATTTTATCTGGCATGCGACCGACAGGAAAGCTACATATAGGACATTTGATTGGTGTCATAAATAATTGGAAAATATTGCAGGAAAAATATAACTGTTTTTTTTTTATTGCTGATTTTCATGCTTTAACCACAGAATATAATAATATAAAAGAAATAAAAGATTATGTCTATGAGATGGTTTTAGACTGGCTATCTTGCGGAATAGATCCACAGAAAAGTACAATTTTTTGTCAATCAGATGTTTACCAACATTGCGAATTACACTTAATTTTTTCAATGTTAACACCACTTGGTTGGTTATATAGTTGTCCTACATATAAAGAACAATTAAAAGAACAATCAAGTAAAGATTTAAAAACTTATGGTTTTTTAGGATATCCTGTATTACAAGCAGCAGATATTTTGTTATATAAATCGACAAAAGTTCCTGTAGGTAAAGACCAGATTCCGCATGTAGAATTAACACGCGAAATTGCTCGTAGGTTTAATTCTTTATATTCGGAAATATTTCCAGAACCTATACCTTTGTTGACAGAATTTCCTTACTTACCAGGTATAGATGGCAGAAAAATGTCAAAATCGTACAACAACTGCATTTTTTTATCAGATGATCCTAAAACTATAAAAAATAAAGTTGCAAAAATGTTTACTGATCCTAAGAAGATACATAAAACAGATCCTGGAGATCCAACAAACTGTGTTGTTTATGCATTCCAGAAAATTTTTAGTCAGAATTATAAAGAAATTGAGATATTATGTAAAACTGGCAAATTAGGATGTGTGGAAGATAAAAATAATTTAACAAAAGTTTTAGAAACAGTTTTGATACCAATACAGGAAAAAAGAAAATCTTATGATAAGAATAACGTAAAACAAATTTTAGTTTCAGGCAAAAATACTGCCACAACTGTTGCCCAGGAAACTATTTCTCAAGTAAAGAAACTTATAGGTTTGGGGATACAATAAAGATGACATATCAGGTAAATCTTGACATTTTTGAAGGTCCGTTAGATTTGTTATTATATTTAATAAAAAAGAATAATTTAAATATTTACGATATTCAGATTTCTTTTATAACACATCAATACTTGGAATATATAGATCTTATGAAAGAATTGAACTTAGATGTTGCGGGTGAATTTTTGGTTATGGCGACAACTTTAATGGAAATAAAATCTAAAAGTTTGCTACCAAAACAATCAGAAGAATTAGAAAATGAGATAGAAACAGTAAAAAAACAGTTAGTAGATAGATTGTTAGAATATCAAAAATATAAAAGTATAGTAGCGAACTTTTTTAAACCAAGGATACAGGTTGAGGCAAATGTTTATTATAGAAAATTACCAATATTTTCTGATGATGACTATTATATGGAAGCAACAGTGTTTGATCTATTAACAGCATTAAATGGAATATTGAAAAAGGTACCAAAAGAAGTAAAAGAAATAGTTTATGAAGAAATTCATATTGAAGAAAAAATGAGAGTTATAATGGAAATGTTAAAAGATAAACAATACATTTCTTTTGAAGAACTTATTTTACAAGAACAAACAAGGAGAGAAATTATTATAATGTTTTTAGCATTGTTGGAATTGATAAAAACAAGACAAGTTATTGCAAGACAGAAAGATGCTTTTGGTGAGATTAGGATTTATCCAATAGTTTATAGTTAAATAAAGTATTGAATCATCACAAGAAAAGTTTAAGGAGTATTGATTTTTATGGAACGAGAATTTGTCAAAGGTATAATAGAAACATTGTTATTTATAACAGATAAACCATTAAATAAAGAAAAGATAGTAGAGTTAATAGCAGACAAAGAAGTAAAAGAAGATTTAGTTATTGAATTAATTAATGAAATTGCTACTCAATATATAAAAAGTTCTGCAATAGAACTTCGTGAGGTTGCAGGTGGGTACCAGTTTTCTACAAAACCTGATTACAGTGAGTATGTGAGAAGATTATATCGTGATAGAACTTTGTTAAGATTATCACCATCTTCACTTGAAACTCTCGCAATAGTTGCTTATAGACAACCTATTACTAAAGCAGAAATAGAAGAAACCAGAGGTGTTGATTCTACTTCAGTCATAGATACTTTATTAGAAAAAAAACTTATTAAAATAATAGGTAGAAAAGAAATTCCTGGTAGACCTTTACTATATGGAACTACACAAGATTTTTTAAAACAGTTTGGATTAAATTCGTTAACAGATTTACCACCAGTAGATCAGTTTTTATCAGAAAATGAACAACAAGAAACTCAAGAATTTGTTCAGGAAAATGTAAGTACGAAAAATAGTAGTGAACAAGAATTTTCTACTTATGTAGAAAAAGATGATGAAAAAAAAATAACAGATTTATAATAGAACTTTAACTTTTATGAAGGAAAGAATAGGTTTATCAACAGTATATTTTGTGTCTAAAATATTAAAAAATTCTGGTAATTGGTATGATTTGAGAAGAGAGTTAGATTATTTTAGAGTTACTAATTTAGAACTTAATAATGAAATTCCATTATCATGGATAAAAGATATTGAGAAAGATGTTGCCAAAGAAGAAATAAAAATTTTAAGTTTACACAATTTTTGTCCTTGTATTGAAAATATTCCAAAAGGTAAGAATAATTATAATGTTTATATGTTAACTTCAGAGGATGATTCAGAAAGAAATTTAGGTATAAATTTTACCAAAAGAACAATAGATTATGCAGCAGATTTAGGTGCAGAGATTATTATAGTTCATGCGGGTAGTGTTTTAACAGAACCAACAGGTTATGAACTTTATAAAATTTTGTTAGACTATGGGAAAGATTCTGAAATTTACTCTAAATATAGAAAGTTACTTTTAGAATCTCGTCATAAAAATCAAAATAAATATTTTAATTTAATTTTAAAATCTTTAGATGAGATAGTTACATATGCACAAAATAAAAATATAGTTATTGGTTTGGAAACACGATTTTTTCCAAATGAAATTCCAGATTTTGATGAAATAGAAAAGATTTTAGGTGCTTATAACACAAAGTATTTACGTTATTGGCATGATTTTGGTCATGGTGCTATGCTTTCTAAATTAGGATTTGCACCGGGGCAGGAATTTTATTTTAGTAGGTATAAAAAATATTTAAAAGGTTATCATATTCATGATTTAAAAGGTTTTGTAGACCATTTTGCTCCTGGAACAGGAGAAATTGATTTTTCAATAATAGAACAGAATGATTTATATGCTTATATATTAGAAGTTCATTCAAAAGAGGAAAAAACAGTTTTAAAACATAGCATAGATTTTGTAAAAAATAAGATAGCAAATAATATGATTAAAAGCACAAATTAAAATAATAGGAGATTTTTTATGATAGAATTTAGGAAAGATCCTATAATTGGTCGATGGGTTATAATTTCTACAGAAAGAGGAAAACGCCCATCGGATTTTATAAAATCCGAGAAAGACATTGACGATATTTCTTCCTGTCCATTTTGTTGGGGAAATGAAAAGTTTACACCACCAGAGATACTTTCTTTTCGTCAAGCAGGAACACAAAAAGATTCGCCTGGGTGGTGGGTTAGAGTTATACCAAACAAATTTCCAGCGTTAAGAGTAGAAGGAAATGTTACAAGAAATGCAGAGGGTATTTATGATAAAATGTCTGGTATTGGTGCTCATGAAGTTATAATAGAAACAAATTATCATGATAAAGATTTGTTTCAAATAGAAGATAAACTCGCGGAAGATATTTTTCGTGCTTATAAAGAGAGAATAGTAGATTTAAAACGTGATATAAGGTTTGAGTATATTTTGATATTTAAAAATCATGGTTCTAATGCTGGGGCTACATTGTCTCATTCACATTCGCAACTAATAGCGTTACCTATGGTACCTATTAGAATAAAACAAGAATTGTTAGGGTCTAAAGCATATTTTGATTACAAAGAAAGATGTGTTTTTTGTGACATTGTTGCTTATGAACTTAAAAATCCCGATAGATTAATTGCTGAAAATGAAGATTTTATTGCAATATGTCCTTATGCAAGCAGGTTTCCTTTTGAAGTGTGGGTATTGCCAAAACGTCATGATCCTATGTATGAAGATATTCAGGAGGGAGAAATAAAAAGTCTTACTCAAATTATGAAATCAGTAAACAAAAAGTTAAACATAGCGTTAGAAAATCCAGCTTACAATTATCTTTTACACACTTCACCGTTGAAAAGTTCAAATTTATCACACTATCATTGGCATATAGAGATTATGCCAAAACTTTTCGGTGTTGGTGGTTTTGAATGGGGAACAGGATTTTACATAAATCCAACTCTACCAGAAGAAGCAACAAAATTTTTGCAGGAGATTTAATTTTAAGTTTATGGAAAACAATAATAATAGTAATAATTTATTATCATTGCAACAATTAGGAATTTTAATAAGATCTTTGCGTATAACACTAACCAATATTCGTATGTATCCTATTACAAGCAATCTTGTAGAACAACCTATGAACGAATTTGTTAGTTCACTAAAACGGTTGTTATCTACACAACCTTATGTTGCAATTTCTGAGATGGATGAAAAAATATTTGTTAATTCACAAGAATACAATCCCGATGAACCAACATTAAAATCTCATTCAAGATTTTTAGCACAATTTTTTGTTCAATCAGGGTTAAAAAGTGTTACTTTCAAACCTGAAACAAAAGAAGAAGACATAAAAAATGTTTTAATTGCTCTTGTGTCAAAAAAACCTAAAACTACAACTAAAGAAATTGTGAAACAAGTATTACAAGAAAAAAATATATCTTCAATTATTATTGATGAGGTTGAATTTATTACAATTTTACCTTCAGACAAAGATGTAAAAAATATTTTAAAAAATATATCTTCTTCTGTAAATTCGTTACCAGATTTGATGAATGTTTTAGGTAAAGCATATACTGATCTTGACAATATAAAAGATGATAAATCAAAAAATACTGTAAAAGATAGTTTGGCAAAATATGTTTCTTCTTTAGATCCATCAGTAATACGGGATTTATTTTCTCAACCATTGCCACCAAAAATTGAAGAATCAGGATTAAAACAATCTGTATTTAATAATTTAACAAAACAAAAAGTAGAAGAAATATTTAACGAAATAATTCTATGGGTAAAAAATTTAAAAAAAGATGTTTCTAACGAAATAGAATATTTAGATAGATTAAATAATTTAAAAGATTTTATTAAACTAGCAGTAAATTCTCCTGTAAGCAGGCTAGTCCCAATAGAAATATTTGAAGAATTGTTCAAGGTTGGTATGATAGATGTTTTACCAGAATGGATAAAAAATAGGGATGAAAAAAAGAGTTGGATTACAGAACTTGATGAATTGTTAAATTCAGGTGAATCAGTAAAACTGTTACAAGAAAGTTTTATAACTTCATTAAACGAAAATATTGAAAAACTTTGTTCAATAGGACTTGATAATACAATAGATAAATTGGTAGAAAAAATGTCTGACAATCTACAAAATCCAGTAATAAAACTAAGACAACTATCAGCCTCTTCATTGAACACAATAACAAAACAACTTACAAAGTATAATAAAACAAAGATTGCAACAAAAATAGTTTCAAATTTAATTAATTTAATGTTAAAAGAAAAGGATGAAAGTATTTTAAAACAATATTTTGAAATTATTAAAGACTCAATGTTAAATATGGTAATTAACAAAAATTATGTTAATTTTTGTACTTATGGCAAGCAGTTGTTAAAATATGCTTTAGACATAAGTAATTCTAATCCCCAAAAGGCAGAACTAATATATGAGTTATTTGATAAAATATATATTTTATCAAAAGATATTTTAGCACAAGATATATTGATTTTAGAAGGAGAGCAACAAGATTCCATATTTTGGTTTTTAAATTTTTTATCTGACACTTCAAATGAAATTTTAGTAAACACGATATTAAAAACTGAGAATGTAAATTTGAAAAGAATGATTTTAGAATTATTAAAACAAAAAAAAGATGTTTCTGTTAAGAACATAAGTAAAATTTTATCACCTAAGACTAATGCTAAAGAATTAAGTAGAGTAATAGAAATTTTGGAAGAGTTTGATTATGACTTTACAAAAGAGTTATCAGAAATTTTTTTTACAACCACATATTCAAACAAAATATCTATAATAAACTATTTTTATAACAAACCTTCACAAGAAAATATTTCCTTATTAATAAAACTTTTAGATTACGAAGAAACACAAGTAAGTGATTATTTAGTAGATATAATTTCTTCTTTGGAACTAAAAATTGCAGTTCCAAAACTAATAAATTTACTAAAAAAAACAAAAAATCTTGAACTAAAAAAAAGGATATGTGTAGCTTTAGGAATATTGAAAGAAATAATATCTATAGATATTTTGAAAAAAATTGTTTTTTCTAAAGATAAACTTTTTGGTTTAATTAAAGGGTTGCCTGTGGATTTGAGGGTTGTGGCTTGTTGGGCATTGGGAAATTTTATAACTTTGCCAGAAATAAAAGATTTGTTTCTAAAACTAAAAAATAGTCCAGAAGAACAAATTGCTTTAACTGCAAAAAAAATCCTTAATCAATAAAACAGCATCTAATAAGAGTATATCATGGTAATAAAAAATTTAATGAAGGGGGAAAATTTTATATGTACAAAAAAATAATAATTTTTTTTATAGTTATGATTGTTAGTATAAACATTTTTGCAAAAACAAATAAATTTATAGATTTTACACTGAAGAATTTAAATAATGAAGAAGTTAAGTTAAATGAAATAGTTGGCGATAAAGTTATTTTATTAAACTTTTGGACAACTTGGTGTCCATATTGTGTTAAAGAAATTCCTGAATTAGTTGATATTTATTCAAAATATAAAGATAAAGGATTGGAAATTTTAGCAGTTAATATTCAGGAAAATCATAACCAAATAAAAAAGTTTGTTAGCAGATATAAAATGGAATATCCTGTTTTACTTGATACAAATGCTAATGTAGCACGTAGTTATGGTGTTAGAGGTATTCCTACAAATTTTTTGATAGATATTAATGGAGATATTGTATTTGCACACAACATTTTACCACCTGAAGATGTTATTATCAAAAGTTTAGATAAGTTAACTAATCAAACTATAAAACTTCAAAAAAATATTAAAAAGAAAACAAAATAATTTTATAAAAGTTCAAGTGTGACGGGTTTTCCCATTAAGTAAGTCAATAATATGTTCAACTAATGGTATTACTAATGGTAACGATTCTCTAACAGCATTTGTAGAACCTGGTAAGTTTAATATTAAAGATTTTTTTCGTGTTCCACACAAACCTCTTGATAAAACTGCACGGATATTTTTTTTATATCCTTCCATCCGTAACAATTCTGAGATTCCTGGTAACTCTTTTTCTATGACAGTTCTTGTAGCTTCAGTAGTAAGGTCTTTTTTTGTGATACCTGTTCCTCCAGTTGTAACTATAAAATCTACATTTTTTACATCAACTAAATTAACCAAATATTTTCTAATAATTTTTTTGTTATCAGGCAAAATAAAAAAATTGGATATTTCCCATCCAGAAGATATTTTATTAGATAAAATAATTTTTTTTATTTCTTGTCCTGAAGAATCTTTATTTTTTTTAGCAAAACAACTATCACTTAAAACTATTATTGCAACTTTAATTTTTTTGTTCATATATTAACTGGCATATTATCAATCAGTCTAGTTTTACCTAAATATACTGCAACAAATATTCTTAAGGTTGTATTAGGTTTTATTTGCTTGACATCGTTATTAACTGGAGATAGATTGTTATCATAAATTTCAAAATATTGTATTTTGTGTGGAAGCAGAATGTTTTTGTTTAAAAAGATTTTGCTATAGTTTATACATTTTGATAAACTAAATTTTTTTGTTAAAATAAGTTGTTTACAATACAATAATGATTTATAAATAACATTAGCTTGATTACGTTCTGTTTTAGACAAATATTTGTTTCTACTTGAAAAAGCTAACCCATCTGGTTCACGGAAAGTTTCGCAAGGAACTATATCAATGGTAAAATTTAAATCTTTAACAAGTTGTTTTATAACTAAAAGTTGTTGATAATCTTTTTCTCCAAAATATGCCTTAGTTGGATTTATTATATTAAACAACTTTGTAACTACAGTAGCCACACCATTAAAATGTCCTGGTCTAAATTTGTCACACAGTATTCCAGTGTATTTTTTAACAGATATATTTGTATATACGATTTTATCTGGATACATCTGCTTTATTGTAGGTGCAAAAACATAGTCAACTTTAAGTTTTTTACATATGGATAAATCTTTATTAAAAGGTTTTGGATATTTATTGAAATCTTCCTTTGGTCCAAATTGTAAAGGGTTTACAAAAATTGATACCACAGTAACACTAGATTCTTTTTTAGATCTTAAAATTATTTGTTCATGAGCATTGTGCAAAGCACCCATTGTCGGGACAAAACCAATAGTTTGCCTTTTAGTTCTGATGTTTTTAAAAATAACTTGTGCCTGTTGAATATTTTTTAAAACTATCATCAAGTATACAAGTATCAAGAAATATATTTATTTATGATATTAATGTAGTCCTTTTTAGACCTAACACCTACGAGTTGTTCTACAGGTTGTCCATTCTTAAATAACAGAACTGTTGGTATAGCCATTATTGAATATTTTGAAGCTGTAACTTGATTATTGTCTACATTGAGTTTACAAATTTTAACCTTATCATCTGAAAATTCGTTTGAGATTTCTTCTATTATTGGACCGAGCATTCGGCAAGGACCACACCATTCTGCCCAAAAGTCTACTAATACAGGTACTGTTGATTTCAAAACTTCTTGCTCAAAGTTTGTGTCATTAACTTCTTTTGTCATAAATTTTCTCCTTTTAATAAAAATTTTTTACTTAATTTATTGAAAAATAAAATAAAAGTCAATAGTTGAATTTTAGAATAAAAATTATTATAACAAAAAAAAATTCTCTAAACATAACTGTGATAAAGTTGAATACAATTGAGAAAGTAAGTTCTTGTGCATATATTATTTTGCTGAATAATTTAGTTATTTGTTTATCTAAAGATATAGCATATTGAATATCTTGAGCATTTCTATTAGCAGACAAAAACTAAGATAGTACACAACTATAGCGATAGTCTATCACAACGATTAAGTAGTATTTTGTTAGTTAATTTTTATTTTTGTTTTGTTCGTGAGATACATAAGCCGGTAAGAAGAAAGTGTGAAATTAGTGTTTAACAAAGAGATAGATTGTATTAAACAATATTGGTATTGATATTTTTGTGTATTAGTTTTAAGTTCTTTGCCATATTTTCTTAATTTGTTAAACCCGCATCGTAGACAAAACAAAATATATCTGGATATTTGTTAGTTGTGTTAGTTGATATATTTGATATATTTGTAGCAGTTTTTGGTTTATTGGATGTTATTTTAGAATTTTTTTGTTGATAAAGTTTCGTTATACATAGTTTCATAGTTTTTGTGCTATTTTTTATGATTTTATTTTTTTGATTTTATTGTATGTAAATAATAAAATTTTTATAAAAAAAGTTAACAGAACAAATAAAAAAAGGAGGATAAGGTATGGAATATTTTCTAACAGAGGAGCAAAAAATGATAGTAGAATTAGCACGAAAAATAGCAGTAGAAAAAATCAAACCAGTGCGAGAACATTATGATGAAACAGAAGAATTTCCCTGGCCAATAGTTGAAGAACTTGGTAAATCAGATTTATCAGGTGTGTACATACCTGTAGAATATGGTGGTACAGGTGGTGGAATTATGGATTTGGTTTTAGTAGTTGAAGAATTATCAAAGATAGATGGTGGGATAGCATTATGTTTAGCTGCTACTGCATTAGGAACTTTGCCAATATTACTTTTTGGTAACGAACATCAAAAACAAAAATATTTACCTGAAATTGCTTCAGGAAAAAAACTTGCAGCGTTTGGTTTAACAGAACCAGAAGCAGGATCTGATGCCGGTTCAATTAAAACTACAGCAAAATTAGATGGAGACTATTATGTTTTAAACGGTACAAAATGTTTTATAACAAACGGTGGTGAGGCAGAGATTTATTCTATAATTGCTATGACAGACAAAACCAAAGGACCCCGTGGTGCTTCAGCATTCATTGTGGAAAAAGGTACTCCAGGATTTTCTTTTGGCAAAAAAGAAAAAAAGATGGGGATACGAGCATCTTCCACACGAGAATTAATATTTGACAACTGTAAAGTTCCAAAAGAAAATCTTTTAGGTAAAGAGGGGCAAGGATTTATAGTTGCGATGAAAACTTTTGATATGTCAAGACCTGGAGTTGCAGCACAAGCGTTAGGTATAGCTGCTGGGGCGTTAGAAGATGCGGTAGAATATGCCAGACAAAGAAAACAATTTGGACAACCAATATCTTCATTTCAAGCTGTGCAACATATGTTAGCTGATATGGCAACAGAGGTTGAAGCAGCAAGATGTTTGGTATACCAGGTCGCAAAAAATATTGATGCAAATCCAAAGGAAAGACATACAAAAATTTCAGCAATGGCAAAACTTTATGCATCAGAGGTTGCAATGAGAGTCACAATAGATGCTTTGCAAGTCTATGGAGGTTATGGGTATACCAGAGAATATCCTATGGAAAAACGTGTTAGAGATGCAAAAATTACACAAATTTATGAAGGAACAAGTCAAATACAAAGAAATGAAATCGCTTTAGCTTTAATTAAAGAATCCACACGAAAATAGTTTATGTTAAAAATACTTTTTATTGGAGACATAGTTGGCGAACCGGGTAGGTTATGTGTTAAAAATTTTTTGGATAGAAATAGAAAAAATTATGATTTTGTAATTGCTAACGGAGAAAATTCTGCTGGTGGGAAAGGAATTTCTGCGGTAGTTTATAATGAAATGTTAAATTTTGGAGTGGATGTTGTGACTTTAGGGAATCATACTTTTGCAAGAAAAGAAGTAATTGAAATTATAGACGAAATACGAGTTGTTAGACCGTTAAATTATCCTGATGGTAATGTCGGACATGGGTATTGCATAATTCAATTAAATGAAGAAGTTAAAATTGCTGTGGTGAATGTTTTAGGTAGAGTTTTTACGTTAGATTTTTTAGATTGTCCATTTCGTGCTATAGAAAGAGTTTTACCAAAAATATATCAAGAAACAAGGATTATAATTGTAGATATTCATGCTGAGGCAACGTCTGAAAAAAATGCAATGAAATATTTTCTTGATGGTAAAGTATCTGCTTTATTAGGGACTCACACACATGTCGCTACAAATGATGTTCAGATTACACAAAATGGCACAGGGTATGTTACAGATGTAGGTATGTGTGGCCCTAAAAATTCTGTAATTGGTTTAGTGCCAGAGATTATTATAAAAAGATTTTTGTTGTGTTCACCGCAAAAATTTTTAGTTGCAAGTGGAAGTTGTCAATTTAATGCTATAGAATTAATGATTGAAGAAAAAAGTGGTAAGTGTATTGAATTAAAACAGATTTTAACTTCAGAATAATGTTTATGACAAAATTTGAAAAAAATATTTTAACTGTAACACAACTTAATACAATTTTAAAAAATTTGTTAGAAGAAACTTTTAGTGAGATATATGTTGAAGGAGAAATATCAAATTATAAAACATATTCTTCAGGTCATACATATTTTTCGTTAAAAGATGAAACATCACAGATTGCTTGTATAATATTTCGTGATGTTATAAAAAAGTTTAAGTTTGACCTTAACAATGGCATAAAAGTAACTTGTTATGGTAGAATAGATTTATACTTACCTCGTGGTGAACATAGGTTTATAATTTATGATGTTATTCCAAAAGGAGTTGGAGCGTTACAACTTGCATTTGAACAATTGAAAAAAAAACTAGAAAGTGAAGGTTTGTTTGATATAAAAAGAAAAAAGAAGATCCCTTTTTTAGTTCAAAAAATTGGTATAGTGACATCACCCAGTGGTGCTGCAATACGAGATATTTTGTCAGTGATAAAAAGACGTTTTGCCAATGTAGAAATTTTAGTTTATCCTGTAAAAGTGCAAGGTGAATCTGCTGCAGAAGATATCGCAAAAGGAATAAAATTTTTTAACAAAAATTTTTCTAATTTAGATGTTTTACTAATAGGTCGTGGTGGGGGTAGTATTGAAGATTTATGGGCATTTAACGAAGAAGTTGTTGCACGTGCAATAGCAGAATCAAAAATTCCTACAATTTCTTGTGTAGGGCATGAGATAGACTATACAATAGCGGATTATGTATCTGATTTACGTGCACCAACACCGTCTGCTGCAGCAGAGTTGGTTGTGCATAATAAAAGTGATCTAAAAAATAAAATGGACAACTATAAAATAAGATTAGTTCAAAGTATTAAACAGAAGTTCAATTCACAATATTACAGGTTAAAATCTTTAATTAGTTATAGAATTATCAATAAACCATTTTTATTGTTTGAAGACAAGTATCAAAAAATTGTTGATTTAGAAAACAGGTTAAATATTTTTATAAAACATTTTGTTGAAAATAAAGTTCAAATTATAAATTTGTTGAAACAAAAATTAAATTTGTTATCTCCAAATAATGTATTATCCAGAGGATATTCTATTGTTAGGTTTAAAGGAAACATTGTAAAAGATACAAAAACAATAAAATTGAATGATGAAATTGATATTCAATTTTATATTGGAAAAATAAAAGCTCAAGTGAAAAGTGTAAACTAATTTTAATATGGTTTTTATAATTTTGTAGGAGATAAATTTTTATGGAAAAAGATAAAAAAAATAAGTCATTACAAAAACAAAATTCGTTTGAAGAATCGATTGAACGGTTAGAAGAAATTGTCAAACAATTAGAATCAGAAGAAGTTCCATTAGAAAAAGCAATATTATTATTTGAAGAAGGACAAAAACTGGTTCAGTTTTGTAATCAAAAACTTGAAGAAGTAAAATTTAAAGTGGAGACGGTCGTGAAAAAGGATAATGGTTTTAGTATAAAACCGTTTGATTATGAAGAAAATTTTAACGATAAAGATAATCAATAATGAATAATAAAATAAAATTTAAAAAAGATATAGAATATTTTAACATACAGTTAAAAAGGATTTTGTCGGATTATATAAATAATTGTCCAATAAAACTTAAAAAAGCAATTTATTATTCATTATTTCCCGGTGGGAAACGTATCAGACCTATTTTATTGTTTGCAAGCGGTGAAATGGTTGGTATTAGTAAAGAAAAATTGATAGTTCCATCTGTTGCAATAGAACTTATTCACAATTATTCGTTAATTCATGATGATTTACCTGCGATGGACAATGACACTTATCGTAGAGGAAAATTAACAGTTCACAAAAAATTTGATGAAGCAACAGCGATTCTTGCAGGGGATGCGCTGTTATCCTTAGGGTTTGAAATTTTTGTAGAAAAATTTAGTAAAGAAAAAAATCAATCAGCAATAACTTTATTTTCTAAATATGTCGGTTTAGAAGGATTAATTGCAGGACAAGTGTTAGATATGGAGAGTGAGAAGGTGAAAAAATTTAATAGTGAAAAAATTAAAAATTTGTTAAAAAAAATACATATTAATAAAACTGCAAAACTTATAGAACTTTGTATTACAATACCTGGAATTATAAAAAAATTAAGTGTTAATCGTATAGATTTGTTAAAAAAAATTGGAAGAAATTATGGTTTGTTGTTTCAAATTACGGACGATTTGTTAGATGCAGAAACTTTACAAGATAATAAGAAGTTAACATACCCAAATTTTTATGGTAGAGAAAAAACTAAAAAAATTATTAAAAAGATTTATAATGAGACAAAAAATTTAATCATAAAAAACTTTGGTTTAAATAAAATGCAGTATATGTTGTTTTTGTTAGATTTGATAGTTGATAGGATAGAATAATTTTATGCAAGAACAAATTAATAATAAAGAAACTATATTAAAAAATATAATTTTTCCCACAGATTTGCGAAAATTAAAGTTAGAACAGCTATATCCTCTTTCAAAAGAAATACGTGAAATGATAATAAACACAGTTTCTAAAACTGGTGGACATTTAGGTGCAAGTTTAGGTGTTGTAGAACTTACTTTAGTGCTACATTATATTTTTAACACTCCACAAGATAAGATAGTTTGGGATGTAGGACATCAATCATATGTACACAAAATTATTACTGGTAGAAAAGACAAGTTTAATACTTTGCGCACTTTTGGAGGAATAAGTGGATTTCCAAAAAGGGAAGAATCTGAGTATGATACTTTTACTGTAGGACATGCTTCTACTGCAGTTTCTGCAGCGTTAGGTATGGCTGTTGCAAGAGATTTAAAAAAAGATAATTATAAAGTTATTGCAGTTTTAGGCGATGGTTCGTTATCAGGTGGAATGACATACGAAGCGTTAAACAATGCGGGACATTTAAACACTGACATTATTGTGGTACTAAACGATAATGCGATGTTTATTTCGTCACGGGTTGGTGCTATTGCAAAGATGTTGGTAAGAATATTGACATTAGGATTAGTAAAACAAATAGAACGAAAAATTGATGAATTTCTTAGAAGACTACATTATGTAGGTGCATATTTTTTAAAAGTTGCAAAACGGTTTAAATTATTATTTTTTCCAGGGATGTTGTTTGAAGAGATGGGTTTTTCTTACATAGGTCCTGTTGATGGGCATGATATTAAAGAGTTGTATGAAGTGTTTGGTAGTGCTAAAAATTTTAAAGGTCCAATTTTAGTACATATTATAACAAAAAAAGGTAAAGGATATTTACCTGCGGAGAATGAACCGTCAAAGTTTCACGGTGTGGGAAAATTTTTAGTAGAATCAGGAGATTGTATAAAAGATCACAAGTTAACATTTACAAAAGTTTTTGGTGAGACAATAGTAAAACTTGCTCATACAAACGATAAAATTGTTGGAATAACAGCGGCGATGACTGATGGTTGTGGGTTTGAAAAGTTTGCAGGGTTATTTAAAGAAAGATTTTTTGATGTAGGTATTGCAGAAGAACATGCAGTAACTTTTTGTGCTGGTATTGCTACTGAAGGGTTTGTGCCTATTTGTGCTATATATTCAACATTTTTGCAACGGTCTTTGGACCAAATTATTCATGATGTGGCATTGTCAAATTTGCATGTAATATTTGCAATTGACCGAGCAGGACTTGTTGGAGAAGATGGTGCAACTCATCACGGAAGTTTTGATTTGTCATATTTAAGATTGGTGCCTAATATGACAATAATGATTCCCAAAGATGGGAATGAACTTAAAGATATGCTATACTCAGCAATAAACTTTAAAGGTCCAGTTGCAATAAGATATCCAAGGAGTGTTATTCCGGATGCAACAACTTTTTCAATAGAAAATTTTAACAACATTACTTTTGGCAAAAGTGAAATTGTAACAGATATTAGTTCTGCACAATTAGTAATATTAGCCAGTGGTCCAAATGTTTACGAAGCAAGAAAAGTTTCACAATTTCTTCCATTGAAAACAGGTATAGTCAATATAAGATTTTTGAAACCTTTAGATGAAGAATTGTTGCGTAGTATTAGGTCAGATAAAATTGTTACTATGGAGGACAATACCTTTATTGGAGGATTATATGGTGCTATTTGTGAGTTTTATGCTAAAGAAAAGATGAATAAACAGATTTTAAACATATCACTTCCAGACAATTTTGTGACCCATGGTCGGGTAGATTTGCTAAAACAAAGTTTAGGGTTAGATACGGATGGTATCATAAAAAAGATAAAACAGTTTTTTAAAATATAATTTTTTATAGTAAATGAATTAAAAATTTTTATGACGATTGAAACAAGACATGTTAATAGTTATAAATATGTTTCTCGTGGTGGGGAAAAAATAGAAGGTATATTGAAAACAGGTATTGTAGAAGTTAAAGATAAGATATGTTTTGATATAGGTAGTTCAACAGGTGGATTTGTAGATTGTTTGTTAAGATATGGTGCAAAAAAAGTTTATTGTTGTGACGTTGGAAAAAATTTATTAGATATTAAATTGCGAAATGATTCTAGAGTAGTTGTTTTTGAAGGTGTTAATTTTAGATATTTTAAAGAATTAGGGTATAAAGATGAAGTTAAGCAGGATATTGATATTTTTACAATAGATGTATCTTTTATATCATTAGAAAAAATTTTACCTGTAACAGTAAATATTAATAACAAAAAAAGTGATTGGTATATGATATTATTGGTAAAACCACAATTTGAATGTGATAGAAAAGTTTTAAAAAATGGTTTAGTATTAAAAGAACAGGACCGTTTGTCTGTAGTAGATAAAATTTCACTTTGTGCTTTAAAGTTAGGTTTGAAAGAAATTTACCGTGCAAAATCTCAACTTTGTGGTATGGATGGTAATATAGAATATTTTTTAATTTTGAAAAAATGATTAATTTCTAAAGTTTAGAAAATTAGTTATTTTAAAATAATTGACTTGGTTGATAATATTTAGTAAATAAGAGAACAAATAATTTTTAGAACTAATGGAGGATTTTTATGTCAGGACATTCAAAATGGGCAGGTATTAAACACAAAAAGATGGCGTTGGACGCAAAAAGGGGTAAACTTTTTACAAAAATAATTCGTGAATTAGTAATAGCAGCACGGGAAAAAGGTCCTAATCCAGAAAACAATGCGCGACTAAGGAAAGCAATTGAAGATGCAAAAGAAGCAAACATGCCACAAGATAATGTAAAAAAAGCTATAATGAGAGGTACAGGTGAGTTACCAGGAGCAACGTATGAAGAGATTGTTTATGAAGGTTATGGTCCGGCAAAAGTTGCAATGATAGTAGAATCTACCACAGATAATAAAAATCGTACTACATCTGAGATAAGAAAAATTTTTGAGAAACATGGAGGTTCATTGGGATCAACAGGTTGTGCTTCGTATATGTTTTCTACAAAAGGGTATATTACAATAGAAAAGCAAGGTATTAATGAAGATGATGTTATATCAGCAGCATTAGATGCTGGTGCCGATGATATAAAAACAGATGATGAAGATGTTTTTGAAATAATAACTTCACCTGAGAATATAGATGTTGTGAAAGAATCTTTGAGCAAAAAGTTTAAGATATCGTCAGCAGAAGTTACTATGTTACCAGAAAATTATATAAAACTTGAATCAAAAGAAGCAGAACAAATGTTATCTTTAATGGATGAACTTGAGGAACATGATGATGTAAAAAATGTTTATGCTAATTTTGATATTCCAAAAGAAATTATGGAAAAGTTAGAATCTAACAAATAAAATTCCTAATAGTTATAGTTAAAGTTTAAGCTATAAATTTAGAAAATATTTTATAAAAAACGGAGATTTAGGAGGTGAAAATTTTAGGGATAGATCCTGGTTTAGCAAGTTGTGGCTGGGCAGTAGTAGAAGTTAATAATGAAACTTCAAATGGTGTAAAATCAGAGAATTTAAATATATCAATTTTTAAAAACTACAAATTAGTTTGTTATGGTTCAATACAAACATCTTCCGCAGAAAAGATTTCTTTCAGATTAAAAAAAATTTTTAGTTCGTTAATAAAAATAATAGAAAAAACGAATCCTGATGTTGTAAGTATAGAAACACAATTTTATTCAAAAATTGCTAAAAATATGATTAGCACATATATGTCTACAGGAGTTATATATTTAGTTTGTGAACTAAAAGGTTTAAAAATTTTTGAATATTCTGCAAAGACAGTAAAATCGTCAATAACAGGTTATGGTTCAGCAGCTAAGGGACAGTTAAAAAAAATGGTTCATTTATTGTTGAATTTAGAAAAACCAATTCATTGTGAACATATTAACGATGCTATTGCAGTTGCGATATGTTATATACATTACCAACCAGTTTTTATTGGATTATAAAAATGTATAATTATATTAAAGGAAAAATTGTTGAGTTAGAGTTAGAAAAAAATTTATGCATAATAGAAGTATATGGCATAGGATATGAAATATATGTTTCAAAAAATGTTATTGAAAAATTAAATGTTGGCCAAGAAATAAAATTTTTTATTGAAGAAATAGTAGGAGGATTTTATAGTGGAGGATTGCCAAGTTTATACGGTTTTTTGTCAAAAGAAGAAAAACAAATATTCTTAGCATTTAAAAATAATTTAAGTAATGTAGGTCCTAAAAAAGCGTTAGAATATTTGGATAAAGTATCAAAAAACTTGACTGAATTTTGGTTAGCAGTACAAAGTAAAAACTATAAGACATTAACTTCATTATTTGGTTTTAGACAATCCTCAGCAGAAAAGATTATAAGTTCATTGTATGAAACAAAGAGTGTTAAAACAAAAGTTTTAAACGAATTTTCTGGTATAAATGTTAGTAGATATGAAGAGATATTTTCTGCATTAATTAATTTAGGGTATAAAGAATATTTGGTTCGTCAAGTTACTAATGAAATTCTACAAAAAAACAGTAATGTTAAAGAAATCTCAGAACTAATAAAATTAGCACTAAATAAAATTTCAGAAATAGAAAATAGGAAATAAGATGTTAATCAAAAAAAAGTAATTTAGTTAAAATACAATATATAGACAAATATGGATGAAGAGATAAGAATTACAACACCAAAAGTTACCAAGGAAGAACATGATTTAGAATTAACCTTACGACCAAAAACGTTAGACGACTTTATTGGTCAGGAAAAACTAAAACAAAATTTACGAATTTTTATAGAATCAGCCAAAAAACGTAAAGTATCATTGGACCACTGTTTATTTTCTGGTCCTCCGGGGACAGGAAAAACTACACTTGCAAACATTGTTGCAAACGAGTTTAAAACTAACATAAAAATGACCTCTGGTCCTGTTTTAGAAAAAACTGGTGATTTGGCAGCTATTCTTACTAACTTAAATTTACAAGATGTATTTTTTATTGACGAAATTCATAGAATGAACCATATTGTAGAAGAAGCGTTATATCCTGTAATGGAAGAATTTAAAATGGACATTGTTGTTGGACAAGGTCCAAATGCAAAAATTGTTAGATTACCAATTTCAAAGTTTACTTTAGTTGGTGCAACGACAAGAAGTGGTTTATTATCAGCTCCGTTTAGATCAAGGTTTGGTATTGTGGAAAATTTAGGTTTTTATACAACAGAAGAACTACAAAAAATAATTTTAAGAACGGCAAAAATTTTAAATATAGAAATAGATTCATCACAGGCAAGTTATGAAATAGCATTAAGGTCTCGTGGAACTCCAAGAATTGCAATTCGTTTGTTAAACAGAGTTCGTGATTTTGCAGTTGTAAAGACTAATGGTAAAATTGGTGTTGAAATAGTTAAACAAACGATGGATTCTTTAGGTATTGATAATTTTGGTTTAGATCCTATGGATAGAAAAATTTTGTTAACTATAATAGAAAAGTTTAATGGAGGACCTGTTGGTATAGAAACAATTTCTGTTGCAATAAACGAAGAAGTGGACACAATTTCTGATGTTTATGAACCGTATTTGATACAATCAGGTTTTTTACAAAGGACACCCAGAGGTCGTGTAGTGACAGAATTAGGGTATAAACATCTAGGATTAAAGTTTTCCAAATCACAACAAGATTTTTTTAAATGGTAAATTTTTATTAATAGGTTTAGTTATAGATTATTATCTTATAATAAATATGTTTATTTGTAATAAATCTTTTATACTAATAATATTTGTAATAACAACTTCATTTATTTTTACTAATGACAATTATGCAATTAAAATGTCTAAAATTATAAAATTACCACAACCAAAGTATGATGGTTCTACATCTTTAGAACAAGCATTATTAAAAAGACGTTCTATAAGAAATTATTCTAAGAAACCTTTGTCTATTAACGAAGTATCACAACTGTTATGGTCTGCACAAGGAATTACTGACAAGGAAAAAAGTTTTAGGACAGTTCCTTCTGCTGGTGCACTTTATCCTGTGGAAACTTATTTAATAGTAAACAATGTAGAAAATGTTGAACAAGGTATTTATAAATATGATGTTGAAGAACATAAAATTGTTATGATAAGAAAAGGTTATTTTAACGAACAATTATCTTTTGCTGCACTTAATCAATCTTGTGTAAAAGATGCTTCGGTGATAGTAATACTTTGTGCTGATTATGCCAAAACGACAAGACGGTATGGTGACCGTGGAATAAAATATGTACATATAGAAATAGGGCATAGTGCGCAGAATGTTCAGTTACAAACTGTATCTTTAAATTTGGGAAGTGTTGTCGTAGGAGCGTTTGATGATGAAAAGGTTAAAAAGATATTGAATATTTCAAACACAGAACATCCGTTATATATTATCCCTATAGGTAAATTATAAAAAAAGTTTTTTAGGAGGTGTTTTAGAGTATGTATGTTAAATGTTTAGGTTTGAAAGGTTCCTGGCGTGAAGTAGCAGATTCTGCAAATACAACAGTTAACAAAGAAGCAGGGATAAAAGAACCTTCTTCTCAATGGAAACGAAGAATGTTACTTTGTGAACATTCTCCCATTAGACAATTATTAATAAAGTTTAAGTGGTATGAGATAAAATATTGGGTTTCTGTTCATCTTGTAAGACATAAAATTGGTATAGAACATTGGGTAAGAACACAACGTTCAGATAGAACAGGAGTAGATAGAGAAAATTTATCTCAAAGCAGTCTTGTTGAACATGAAATATTAGTAAATGCACAAGCAATGATAAACATTTCAAGGAAACGGTTATGTAATCAAGCAGCAAAAGAAACTCGTGAAGCGTGGTTAGCAGTGTTGGATTCAATAAAAGACAAAGAACCAGAGATTTATAAGGTATGTGTGCCAGATTGTATTTACAGAGGTTGGTGTTACGAATACAAATCTTGTGGGTATCATAAGACATCTGAATATGCAGAAAGGTTAAAAAAGTATAGAGAAGGGATAAATGAATAAGAAAATAAAATGAAGATATTGTATATTGACAATGTAGTTGGTATTAGTGGTGATATGTTTTTATCTGCATTAATTGATATTGTAGGTAAAAACAGTTTTGAGTTTATAAAATATTTACCTTTGAATAAAAAAATAAGAAATAACATAAAAATTAAAAGAGTATTAAAAAACCACATTTGTTCAACAAAAATAATCATTCCTGAAGAAAAAAATGAGATAAAATACTCTGATATGATTAAACTTATAAAACAAAACAGTTTAGATATTGAAATAAAAAAAAATGTTTTATCAACAATTGATATAATATCTAAAATAGAAAGTAAAATTCACAATGTTTCTGTAAAAAATTTTCATTTTCATAACTATAACGATTTAATAGTAGAACTTTTTGGTGTGTTTTATTTAATAAAAAAATTAGAAGTAGAAAAATTTTATTCTTCGTCAATAAAATTAACTCGTGGGTTTGTAGATTGTGTTCATGGTAAATTTCCTGTTCCGGCACCTGCTACATTAGAATTATCAAAAAACATGCCTGTTGAATATTTGAATTTAGAAGCAGAAACTACTACACCAACAGGGGTTGCTTTGTTGAAAATGTTAAATCCTGAGTTTGTATTTCCTGGTATGAAAATATTAAAGATTGGATATGGTTGTGGAGAACAAAATTTTGAGATACCGAACATTTTGAGATTATTTTTAGGAGAAGATTTTGAAGATAAAAAATTTTTTACTGACAGAATTATAAAGTTAGAAACTAACATTGACGATTTATCTTTAGCATACTATGAACAAATAGTAGAGAAATTGTATAAAATTGGTTCTTATGAGGTAAATTTGGTTAATACGGTTAATAAAAAATTACGATTAGGAACATTACTTACCGTAATAATACCTCACAATTTACTTAATAAAGCTACAAATATAATATTTAAATATACAACAACTACTGGTATTCGTGTTCAAGAAATAAGTAGAATAAAACTTTTTCGTAAGAATAAGGTTGTAAATACAGTATATGGGCCAATAAATGTTAAATTAGTTAAAATGCCCGATGAAAAGATAGATCTTAGACCAGAGTATGATGACATTAAACTATTGTCTGAAAAATTGAACTTATCAATGAAAAAAGTTTATTCTAAAATATATTATGAACTAAATAATTTAAGTGAAAAATAAGTTGATAAATTTTGTGCAGTTGGTATGATTATAAATAAATTTTTTATTTCTTCTGCAGTAATAAATTTCATTTTAACATTATTATTATCTTCATTTTATGCAAAGATGTGGTTTTTAATGTTGAACATACTTATATTTTTTACTTTTCTTGTGATGTATATTTTGTTAGTGAAAGATTTAGATTTAAAAAACGAATTGCATAAGAAGATAAAATTTTTTTTAATACTAATATTTATGTGGTCAACTACAAATTTATTTTTTTCAGTTTTAGGATATACACTATCTTTTTTTATAAGATTAAACAAAAACATAGTTGACACAAATACTGACAATGTTGTTCATACAGAATTAATAGCAAACCCGTCACAAAAAGCTGTTTTATATGGTAAGATAAACTTTTTAACTCAGCAAGGACTTGCTGTAGTTTCTGATGCGCAGGTAATATTGAAAGACATTTCTGATAGTATAATTTTAGACCAGACATATTCAGATGCAGAAGGTAAGTTTAGGTTGGTTTTAAATGTTCCACAAAAAGAGAATTTTTATAACTTATACATTTATCACGAAAATTATAAGGATTATAAAACAAAAGTTCAACTTATACCTGGAATAGTTCACGAATTAGATCTTACCTTGATGCCAGAATCAGATTTTGTAAAATAAAACTTTTTATAAAATTCTATTTATTTTTTTTAATAAATATTATAAAACAGAACATATAAGAATATATTTTTTAGGAGGACATTATCTTGCTTACAGGGTTAGAGATATACAAATTACTACCTAAAACCAACTGTAAAAAGTGTGGGTTTCCAACTTGTTTAGCATTTGCGATGTCCTTAGCAGCAAAAAAAGTTTTGTTAACACAATGTCCTGATATTTCCGAACATACAAAACAAATATTATTGCAAGCTACTGAACCACCTATAAGAACAATAAATGTGGGTAAATATAAAATTGGTGGTGAAACAGTTTTGTTCCGACACGAAAAAACTTTTTATAACCCATCGTTGTTAGGTGTGTTATTAAAAGATACTTTTTCTAAAGAAGAGATTATTAATAGATTAAAAAAATTCAAAGAATTAAGTTTTGAACGAGTAGGGAATAAATATCGGACAGAAATGATCTGTGTAGTTTCAGTAAAAGAGGATTTAATTATATTAGAACATATTTTTAATTCAATTAATGAAATTGTTAAAGATAATACAGACAATAATGAAATTGTGGTATCATTTTTATCTCATGATATAGACATTGTTGAAAATTTTATAAAAAGGTATAAATTAAACTTAATTGGTTCTGCAAACACAAACAACTATAAAAGTTTTGTTACTATCGCAAACAACTATAAAGTTGGTTTAATAGTAGAAGGGAAAGATTTAGATGAAATTTCCTGTCTTACAACGCAAATTACTGGGTTAGGTTTTAGGGATCTTGTAATTAAGGTTTCATCTGATAAAGAAACAAAAATTTTAGAAGACCTGACTCAAATACGAAGATTAGCGTTGAAAAAAAATTTTAGTCCTTTCGGATATCCTACAATATTAATTTGTGATGACAATGATACAACATCAAATTTGTCTAAATCTATAATTGGTATATTAAAATATGCAAGTATTGTGGTGATAAATAGTGCAGATACAGAATTACATTTTCCACTGATAACTTTAAGATTAAATATTTACACAGACCCACAAAAACCTGTTTCTATAGAACCAAAACTTTACAAGATTGGTGGTGAACCTGGTTCAGATGCTCCTTTAATGGTAACAACAAATTTTTCGTTAACATATTATTCAGTAGAACCTGAAATTATTAATTCCAAAATACCGTCCTGGTTATTAGTAATAGATGCAGATGGGTTAAGTGTGTTAACAGCTTGGGCAGCAGAAAAGTTTAATGCAGAAAAAATTGTAGATTGGATTAAAAAAGAATCTGTAGAACAAAAAGTTAAACATAAAACATTGATAATTCCTGGTTATGTTGCTATAATAAATAGCAAACTGAATAATTTATTGCCTGACTGGAAAATTGTAATAGGACCAAAAGAAGCTTCCGGAATACCAAAGTTTTTAAAATCTATGTGGAAAAAATAATCATATATAATAATGAAAACTTTTAAAATAAAAATTATGCCTCAAGAAAAAGAGATTTTATACGTCAATGGCGAGAATTTGTTGTACACGCTTGTATCAAATGGAATAAATATTTATGCGAGTTGTGGTGGCGATGGCGTTTGTGGAAAGTGCAAGGTAAAAATTTTAAAAGGAAAATATTTAACACCTTTTTCTGAACATATTAGTGAGGAAGAAAGAAAACAAAATATAACACTTGCCTGTTTAACAAAAATAGAGTCTGATGTTGAGATAGAAATTTTAGAAAATTCTAAAGTTGATAACATAAAAATTTTAGATAATAGAAAATTAAATAATACAGTTTCAAGTTGTTGTGATATAGAGTTTAGTCGTGATATTGATAAAATTATAACGACAAACTTGTGGAGTTATGAACCAGTAGTAAAAACAGTTAGTGTAGAATTAAAAGAACCTTCTCTGGACAATCCTATAAGTGATATTGATAGGTTATTAGATGTGTTTGAAAAAAATGTTGTATTAAATGATTTAGATTTGATAAGATACTTACCTGTTAAAATGAGAGAATTTTATTGGAAAATGTATCTCGTGTTAGCAGAACAAAATCAATATTTTCAAATAATAGATATTTTAAAACTGGAAGAAAGTTCAAAATTAATATATGGTTTAGCAGTGGATGTTGGAACAACTACTGTAGTAGTATCTTTAGTGAGTTTGAATGAAAAAAAAGTTTTGTTATCAAAGACAAGTTTAAATCAGCAGGCAAGTTTTGGTGATGATGTTATTACAAGAATTATAAATTCACAGAAACCATCCGGGCTTAAATTTTTACACCAGAAAATAATTTTTACAATAAACAATATAATAAATTCTATAATTTCTGAGACCAAAATTTCAGTAGAACAAATTTATTCAATAGTATTTTCTGGCAATACTGTAATGAAACATTTTTTGTACAATATTTCTCCAATTAACATAAGACGAGAACCATATGTTCCTGTGATAACAAAAATGCCAGTTATAAAAGCAAAAGATTTAAATTTAATTACAAATTCAAGAGCGGTTGTATATTCTATTGCTGATGTTGCATCATATGTAGGAGGAGATATTGTTTCAGGGGTAGTAAGTTGTGGAATTGACACAAAAGATGAGTTGTGTGTATTATTAGATCTAGGCACTAATGGTGAGATTGTTGTTGGGAATAAAGAATTTTTAGTATGTGCATCATGTTCTGCAGGTCCTGCATTTGAAGGTACAGGAATAAAATGTGGTATGCGAGCAACAAGTGGTGCTATTGAAGATATAGAAATTGTTGGTGATAAAATTGAATACAAGACAATTGGCAATATGCCAGCAGTTGGTATTTGTGGTTCTGGCTTAATTGCGATATTACCGGAATTGTTTCAATCTGGGATAATTGATCGTTCAGGAAAGTTTGTTAAATTAGATGAAAAGTTTCAAAAAAGTTTGTATAATAGAATAAGAATTAACGAATCAGAAGAAAAAGAATTTGTTATAGTAGAAAAAAAGTTTAGCACAAATCAAAAAGATATTGTTATAACAGAAAGTGATATTGCAAACATATTAAGGTCAAAAGGAGCAATATTTCATGGATTGCATTCACTATTAAAAAATTTAAACTTAGAATTTAAAGATATTAGTAAAATATACATTTGTGGTGGTTTTGGAAGTTTTGTTAATATTAAAAAAGCAAAAGTTTTAGGTTTATTACCTGATGTTGAAGATGAAAAATTTATAGTTGCAGGCAACACCTCTTTGTTAGGCGCACAATTATTTTTATTGTCAAAAGAAGTTAGAGATAAAGTTGAACAGGTTGCAAAAAAAATGGCTTATATAGATTTGTCCTCACAACCGTTTTATATGAACGAGTATACTTCAAGTTTGTTTATGCCACATACTGACTTGAATTTGTTCCCAAATATTAGTAGAATTATTAAAAATGCCTAAGAATTAGAAAGATAGAAATAAAAAAGTGGAAAAAAAGTTAAACAATTAAGAAATAAATATAAATAAAATCGAAGCATGAAAACAAATATAGGTTATACGAAAAATCACCAATTTACTAAAAAAGTATGTTAACAGAAGAGTTAAAAAGATAAAATAAGAGTGCAAGTTTTGTCCTACAAAAAAAGAAAAGGTTTTAGTTTTAGATATAACTTAAGTATAAATTGGGAAGTTAAGAAAATATAAAAGAGAAAAAACTTGTAAATGTTACAAAGGTTAGTAAAAATAAAAAATTATATTAAAAATAAGGAGTAATAGTTGAAGATGAAAATTTATATTAACGGAAAATTTTATGAAAAAGAAGATGCAAAAATTTCTGTTTTTGACCACGGACTGTTATATGGAGATGGTGTTTTTGAAGGAATAAGAAGTTATAATAACATAGTTTTTCGTTTAAAAGAGCATATTGATAGATTATATAATTCAGCAAAAGCGTTAATGTTAGAAATCCCAATCTCAAAAACTGAATTAGAATCTGCAATTATAAAAACATTGAAAGAAAACAATTTGTCTGACGCATATATTAGAGTTGTTATAACGAGAGGAGTTGGTGATTTAGGTTTAGACCCAAAAAAATGTAGTTGTCCAACTGTGATTATTATTGCTGACAAGATAGTTTTGTATCCGCAAGAGTTGTATCAAAACGGTATGGAAATTGTAACAGCAAGCACTCGCAGAAATATTCCTGAAGCAATAAATCCATGTATAAAATCTTTAAATTATTTAAACAACATTTTTGCTAAAATAGAAGCACGTCGTGCTGGTTGTGAAGAAGCAATTATGTTAAATTCGGAAGGTTATGTAACAGAATGTACCGGAGATAACATTTTTGTTATTAAAGACAATAATTTATTAACACCGCCAACATATATAGGTGCATTACCGGGTATTACTCGTGATACGGTAATTGATATTGCAAAATCAAAATTAGGGTTGAATGTAAAAGAAGAATTGTTTACGACATATCATCTTTATTCTTCAGACGAATGTTTTTTGACAGGTACTGCAGCAGAAGTAATTTCTGTGGTAAAAGTTGATGGAAGGACAATTGGTGATGGTATACCGGGTAAATATACGAAACTAATTATGACCGAATTTAAAGAAATGACAAAAGTTTTAGGAGTTAAATATTAAAACTGTTAGTGAACAAGCGAAATAGTGAGATAGAATGAAAAAAAAAATTTTTAGAATCGTTTGCGTGACTAAAATCACATTGACATTTTTGTAATAGTTATGTATAATATTATTAGACAATAAAGTAAAGTTCAGAATTTTACTAAAGATAATTTAAAAAACTAAATCAAAAAATTCAAGATAAAATATCTTGAGGAGGAAAATTTATGATAAAAAAAGTTTTAAAAATTGTTGTTGCTATGGTATTGTTTTCAACATTAAATTATGCAGTAGAAGTATTAGTGGCAAATTTTCAAGGTAATGTAGTTGCTGGTATTGGAGATAAATGGGTTGCGGTAAAAAAGGGACAGATGTTGAAAGAAAACGAAAAAATAAAAACATTGTCAAAAAGTTATGTGTTATTATCATTTTCTGATGGGACAAGTGTTTCGTTATCTGAAAACACAGAATTGGTTATAAAAGAGATATCAAATAATGTGATTTTAAATCTAGACAGTGGCAGAATAAAATCAAAAGTTAAACCGTTACAATTAGGTCAGAAGTTTGAGGTAAGAACACCTGTATCTGTTGCATCTATTCGTGGGACGACGTTTATTGCTGGCTACATTGAAGGTTTAGCAGAACTGATAGTAGAGGAAGGAAAAGTTATTTGGAGCGATGTTAAAGAGTTGGATATGCATACTGATACAAAACAAGAATCTTCTTTTGTAGAAGTTGTTAATTCAGAAAAAGTTACAGCTACATCGGAAGGTTTAGGAGAAAAAACTGTACTTACTGAAGAACAGATGCAGACCTATGATACATTTTTTGAAATAAAAATAGAACCGGAAAAAACAGAGTCAGGTAAAGCAGAACCAAAAGAAGAAGAAAAACAATCTGAAGCGAAAGAAGATAAAAAAGAAGAAATAAAACAAGAATTAGTTTCTTTAAGACAGGAAATGAAAGAATTTGTCCGTGACTCTAAAATTAATTATTTGTACATAAACGAAATTGTTCAACAAACAAAATCAAACGATTTTGAGACTGCACGGTCATTGACAGATATCCATGGCAATTTAACTAGAATAGAACAAACAGTTTCAAGACCTAATTCAAGCACCATAGAATTTGTAAATATAACCAAAAGAAATAATTATAATTACAAAGGTCAGTTTGCAACCGGTGCACATAGTTATACTGTAAAAGACGAACCGAGAGTAGACTTATTAACTTTTTTGATAGAATTTAACCAAAAATTACCGGAAAAAATTAACGAATTTCCATCTTTTATGGTTTCAAAAGGTGATGAGATTTATCCTAAAAGGATGAGATTTGAAATTTCAAACAATGCTAATGACAAAATTTGGGGTGAGGCAACATTTGAAAAAGTTTTTGTTTCCGGGACAGAAAAAAAAGAAAAGTTAGAAGGTAAATTTCAAAATTGGTTAACTAACGGAATAGAAACATATAAAGTTGATTTAGATTACAATGATACATTGCCACCAGGTGTGCATTCTGACGAAAACACTACCTCACTGTATTTTTGGAGTAAAGATGCAATTCCAGTTTTAAGCAAAGATGCGAATGGTAATTATACTGTTTCAGGGATATTATGGTTACAAAATGAAAATTATGTAATAAACAATTCAGGGAAAGTGTTAGATGAAACTTTTTTTAAAAATGTCTCAGACCCATTTGCTGCGATGAAAGAAATTGCTTTTGAGAGTATAATCTTTGTTAGGAAGGACAACAACGGTGTTCCCGGGAATGCATTTTTTAACAAAAACATAGATTTAGTTGCAACTCCGGATATAGTAATAGCAATGGCGAAAAGTATGGCTCCTTCGTTGGCAAATTTAGACCTAAGTAAAAAATAAAAACTTACATATTAGAAATTAAAAATTAGAGTTTGGGAACTAATAACAAAGTGTTGTCACATATTTTATTCCAGGTTGAAACTTAAGCAGTGTTTGCTGTTAATATATTAGTACATAATTTTTTTATTAAGATGATGTTGATTTTTGGTTTATTATTTTGTTTAAGCTATAGTAGACAAATGCTATTTTGTTCTATAAACAAAAAAATTTTTTTCAGGCAGAAAAAAATAATTCAATGCCAAAAATAATTTTAAACCAAACCTTTTCTAAAAACAAGATAATTTCATTATTATATTTTCAAACAATCTTTGTCTTTAAGATTTTGTATGTATTCCAAACAATAAATTAAGCAAACAATATGAAAAAAATAAAACCAGTAACAATGGAAAGAATAATAAAAATTAAAGATTCTAATGATGATTGGGACATAAAATTTTGGCAAAAAGTCGGTGTGGAAGGAAGATTTTCTGCTTCGTGGAAAATGTTAGAAGATTACGAAAAAATGCGAGGGAAAAATGGAGTTAAGTTCCGATTACAAAGAACTGTTGAAAATATTCGAAAAATATAAAGTAAAATATATTATTGTAGGAGCGTATGCTGTAATTTATTATACAGAACCACGATATACAAAAGACATAGATATTTGGATTAAACCTGAGAAAGAAAATGCGATAAAGGTTTATAATGCTTTAAAAAAATTTGGTGCACCGTTAGAAAATGTTTCAGTAGAAGCTTTTGATAACAAAGAAATGATTTATCAGATAGGTGTAGCACCTGTTAGAGTTGATATAATTATGGGATTAAAAGGATTAACTTTTGATGAAGCTTGGAAAAAAAAGAAGAGAATTAAGTATGGTGATGTACAGTAAATATATTAGATATAAAACATTTAGTAAAAGTAAAAAGTAAATTAAAAAGACAAAATGATATTATTGATTTAGAAAAATTAAGAAATATTTGTAATAAAACAAAAAAATGAAAACCAGAAGCAGAATGATTTTTTTGATAAGCATACTCACTTTTCTGACAATTTTGCCAGGATATATACTTGCACAGACAGGGCAGGCATTGGATAGTTGGGTATCAATGGCTAATGTATTACCGTCAGGAAGTGGAAATGGAGCTTGTATAGTTTATGCAGAAAAAGATGGTCAACCAAAAATTTATAATATTCGTGGTGGTGGGACTGGTTTTGGGATTTATGATATAAACACAAATGTTTGGGTTTCAACAACAGCATTACCTTTTTCTGCCGGAGCAGGTGCAAATATGACCTGGGATGGCGGGAATTATATATATATACTTTTGGGGGGTGCTACATTTTATCAATACGATATTTCAGCATCAAATTTTAATCGTCTTGCCGACCC
>CALDDQ010000015.1 GCA_937936785.1 uncultured Endomicrobiia bacterium
AAAAAAATGATAGATCTGTAGACTAATGGCCAAGAATTTCCTCCGTCCCCATTTTTCACTACCTATTGACAAGTAAAATTTAATTTTGTATCAAAACTGACCATACGGTCAATATTTTTAAAAACAATATTTTAATATAAGGGACAAAATTTTTTAAAATGGAAGTTTTAGGTCTTATATAAAAATGAAAACAAAAGAGTTAAAAAATAAAATATTAACAGTTGCAAAACGTATGCTTAATAGACAGGATTATCACGAAATTGTAGTTGAAGAAATTGCAAAAAAAGCTGGTGTCGCGAAAGGGACAATATTTTTTCATTTTAAATCAAAAGAAAATTTTGTTAAAGAAATATTTGAATCAATGTTGAAAGATATTGGCGTCTTGTTTGACGATATAGTTAAAAAAGAGGTTTCTGTTATTGAAAAATTAAAACTTTTATATGACACATATGCAGATTATATTTTACACAATACTCATATTTTTATGATGCTAAGACAAGAAATGGTTAAAGAAAATTGTAAGATGAAAAGTATTGCAAGAAAATTTTATAGGTCAATAGGAGGAAAATTGATCCCACTAGTGTTACAAGGATACAAAGAAAAAGTGTTTAAAAAATACACAAAAGAACCGTTAAATCCAGAGATTATAATGTCATTAGTTTTTACTTATGGTTTATCCGTAGCACATTTTACTATACAAAGTAAAAATAAGTATAATTATAAAAAAGTGAAAGAAATTTTTTGGAAAACATTATTATATGGGATAATAAAATGAAAAGAAAATATATATTCTTAATTATATTTGTGTTTAAATTTTTAATACTTGCCCATACTTTTGCAGAAACGAAAAAGTTAACTTTAGAAGAATGTTTAAACATTGTAATAACTAAAAACCAACAGATTTTACAGGCAAGGTCAAAATTAGACCAGGCAAATTATAAAAAGATAGAGTCCTTAACATCTTATATGCCGAAATTGCAAGGTCAAGCAAGATATACAAAACTTTCCCAAGCGCAGTTTCAGTTACCACCAAGTGCACAGATGTTATTTGGTTCTTCACTATCTCCTGCATTGACATCAGATCAGACATATACTTTAAATCTTACAGTATCACAATTATTATTTTCATCTTTTAAGATATATGAATTTTCAAGACAAGCATGGTTAAATTATGAAATTGCAAAACAAGAATATGAAAAAACTAAAACGGATTTAATAACAAAAACTAAAGAAAATTTTTATAAAACATTACTTGCAAAAAATGTTTTAGATGTATCATTAGAATCTGTCAAAATAAGTTCTGAAAGTTTGGCTGTGTCATCATATTTATACAACGAAGGCAGAATTTCTTATTTTGACTTATCCAATGCTAAGATAACTTTTTTAAATTCAAAAACAAATCTATTAAAAATGGAAAATATGTATAGGTTGTCTAAAGAAGGTTTGTTAAATTTGTTAGATATGAAAGAAGAAATAGATTTAGTTGGAGATTTGTCAGAAGAAGAAAAAGATTTAGATTTACAAAATTTAAAATCAAACATTATGAATTTACCAGATATGAAAATAATTTTAGCACAGATAAAAATTGTTAATTCAATTACAAGAAATACTTTAAAAGAAGTTATGCCAACGGTTGTGTTATCTGGTTCTTATGATTGGACAATTGACGATTATACAAAATCTTTTGATCAATGGGATGACAGATACAGTTGGTCAATAGTATTATCTTGGCCATTATTCAATGGTGGTGCAACAGTAAGCCGATTTATGCAGATGAAAGAAAGTTTAAAACAACTTAAGTTAACCAAAGAAAGTTTAGTAAACATTTTGGAATTAGAACTAAAATCTTTATATTTAAACTATTTACAACAAAAAGCAACATTAAAACTTAACCTAGAGAGTATAGAGTTAGCTAAAGAAAATTTAGAAGTTGCTAACACATATTATTCCAAAGGCAGAATTTCTTATTTAGAACTTTTACAATCGCAACTAAATTATTCACAATCAAAGATAGCTTATTATCAAACATTGAGTGATTATTTAGTTAATTTAGCCAAGATAGAAAAGTTTAATATTAAATAAAGAGGGTGATTTTAATATGAATAGAAAAAAAATAGTTATAACAATAGTAATTTTAATTTTAGCAATTTCAATTTTTCGTATATTTCAGTCCGTTAACAAGAAAATAAAAATGTCAAAACAATCAAAAGACACAGGTGTAATTTATACGGTAAAAGTTGTTAAGGCAAAATATGATAAACTTTTTGACAGCACAAATTTTGTTGGCGAGATAAAAGGTATTAACGAAGTTTCAGTATTTTCAAAAGTTCCAGGGAAACTTAACAGAAAAGTTGTTGATGAAGGAGAAAGTGTGATAAAAGATGAAACCATCTGCGAGATTGACCGAGATGAACCAGTATTAAGATACTCTATTTACGAACTTAAATCTCCGGTATCTGGTGTGATTTCTAAATATTTTGTAGATGTAGGAGGGACAGTTTCACCTCAAACACCAGTGTGTAATATAAGTGATATAACAAGAGTTAGGATAGTTTTTGGTATAGCAGAAAAGTTGGTTTCAAAAATTACTAATAATTCTTATATAAAATTTAAAACTACGACATTACCAGACAAAATTTTTTATGTAAAAAATTTGCAATTAGGTAACTATATAGATCCTATGTCAAGGCTAATGGAAATAAGATGTGTAATGTCTAACGATAATAATATATTTAAATCAGGAGGGTTTGTAGAAGGAGAACTGATTTTTAGTGAAAAAAAAGTTTTGGTTTTGCCAATAGATTGTATAGTCAACACTTTTGATAACAAAAAAGTTGTTTATGTTATACAAAATAATATTTCAACAAAAGTAGAAGTAACAACAGGTCTTGAGTATCGTGGCAAGATTGAGATATTAAAAGGGATAAAAGAAAATGATATTGTAGTATATCAAGGTCAAGAGTTGTTAACAGAAGGGATGAAAGTTAATATTGTAGAGGAATAAAAAAAATGAAATTAACCGAACTTGCAGTAAAAAGACCAATTTTAACCAGTGTAGTATACATTTTTTTGATGATACTATCTATTATTTCGCTGTATAATCTTCCAATAGATGTTTTTCCGGAGATAGAATTTCCAGCATTAACTATAGTATCACTTTATCCGGGAAGTTCTGCAAAAGATGTTGAAGAACGAATTACAAAAATTTTGGAAGAATCTGCATTAACATTACCTGGAATTGACAGAGTAGAATCAAGATCTCAAGAAGGAGTTTCTGCAATAACAGTAATTTTTAAGTGGGGCCAGAATCTTGATGTTAAAGCACAAGATTTAAGAGATATGATAGAACTTTCAAAGACACGGTTACCTGATGATATAGAGACACCGAGAATATTTAAGTTTGACGCATCAATGATGCCAGTAATGTTTTTAACTGTTTATCCAAAAGATACAGTACCAAATTTACGTTATATAGTGGACAAAAATCTTGCTGAAGAAATTAAAAAAGTTGATGGTGTCGGCGCAGTAATTCTTCGTGGTGGTGATGAAAAAGAAGTTACTATAACAGTAGATCCGAAAAAACTTGCTTTTTACCGAATTTCAATACAACAACTTGTTAATTCTATAAGTTCAGAGAATGTAGAGATGCCGTTAGGGAATGTGTATGATGGATATAGAAAATATAACTTAAGATTACCGATGAGATTTAATAATGTTGACGAAATTAAAAGTTTGATAGTAGGAACATTTGCTGCTAAACCAGTTTATTTACATCAAGTTGCAACTGTTGAAGATGGGTATAAAGAAAAACTGGGGCTAACAAATGCAGACGGGCAAGAAGCAATGATGCTTGTTGTAAGAAAGAGGTCCGGATATAACACGGTCAGTGTTTGTAGAAAAATTACACAAAAAATTGAACAATTACAAAAAAAATATCCAAAACTTGACATAAGTATTATGATGGACAGTTCAGAGTTTATATTAAAAACGGTAAAAAATTTGCGAAATACAATTTTGTATGGTGGAATACTTGTTATACTAACAGTATTATTTTTTATGGGCGATTTTTTGCCTGCGTTAGTTGTAGTTTTACAAATTCCAATATCGTTATTTTTATCTTTTATATTCTTATATTTATCAGGGTTCACTATAAACATAATTTCATTATCAAGTTTATCAATTGCACTTGGTATGGTGGTAGACAATTCTATAGTTGTAGTGGACCATATTTTAAGACATATATTTAAAGGAAAATCTCCTATAGATTCTTCAATAGATGCAACAGGCGAAGTTGGTAGTGCAATAACTGCTTCTACCTTGACTACAATAGTAGTTTTTGTTCCGTTATTATTTGTAAGTGGGTTGATACCAATATTGTTTAAACAATTAGCATATTCAGTAATTATAACACTTTTAGCATCGTTATTTGTAGCGTTTACATTATCACCGATGATAATGGCACGATTTTGTGGTTGTGATGAGAACAAAAAAATAGGTGTAATTTTTATTACTGAATTTATTGGAAAAATAGAAAATTTTTATACAGAAATTTTAGATTGGTCACTAAAAAATAGACGAAAAATAGTTGTAAGTTTTTCTTTATTATTTATGATATCTTTGATAGTATTTATATTTTTTACAGGGAAAGAATTTATGCCAAAATCTGATGAACAGATGTTAGATTTGGCATTTGAAGGATCTAAAGGTATGCAGTTAGAAGATACGATAAAAATTTCACAACAGATTGAAAGAACAATTGCAGAAAAAGTTGGTAAAGAAAATATTTTTAAATATGTATTACGAGTTGGAGAAAGTGGGTTGGGAGGATTAGCAATTGCTTTTGGACAAAAAGAATCGTCATATAGTGGTTCAATGACAATAAAACTTGTAGAAAAAAATAAAAGAACACTTTCAGTATTTGATGTTGCAGAAATATTACGTCGTGAATTAAGAAAGATTGCTGGGTTGGTTAAAATTGAGGTTTTTGTTCGTTCTACTGCATCGTCAACATTTTTCGGTGGAAGTAAAGTTGTTTCTATAGAACTTCGTGGAAATGATATTGATAGAGGATTAACCATTGCTAACGAGTTAAAAAATAATCTTGAAAATATTAATGGTGTTAGAGATGTTACAATAAGTTTAGAAAAAGGTAGTTATGAACTATGGATAAAACTTAACCGTGAGAAAGTTAAAATGTTAGGGTTGTCTTCATATGGTCTTGCAGACACATTAAGAAAAATTTATTATGGAATTACAGTTGGCAGGTTTAATCCGCAGTCTATGACTTTTGAAAATGAATACGATATATTTGTAAAAATTTCAAAACAAGACAAGTCGGATTTAAAAAAATTATATAGTTTACCAATTTTGTTACCTTCAGGGAAAGTTGTGCCATTAAACAATATTGCAGATTTTAAACGAGAATTTGGACCAGAAGAAATTTTACGAAAAGATGGAGTAAGAGTTATAAAAATTGAAGCAGACATTTATGCTCGTGCATTAAGTGAGATAAGAAAAGATATAGATAATATGTTAAAAAATTATGGAGTTCCAGCAGGGTTTGATATAAAGTTTGGCGGAGAAATTAAAGAACAACAAAATACATTCCGTGATTTAACTTTGATGTTATTTTTAGCGATATTGTTAGTATACTTAATTATGGTAGGACAATTTGAATCATTTGTTGACCCATTTATAATTTTATTTTCAATACCATTTGCTGTTACTGGTGTTTTGATAGCATTATTTTTGTGGGGACAGAATTTTAACGTGTTATCATTTGTAGGTTTATTGATATTGATAGGAGTTGTTGTAAACAATGCGATAGTTTTAGTAGATTATATAAATCTTTTAAGAAACCGTGGGATGGAAATTTTTTCTGCGATAAAAGAATCTGGCAAAACAAGGTTAAAACCTGTTTTAATGACAGCAACAACTACAATTTTAGGTGCGTTACCATTAGCAATAAGTAATGCAGAAGGTGCAGAATACTTTTCAAGTATGGGAGTAGCGATTATTGGTGGATTGTCAATCTCAACTTTGATAACACTAATTTTTGTGCCTGTGGTATATTCTATAATTCATACAAAATATATTAAATCAAAAACTAAATAAACAATAATACAACTGATAAACTTATTGTTTTTCTAATCAAAATATGTTAAAAAAATTTCATGTTAAAAATAATTTCAGGTGAAAAAAGTGGGTTTGAAATAAGTTCAGCAGAAAATATTAGACCTATTCTTGCCCGAATTAAAAAATCTGTTTTTGATATAATAACTCCAAAACTTAATAACGCATTATTTTTAGATTTATTTGCTGGCAGTGGTGCTGTTGGATTAGAATCGTTATCTCGTGGTACAAAAAAAGTTGTTTTTGTAGAAAAAGACAGTAGAAGTGTGTCTTTTATTTATAAAAATATAAACAAACTTGGATATAATGATAGAAGTTATATAATAAAAGCAGATATTTTAAAAGATTTGTTTTGGATTGATAAAGTAAGAAAATTTTTTGATAAAAATGGTGATGTAGGATTTGATATAATTTTTATTGGAGCACCGTATGTCGCAGATGTTTCAAATTATAAATTTAAAGTTAAAAGTTTTCAATATGATACCTATAATCCAAAAACAAAAAATAAAGTATTGCTAAACTTTTCTTCTCCTACATTAAAACTCGTTTATAACAGTGAGATATTAAAAAAAGATGGTATTTTAATTCTTCAACATAGTATAAAAGAAAAAGTTAATTTTTATAATTATAAAATATGGAGAACAGAAAAGTATGGTGATACAATTGTAGATTTTTTAAAAATATAAATATTTATAAATTATTTAATTAGAAAATATAAAGTTTTTTATGATTAAAGAAATTAAAAAGGAACTAATTTTAGCAGCAATACTTTTAGTAATATTATTTACATCTGGTATTTTAGGATATAAACTTATTGAAGGATGGAACTTTATTGATTCTGTTTATATGACGGTGATAACTTTAGCTACGGTAGGTTTTGGCGAAACGCATCAATTGTCTATAGGAGGAAGAGTTTTTACTATATTTTTAATAATCTTTGGTATAACAACATTTGTATATGCAATTAGCAGGTTACAATCATTTTTTATTGAAGGAGAATTGACAGGAATACTTAGGAGGCGAAAAATGGAAAATAAAATAAAAAATTTGAACAATCATTATATTGTTTGTGGTTCTGGCGATGTTGGAAAAACTATAATTGAAGAACTTTTGTTAACAAAAAATAATTTTGTTGTAATTGAAAATGATAAATTAAACTATGAACTGTTAATTAAAAACGACAATATTTTGACGATAAACGGCAATCCTGCAGATGATAAAGTGTTATTAGATGCTGGGATAAAGAGTGCAAAAGGATTAATTTGTGCTATACCATCAGACAAAGATAATTTGTTTATAGTAATTTCTGCCCGTAGTTTAAATCCTAACATAAGAATAGTAGCACGCGCATTAGACCCAACCTCAGTCCCAAAACTTAAGAAAGCAGGTGCAGATAGTGTTGTTTCTACTGATGTTATTGGTGGGTTAAGGATGGTTTCTGAATCTATTAGACCTACTGTAGTATCATTTCTAGATACTATGCTAAGAGAAAAGGATGTTTGTTTACGAGTTGAAGAGGTTGAGATTTCGCAGAACTCAAATTTTGTTGGAAAAACTTTAGCACAGACACAAATTTATGAAAAAACAGGTTTGTTAACCATTGCAATAAAAAATAAAGAAAATAAAAGTTATGTATACAATCCAAGATCAGATTATAAACTTTCTGCAAAAGATGTATTGATAGTTATAGGAGATGTGGAACAAGTTATTAATTTACGTTCAATGGTTGGATAAATCATACAATATGAAGAAATATGAACAAAAATAATTTTTTAATATTTTTTGTGATTGTATTAAATATATATTGTAGTATGAATTATTATGTTTATAATAGAATAATTAATGGATTGAAGTTATCAGGTAATGTTAGATTTTTGACAAAACTACTTTTTATATTTTTTGCGACATTATTTGTGTTAGGAGAATTTTTAGATAGAACTACGCCGGTTTATTTAATTAAATTAGTGGGTTCTGTTTGGTTAGGAATATTATCAATTGCAGTGGCTATATTTATATTAAAAGACATAACATGGTTTTTTTATAAACAGGAAAAGATTTTAACTTCGGTATCTTTAGTAATAATTTTTGTAATATCAATAATTTCTTTATATCAATTATATTCAGGTGTTGTTGTTAAAGAAATAAAGTTAGAAGTTGATAAACCAAATTTTACGTTACCAAAAGTTTCTATAGTACAGATTTCTGATTTACATTTTGGCACTTTGGTTTGTGAAAAATGGTTATCAAAAATTGTTGATAAAGTAAATTCTTTAGAAGCAGATATTGTTGTTATAACAGGAGATTTAGTTGATGGCAAAATTTTTGACAAGAGAGAAAATTTGGACAAATTAAAAAGTTTAACTGCAAAAAAAGGTGTATATATTGTTACCGGTAATCACGAATTTTATTTTGGTATTGATAAATTTACAAAAATTATAAATGAAACAGAATTTAAATTGTTAAGAAACGAAAATGTTATTCTTGAAAACGGTATTATAATTGCTGGTGTGGATGAGATTACAGCAGAACGGTTTATAAAAGATGGTGGACCAAATTTGCAAAAGACATTTAATAATATTGATAAAAACAATTTAATAATATTTTTATCTCATCAACCTGACTTGTTTGATGAAGCAAGAAAGTATGGTATAGATATACAACTTTCAGGGCATACACATATGGGTCAAATTCCGCCTATGGATTTGATAGTGAAATTATATTTTAAGTATCCTTATGGTTTAATAAAAAAAGATGATTCATACATTTATACAACTTCAGGGACAGGTTTTTGGGGACCACCAATGCGATTTTTATCTCAGTGCGAAATAGTAAAGTTTGTAATAATTAACAAGTTTTACCAAAGTGAAAAAAAAGTTTAAAGCAATAATTTTTGATTTAGACGGAACACTTTTAGATACTATTGATGACATTGCTTATTGTGCAAACAAAATTTTAAAAAAGTATAATTTTCCATTACATAAAACTTACAGATACAAACTTTTTGTTGGTGATGGTATAGAAACTCTGGTTTACAAAATTTTACCAAAAGATAAAAGAGAACCTAAGTTAATAAAAGAAATAGTTAGTAGAATAAAACTTGAGTATAAAAATAACTTTGCAAATAAAACAAAAGTGTATACTGGTATTATGGATCTTTTAAATATGTGTCAGTTAAAGAATATTAAAATGTCAATTTTGTCCAACAAACCGGATAAATTTACAAAGATTATGGTGAAACATTTTTTCCCGCAGATAAAATTTAGTTTTGTTTTTGGAACTAAAAAAAACTTACCAAAAAAACCAAATCCAACAACTGCATTATTAATTGCAAAAAAGTTAAAATTAAAATTGAACGAGTTTGTTTATTTAGGAGATACAGACACTGATATGCAAACTGCAAAAAATGCTAAAATGTTTGCTGTTGGAGTGTTATGGGGTTTTAGGACCAGGAATGAATTAATAAAAAGTGGTGCAAATATTGTAATAAAAAGTCCAATGGAATTGTTTGAGAAAGGTTTTATATAGTTAAAAAATTTGATTACGAATTTTTAAGGAGAATAAAAAAAAGTATGAAACTGAAAGAAAAGTTATATAAGAAAATATGTATATACAAAGGTAAATCAGTAAATTTTTTTGCAGACAAAATTTTGTTACCAAACAAAAAAGTTGCAATAAGAGAATATGTTGACCACCCGGGAGCTGTTGCAGTATTGCCTATTTTAGATAACCAAAAAATAGTTTTAGTAAAACAGTTTAGATATCCAGTAGGAAAAATAACTTACGAACTTCCAGCGGGAAAGTTGGATAGAAAAAAGGCCGAATCTTTAAAAAGGTGTGTTATACGCGAGTTGGAAGAAGAGACAGGATATAAAAGCAAAAATGTAAATCGGCTGGTTTCTTTTTGGCCAACCCCAGCATTTGGGAATGAAATTATACACATATTCGTTGCAAAAAATTTGTTTTTTGGCAAAAAAAATCCTGATGAAGACGAATTTTTACTAACTAAAATTGTAACTTTTGACCAAGCAGTGCAATGGATAAAAAAAGGTAAAATTAAAGATTCTAAGTCTATAATAGGAATTTTGTATTGGATGTTGATGAATGAAAAAATTTAATGGTTTAATTATATTACTAACTTTTTTTAACTTAATTGTTGGTAAAGAGTTTATTAGCACTAAAGAAAAAATTGTTTCAGAAAAATTTTTTCTTGTTGGTAATTATTATGAACCAAAAGATGGTAAACCTATAATAGTCTTATTACATGGTTTAGGAAGTATAAGACAAGAATGGGATAAGTTGACAAAGATTTTAATAGAGCAAGGTTTTGGTTATTTTTCCTTTGATTTACGAGGGCATGGCGAAAGTATTGAAACTGTTTCAGGAAAACAAGTTTTAGTTAATGAATTTAAAAAAGTTGGTCAAGGGTCAGAATGGGAAAAAATGGTAACCGATTTGGATGTTGTGATAAAATATTTGGTTAAAGAAAAAAAAGTCAAAGAAGAAAATATAATTTTATGTGGGGCAAGTTTGGGTGCTAATATATGTTTAATTTATGCAACAAAAAATCCACATGTTAAAAATCTTATTTTATTATCACCTGGCTGGGAATATGTTGGACTAAAGTTAGAAGAACCAGCAAAAAAAGTAGCAGTAAAAAGTTCAAATATTTTATTTTGTGCATCTCCAAGAGATGCTTATTCATATTCTAGCACAAGACAGATTATGAAAATTATGAAATCTTTTGGTCAGGAGGCAACATTTTTAGAAGGTAAAGATGCACAGCACGGGGTGGAAATGTTTGAAAAAAAATTTTTAGATGATTTAATTTTTTGGATAAATTCTTTGATAAAATAATTAGAAAAAAAAATTTGTTTTTAATAATTTTATGAAAACTAATATTGCAGTAGTTTTTTATTATACTAAAATTAACAGATATAGTTTTAATGCGTTAATGGGTGCGATTGAAGTTGATAAATATTTTGATAATTTAAAAATATTTTGTATCCGTAATTCAAAAGATCTAATCATTAAATTAAACGAAGTTGTTAATATTTATGACAAAATAGTTTTAGGAATATCATTTTTTACTATTCAAAAAGAATATATTAGTAAACTTTTGTGTTATTTAAAAAATGAGTTTGGAGAAAAAATAATTTATGTTGCAGGTGGTCCACATCCTACCGGTGAACCGGTGCAAACTTTAAATATGGGTTTTGATATTGTTGTTTCATCAGAAGGAGAAGAAACTTTTAAAAATGTTTTAAAAGCAATAATGGAAAACGGTGATTATAAAAATGTTCAAGGAATAAATTTTTTTGATAAAAACAGAAAAATAGTTTTTACTGGAAAAACTCAACAAGTTGATTTAGACAGTTATCCTCCAGTAACAATAAAATATAATCATTTTGGTCCCATAGAAATTACTCGAGGATGTGTTTTTGGATGTTATTTTTGTCAAACAGCATATATATTTGGCAAGACATTGAGGCATCGTAGTATAAAAAGTATAATAAAATATGTAAAGTATATGGCTAAAATAAAACTTAACGATTTTAGGGCAATATCGCCAAACGCATTTTCATATGGTTCTAAAGATGGTAAAAAGATTAACTATGAACAGATAGAAACTCTTTTGTGGAATATAAAAAAAATTGTAAAGCCTGATGGTAAAGTATTTTTTGGAACATTTCCTTCAGAGGTTAGACCAGAACATGTTAACAAAGAAACAATAAAATTAATTTTGAAATATACTGACAACACAAACCTTGTTATGGGAGCACAATCTGGTAGTCAACGAATATTAGATCTATGTAATCGTGGTCACACTGTTAAAGATATTTTTGATGCAACAGAACTAATTTTAAAGAACGGGTTAAAAGCAAATATAGATTTTATTTTTGGTTTACCAGAGGAAACAGAAAAAGATGTTCAAGAAACGATTAAAGTAATAAAAGAATTGGTAAAGATTGGTGCAAAAATTCATGCACATACATTTTATCCATTACCACAAACACCGTTTGCAACCAAAAAACATGAAAAAATTGGTAATGAGTTAAAACTGTTAATAAAAGAATATTTGCCCAAAGGATATATTTATGGAAATAATTTTTTAGTATAAAATTTAAAAATAAATGAAAACAAAGATAAAAATATTTAAAGGAGATATTACTAATATTCATGTAGAAGCAATTGTTAATGCAGCTAACAATACGCTTTTAGGTGGAGCAGGAGTAGACGGTGCGATACATCGTGCTGCAGGACCAAAATTGTTAGAAGAATGTAAAAAGTTAGGTGGATGTAATACAGGAGAGGCAAAAATTACCAAAGGGTATAACTTAAATGCAAAATTTGTTATTCACACAGTTGGTCCTGTGTGGTACGGAGGAAAAAATAATGAAGAAGAACTCCTTGCTTCTTGTTATAGAAACAGCCTTGAATTAGCAGAAAAAGCAGATGTTAGAACAATTGCTTTTCCATCAATTTCTACCGGGGCTTATAGATTTCCTATAGAAAAAGCTGTAAACATAGCGATGTGTGAAATAAAAAAATTTGTTGAGAAAAATGATACCATAGAAGAGATAATTTTCGTTTTGTTTTCTGAAAAAGATTATTTATTGTATAAGAATAAAGTGAAAGAAATATTTGGTTTTGAAATTTAAAAATTTTGTGTTTTTTAAAGTATAAATATTTTTTTCCATTGATAAAAAAGTTAATATTTGATAAATAAAAAAACAAAATTTTTTATGGAGGATATATTATATGTTTGACAAACTTAAACAAGCAAAACAATTGTTAGAACTACAGTCACAACTTAAGAAAGAAATAGTTGAATCAGAAAAAAATGGTATAAAGATTGTGATAAATGGCAAACTTGAAGTTGAAGAAATAATTTTAAATCCGTCATTAGATGTAAAAGAACAGGAACATTTATTAAAAGATTGTTTTAACGATGTGATAAAAAAGATGCAAGTAAAATTAGCACAGAAGATGGCAGGAATGCCGGGTTTGGGGTTGTAGTTGTTCATAGATATTCTTAAATTGATAAAAAAGTTTTTTTTGAGTTAACAAATTTTATATAAAGATGTATATAAAAAAATGAGAATACTAATAAAACTTAGTGGAAAAGTTATTGATGATAAAGAAGAGTTAAAAAACTTTATTACAAGTATCAAAAAATTACATAAAAACAATCAATTGATAGTTGTTCATGGTGGTGGGAAACAAGTTTCTTCCTGGTCAGAGAAATTAGGTTTAAAAACTATATTTGTAAACGGATTAAGGGTTACTGATGAAAAAATGTTAGAAGTGGTGATATCGGTTTTGTGTGGCTTGGTGAACAAAAAGTTAGTTTTTGAATTTATAAAAAATAATCTTAAAGTAGTAGGATTGTCGTGTATAGATGGAAAAATAGTTGAAACAAATATTGAAAAAAAGTTGGGTTTTGTAGGTAGTAAGATTAAAAAAGTAAATATAGAAATAATAAAAATTTTGCTTAAACAAAAATTTATAGTTTTAATTTCTTCAGTAGGTATTGGTGACGGCAAAATTGTAAACATTAACGCAGACAATATTTCTTATGCATTAGCGAAACAGTTAAAAGTGGACAAACTGATATTTTTAACTGACAAACAAGGTGTTTTAGATAAAGAAAATAAAGTTATCAAAGAACTAAAAATTAGTCAAATTAAAAACTTAATAAACAGAGGTGTTGTTACAGACGGTATGATACCAAAACTTAATTCAATAAAAGATGCAATAATGTCAGGTGTAGGAAATGTTATAATTTCAAACAATTTGAACAGCATAGGAACATTAGTAAAAAAATGATTCCAGAATATAACAAAAACTTTTTAAAAACTTATAAACGGTTTGATATAATATTTGAAAAAGGTAGTGGTAAATATCTTTATGACCGAAAAGGTAAAAAGTATTTAGACTTTTTTTGTGGTATAAGTGTATGTAATTTAGGACATTGTAATAAAAAAATAGTTTCTGCGATAAAAAAACAATCAGAAAAACTATGGCATATTTCAAACTATTTTAATCATCCGAAACAAAGTGAATTAGCAGATTTATTAGTAAAAAAAACTTTTAAAGGAAAAATCTTTTTTTCAAACTCAGGTGCTGAGTCAATAGAGTGTGCAATAAAGTTAGCAAGAAAGTTTGGCAGTAAAACTAACAGGTACGAAATAATTTCGTTTAAAAATTCTTTTCATGGAAGAACTTTGGCTACGCTTACAGCCACAGGCCAGGAAAAGTTTCACAAAAATTTTGGTCCTTTAGTGAAAGGATTTAAGTATGCAACTTTAAATAATATTAATTCAGTAAAAAGTTTAATTTCATCAAAAACCGTAGCAATAATTATAGAACCAATCCAGGGCGAAGGTGGGGTAAATCCTGCAACAAAAGAATTTTTAGAATGTTTAAGAACCATTTGTAACACAGGCAATATTTTATTAATTTTTGACGAAGTTCAGACAGGATTTGGTAGAACGGGCAATTTTTTTGCATTTCAACATTTTGGTATAAAACCTGACATAATTTGTATGGCAAAAAGTATTGCAAACGGATTACCATTAGGAGCAACATTAGTAGATGAAAAATTTTCTAATATTTTTGATTTTGGAGATCATGGGACAACTTTTGGAGGAAACATTTTAAGTTGTGTTGCAGGGATTGAAGTCGTAAAACTTATTGATAAAAAAATGTTGTTTAATGTAAGAAATGTTGCGGGATATTTTTTTAAAAAATTAAATGAGATTAAAGACAAATATGAGTTTATAAAAGAAGTTAGAGGAGTAGGGTTGATGGTTGGGGTAGAGCTAAATTTTGATGCGAAAGAAGTTGTAGAAAAATGTTTAGAGGAAGGTTTAGTAATAAGTGTGGTTCAAAATAATGTTTTAAGATTTTTACCACCGTTGATAATTAACAAAAAAGATGTTGATGAATGTATAAAAATTTTAGATAAAATTTTTTTCACATTATAAATAATTTTTTATGACAAAAAATATTTTTACTTTTGTAGTAAATTTTTATGGTACCAATAGTTATATTTATAAGAATTTAAATAGTAATTTTGCAATAATAATAGATCCTGGTGGCGAGATAGACGAAATTGTTGATGTGATAAAAAAAAATAATTTGAAAATAGAACATTATGTTTTAACACACTCGCATTTTGATCATATATCTTCGTTAGAAAAAATTTATAATTCATATCCAGCAGTAGTGATTGTTCATGAGAAAGAATTTAATAATGTTATAGATAACAAAAAAAATCTTTCTGCTATGTTTGGTGTTGATGGTATAAAAGATGGTGGTAAAAACATAAAATGGAAAAAAGTGAAAGATGACGAGAAATTTTTTTGTGGTAATCAGGAAATAAAAGTTATACATACACCGGGGCATACTGTTGGTGGGATATGTCTTTATATTGATGAGAGTTCGGTAAATAAAAATGGAGATTCTGAAAAATATTTGTTTACCGGAGATACACTATTTCGTGGTACTATAGGTAGGACAGATTTTGAAGGTGGGGATTATAATATTTTAATGATGTCATTAAAAAAGTTGGCAAGTTTACCAAAAGAAACAAAAATTTTTCCAGGTCATGGACAATCAAGTGTTTTAAGATACGAATTGGAAACCAACGAATATTTTAAAAATATTATTTAATAAATAATACTAATGTATAAAGATTTAGACGATTCTTTAGTGGAACAATTTTTAAGATATGTGCAGTTTGAAAAAGGTTTAAGTAAAAATACAATTTCTGCATACAAGAATGACTTACAACAATATTTTATGTTCTTACACAGTATCAGTAAAAAAATTGAAAATGTTACTGCAGAAGATATTTCAGATTTTTTGTGGAAACTGAAACAAAAAAATTTAAAGAGTTCATCTATATATCGCAAAACTGCTTGTATTGTACAGTTTCACAAATTTTTGATTATTGAAGATATTACAAAAAACGATCCTGTAGAATTTTTAAGCAGACCAAAACTTTATCGTAAATTGCCTCAAGTATTATCTGTAGAAGAAGTGGATAAAATATTAAATTACATACCGGCTAAAAAGTTTAGTGACATAAGAAATCGTGCAATTATAGAACTAATTTATGCTGCTGGGTTAAGAGTTTCGGAAGTTGTAGGTCTAAAATTTGAAGATTTAAATTTAGAATCACAATTTGTCAAAGTTAGAGGTAAAGGTGGTAAAGAACGGATAGTTCCCATTGGTAAAAAAAGTGTTTCAGCAATAAAAGATTGGTTGAAAGTTAGACAACAAAAATTTTCAACAAAAATTTTGCCTGATAATGATGTTTACATTTTTTTATCTAAACTTGGACGGCCAATTTCAAGGATAGGTTTTTGGCAGGAATTAAAAAGTTATGTAAAAAATGCTGGCATAATAAAAGAAGTTTCACCACACACTTTAAGACATTCATTTGCTACACATATGTTAAAATATGGCGCAGATTTAAGAGTAGTTCAAGAATTATTAGGTCATTCAGACATCGCTACTACACAAATTTATACACATGTAGATAAAGAACATTTAAAATCGGTACATAAAAAGTTTCATCCACGAGGGTAAAATAGCTAAAAAGTTAAAAGTTACAAGTTATGGAAAAAATAAGGTTAGGCATTAGCAGGTGTTTGTTGGGGTATAATGTTAGATATGACGGTGGTCACAGGTTAGACCATTATTTAACAGATACTATTGGCAAGTATGTTGATTGGATTGATATATGCCCAGAGGTAGATTGTGGATTACCGGTTCCACGAGAAGCTATGCGGTTAGTCGGTGATCCAAAAAGTCCAAGGTTGGTTACTATAAAAACAAATATAGATTATACAGAAAAGATGTTAAATTGGAGCAAAAAAATTTTGCCAAAATTATCAGAACAATCTTTAAGTGGGTTTATTTTTAAGAGTGGTTCTCCAAGTTCTGGGTTACAGAATGTTCGTATATATAATAAAAAAGGTATACCGACAAGAAATGGGGTTGGAATTTTTGCAAGAGAATTTGTTAAATATTTTCCTTTACTTCCTGTAGAAGATGATGGTAGATTACATAATTTGCAGATAAGAGAAAATTTTTTTGAACATATATTTGTATATAACAGATGGCAAGAGTTTTTACAAAATGATAAATCAATTGATGGGTTGGTAAAATTTCATACCGCACACAAACTTTTAATAATGTCTCATAGTCAGAAACATTTATCTTTATTAGGTAAACTTGTTGCAAATGCAAAAAGTTATGACAAAAGATATGTTTTTAATGAATATATAAAAATTTTAACAGAAGGAATAAAAAAAATTTCAACACAAAAAAATCATATAAATATTTTTTTGCACATAATAGGATATTTTAAAAAACAGTTGTCTTCAGAGGAAAAAAAAGAATTTTTAGAAATTGTAGAACAATATAGAAAAAATTATGTTCCGATATTAGTTCCAATAACAATTTTGCGACATTATATAAACAAATATGATAACAAATATTTAAAACAACAATATTATTTAAATCCACACCCGGCAGAACTTATGTTAAGAAACCATGTTTAAAAAATTTGTTAATAATAGCGAAGTTGAAAGTAGGAAAAATTTTTTATATAATAAAAAAAAAGTTATTTCTTATAATAAATCTTCTAAATAACAAACGGCGTGGTACCCAAGCGGTTAAGGGAGCAGTCTGCAAAACTGCGATTCGTCGGTTCAATTCCGACCCACGCCTTTTTTAATATGGTGTGATTATTTGTTCTTAAAATAATTTTTTCATAACAATGATCTTGTCTTTCATAATATAAAAACTAATTTTTTTAAAATTAATTAACCAGGATTTTGTGTGTAAAGTTAGTTTTATTTATAAGATAATAATTTTTGTATGTTAACTTGTGAAAAAATTTTATGTAATAATTTTTGTTGTTTATTAAAGTATTGAAATTGTGTAACACATATGATATTCGTATCATTTAGAAAGATTATGATAAACAAAAAATGAGTAATTTAAAAACACATATTGGAAAGTTAGAACTAAAAAATCCGGTGCTAATTGCAAGTGGCATATGTGGTTTTGCAGAAGAAAATATTGATGTATTGAATAAAGTTGGGGGAACAATTTTTAAGACGGTAACATTAAATCCGACCAATGGGAATTGTCCACCAAGAGTTGTTGATACTTATGAAGGTATGTTAAATTCCATCGGGCTAGAAAATCCTGGTGTTGATGGTATAAAAGATAAGTTGAGTTATATAAAAAAAATTAGAACTAAAAAAATAGCAAGTTTTTTAGGTTTTGATGAAAAAGAGTTTTATTTAATACTAAAAAAACTTGAAAACTATAAAATTTTTGATGCATATGAATTAAATTTATCTTGTCCAAATGTAAAAAAGGGAAAATGGTTTTATAATTTAAAAAATTTAAGAAAGTTATTAAAAAATATACGTTTTATTACTAAAAAGCCGCTAATAGCAAAGTTATCTCCTGAAACACAAGTTGTAAAAATTGCACAAATATGTAAAGAATTAGGATATGATGGAGTGACTTTAATAAATACATATTCTGCAATTGCAGTGGATTATAAAGAACAAAAATTTTGTTTAGGAAATATTTTTGGTGGTTTATCTGGTCCAGTGATAAAACCGTTAGCGTTAAGATGGGTTTATGAAGTGAAAAAAAGTGTTGGTATAAATATTATTGGTTGTGGTGGTATTATTGAAGGTAAAGATGCAATAGAACATTTTTTAGTTGGTGCATCTGCGGTACAGATAGGGTCAGGATATTTTAGAAATCCGCAGTTGCCGATAGAGGTTGTAAAGTTTGTTGAAAAATATTTAAAAGAGAAAAGAGTTAGTTTAAAAGATTTAATTGGTAAACTTATTTAAAATTAATAATTTTAAACAGAAAAACAGTGATAAAAAAAGTTGTTATAATAGATTATGGTGCAGGAAATTTAAAAAGTATTACTAAAGCATTGAAAGTTTTAGGTTTAAATCCGATAGTATTAAATCCGTTATTGCCAGAAACAAATTCTCAAATATTATCTTGTGATTTAATAGTTCTACCGGGTGTGGGAGAATTTGGTTCCTCGTTGAGAGTTTTAGACAAAATAAAAGATATAATCATTAAACACGTTGTTTCTAACAAACCGTTATTGGGTATTTGTTTAGGGATACAACTTCTTTTTAACAAAAGTGAAGAAAGTCCAGGTAAAATAGGATTAGGAATTGTTCCTGGTAAAGTGGTAAAGTTTAAATTTAAAAATTTGAACAATAGATTAAATTGCCAACATATTAACTCATTACCTATTCCTCATATGTGTTGGAACAAAGTAAAATTTGTAGATATAAAAAGTGAAAAAGATAAAAGGAAAATAATATTACAGAAATTAAAAAAAGAAGAATTTTTTTATTTTATACATTCATATTATCCTATTCCTAAAGATGAAAGAATATGTTTTGGAACAACAGAATATGGGAAAGAATTTTGTTCCATGATTGTAAAAAATAACATTGTAGCGACACAGTTTCATTTGGAAAAAAGTGGAGATAAAGGCCTTTTATTGTTAAAAAATGTAATTAAGTATTTAGAAAAAATTTAAAGATAAACAAGTTAACTAAATGTTACTTAACATATTTTTTTATCACTGACTTTAATTTTTCTAAATCTATGGGTTTAAATATAACTTCAATATTTCTTGTCATACCAAGATTTTTATAATTTTTTTCTCCGATGCCGGTAGTAACAATAATAGGTATATCAGATAAATCTTCATATTCTTCTATCATAGTTATCATTGTATCTCCAGAAATATTTGGCATTTGGATATCTGTAATTATTAGGTCAGGTTTATTTTTTAAAGCGATCTCAATAAGTTTTTGTCCATCGGACGCAGCTAAAACTTCGTACCCTTCATTAGTTAGAAATTCTTTTAACAGTTCTCTATTAAAATCTTCGTCTTCTGCAATTAATATTTTCATTATATATAAGAAATACAAAAATATTAACTTGTTTTCAAGTATGATGTGATTTTTTAGAATTGTTAAAAACACGATTGATATTATGTTTTTGACCTGTGGAAAAAAAAAATTGTTTTTTGTATAAAGATAAAAATATATTAAATAATTTCAGGTTATATAATGGAAATAGAAAAAATTTTATTTGCTTTTATGTTAACATTTTTTGCTGGTATATCAACTGGTATTGGAAGTTTAATGTCATTTTTTTCAAAAAAGTTTAGTAAAGGATTTTTATGTGGAGCGTTAGGTTTTTCTGCTGGTGTGATGATATATGTTTCATTGGTTGAAATATTTGCAAAAGCAAAAGATTCGTTGATGGTGGCACATGGTAATAGAATAGGTTATTGGATTACTGTTATGTTTTTCTTCATAGGTATATTAATAATTGCTTTGATTGACAGGTTAGTTCCATCATTTGAAAATCCACATGAAATAAAAAATATTGATATAGATGTTTCAGTTGAACAGAATTATGACAAAAGATTACATCGTATGGGAATATTTTCTGCCTTAGCAATAGCAATACACAATTTTCCAGAGGGATTGGCAACTTTCATAGGAGCATTGCATGAACCTGCTTTAGGTATAAGCATTGCAATTGCAATAGCAATACACAACATTCCAGAAGGTATATCTGTTGCAGTGCCAATATATTATTCTACAAGAAGTAAGAAAAAAGCGTTCTGGTTTTCATTTCTATCTGGTTTAGCGGAACCTGTTGGTGCAATAGTCGGTTTTTTTATTTTGAAAACATTTTTTAACAAATCAACTTTTGGTATAATTTTTGCTATTGTTGCTGGGATAATGGTTTATATTTCTCTGGATGAACTTTTGCCAACAGCAGAAGAATATGGTAAACATCATATAGTAATTGGAGGTTTAATTATTGGGATGTTTGTTATGGCGACAAGTTTGTTGTTGTTCTCGAAATGATCTTGGATATTTAAAATTAATGATACAAAAAATAAAAAAAACTTTTGATAAGGAAATCTAAAAAATAATTTTTAAGGTTATAAAAATGTATACTATAAGAGTAATTCCATGTTTAGATGTAAAATCGGGCAAAGTGGTTAAAGGTATAAAATTTAAAAATTTACGTTATACAGGAGATCCTGTGGAACTTGCCAGATGCTACAGTGAATCTGGAGCAGATGAAATTGTGTTTTTAGACATTACTGCAACAATAGAAAAACGTAAGACAATACTTGATGTTGTAACAAGGACAGCGGAGAATGTTTTTGTTCCGTTGACAGTTGGTGGTGGTGTTAGGATCGTTGACGATATTCGTGCGTTGTTAAATGCTGGTGCGGACAAAGTTGCAATAAACTCTGCAGCGGTAAGAAATCCTGATATAATTCGCAAAGCAGCAAAACAGTTTGGTTCACAATGTATTGTTGTAGCAATAGATGCAAAAAAACAAATTGTAAAGTGTAGAAAAAAACAATCGTCAAATATTAATTTTAATTTATTACCTAATTGTAAATGGGAAGTATATATTGATGCAGGACGTATTTCAACGGGTCTGGATGTTATATCCTGGGCAAAAAAAGTAGAAAAACTTGGTGCAGGAGAAATTTTGTTAACCAGCATTGATGCAGATGGAACAAAAGAAGGTTATGACATAGAACTTACAAAAGCAGTTGTCAATGCAGTATCGATTCCAGTTATAGCAAGTGGTGGAGCAGGAAAAATTCAGCATATGGTTGATGTTGTAAAAAACACAGGTGTATCTGCAGTATTAGCTGCATCAATATTTCACTATTCAGAATTTGCTATAAAAAATGTGAAGTGGGGGTTGAAATCTTACAATATCCCAGTTCGGATATAGTAATAAAATACACTTAAAAATCAAAGTAAAAACTAATGGTTTTTCTGTTAAACAAAATTATTTTTAATTTTTACTTGACACATTGCATTTTAATGTGTATAATATTAGGACAATATTTTATTGTTTATAACAAACGAGTATTTTGGGAATAATTATGCTATGTAGGCTGGCTATTCAACAAGTTTTATGTAGCAAGAAAAATTTTACTAAATCTTCCCAAATAAAAATTTAAAGAAAATTTTTGTAAGTGACTTATTATGAAAGAATGTATTTTTTGTAAGATAGCAAATGGTTATTTAAAGACAGATTTTATTTTTGAGGATGAAAATTTCGTTGTGTTTAAAGATTTAAATCCACAAGCACCGGTACATTTATTACTAGTTCCAAAACAACATATTGTATCAATTAATGATGTTGATGATGAAAACAAGAAATTTTTAGCAAACTCGTTTGTAACAATAAAACATGTATCGCAAAAGTTAGGTTTTGATAAGACAGGTTATAGAACGGTGATTAATACAGGGAAAGATTCTGGTCAAGAAGTGCAGCATATACATTTTCACATTTTAGCAGGGCGTAAATTAGGTTGGCCACCAGGATGATTTTAAAAACCTATAATTTAAGTTTGAAATAATGATAAAGGGGGGTGAGATGAAATGGTAGAAGTGAGGGTTCGTGAAGGCGAAAATTTAGAAGATGCATTAAAACGGTTTAAGCGAGAAGTTGAAAGAGAAGGAATTTTGCGTGATGCAAGAGAAAAAATGTATCATAAACCAGATAGTGTATTAAGAAAAGAGAAAAACGCGTATATCAAGCGTAGGTTAGAACTTAGAAAAAAAAGACGTGACAACAAAGGTGCAGTTCCACAGAGGACATTTAAGACAGGAAGAAGTTTTGGAGCAAACAAATCATATTAAGGAATTGTTTAGCAAGAATAAAAAATTTGTTGATAAACTTCTTTTGTTGATGGGAGAAAATGATGAAACAAGGACGAAAAAGTATGGTTCCAATGAAGAATTCTTCAATGAAACTAATAGATTTTTACAATTTTATAATAGATTTTGGTATAAAGAATGATCTCCGGGGTGAGAAAGAAGTTCGTGAATTATTAAAAAAGGAAAAAGAAAAGTTTGATAAACTTTCAGATAAAGAAAAAAAATATTTTGATCAAGAGAAATTTTCAAATCCATACAAAGACACACGTATTTTGTTTGGTGACCCAGATATATATGTGCAGAATATTCTTGTTGGCATAGATATGGAAGTTTCAGAAATATTACTTGCTAACACATTAAATTCTTTAGGCAAAAAAGTTGATTTAGTTTTGGCACATCATCCGGAAGGCAAATCGTATGTAAACTTTTATGAGGTAATGAACTTACAATCAGATGTTTTGAACAAGTTTGGCGTTCCGATAAACATAGCAGAAAATATTACCGAACCGAGAATCAAAGAAGTTTCACGTCGTGTTATGCCGTTAAATCACAACCGAGCAGTTGATACAGCAAAATTGTTAAATATACCATTTATGAATTGTCATACTCCATCAGACAATTGTGTAGCAAATTATTTACAAAAAATGTTTGATAACAAAAAACCAAAATTTTTAAGTGAAATTATAGACTTGTTATTAGAAATTCCAGAATACGATTATGCAGCAAGATTTGGTAATGGTCCAACTATACTTATAGGCCATCCAGGACGAAAATCAGGTAAAATTTTTGTTGATATGACTGGTGGGACTGAAGGTTCGGTAGAGATGTTTGAAAAACTTGCCAATGCCGGAGTTGGAACTATTGTGTGTATGCATTTAAGTGAAGAACATTATAAACAAGCAGAAAAAAGTAAATTAAATGTTATTGTTGCAGGACATATTTCTTCAGATAACTTAGGTTTAAATCTTGTATTTGATGGTGTGGAAAAAAAGTTTGGAAATATAAATTTTATTGAAACATCAGGATTTAAAAGATTTAAACATCTCTAAACTACAGATAAAAAAAGTATTTAAACAAAAATGATAAAACAAGATAGTATTTTAGCATTAAAAGAGAAGTTAGATATTTTAGACATTATAAAAGATTATTTTCCAAATCCAAAACGTAGTGGACGAAATTATTTTGTTCATTGTCCATTTCATAACGAACGCACTGCCTCGTTCTCAATTTCTCCAGAGAAAAAGATAGTTCATTGTTTTGGTTGTGGATATAATGGAGACATAATAAAATTTGTTCAGGACATGGAACATGTTACATATTTTGAAGCAGTAGAAAAAATTGCAAAGAAAATAAATTTTGTCTTAGAATATTCACATTATGACAAAGAAAAGTATAACGAAAAAAAAATTTTGTTAGAATTATTAGATGAAGTATCTTTTATATATAATGAAATTTTGTTAAAAGACAAAATTGCTGCAGGAGCACGTAGATATCTTGCATTACGTGGGATAACACCCGGTACTATAGAAAAGTTTAGATTAGGTTTTGCACCTGATGGTAATTATATTACAACAAATTTCAAAAAGTATGATTTGTCCACATTATACAAAGCAGGATTAATAAATTTTCGTCAACCAAATGATGATAAAGAAGAAATTAAAAAATATGATCATCCATATGATTATTTTAGAGACAGAATAATTTTTCCAGTGATAAACCTTTCTGGTAATGTAGTAAGTTTTGGAGGCAGAATTTTGCCCGGGAGTATTTATTCAGTAAAAGAAAATGTTCCTACTTATTTAAATGGTCCAGAAACTATTGTGTTTAACAAAGGAACAAGTTTATATGGTTTATTTCAAGGGAAAGATGAAATTGTCAAAAAGCAAACTGTTAACATTGTAGAAGGATATATGGATACATTAATGTTGCACCAGGAAGGGTTTTGTAATACAGTTGCACCGTTAGGCACATCTTTAACTGAAGCCCAAGTACGAGTTTTAAAACGGTTCACTGAAAATATTTGTATAATATTTGATCCGGACCAAAGTGGACGTAGTGCAACAATTTCTGCTGCACAAACAGTGTTTAAGTGTGATTTATTTCCGCAAACGGTGTTGTTACCTGACAACACCGATCCTGACGAATATATATTACAACATGGAAGACAAAAGTTTTATAATTTAGTTTCAACACCGTATTCTATAGTAAAGTTTATAGTAGACCATTACTTAAAACTTTTAGATAAAGATAGTGTAAAAAATTTAGATACAAAAGAACGTATTAATTTGTTAAAAAAAGTTATAGAAACTTTAAATACAATAACAAATCCAGTTGTAAAGTCCGATGTAATAAAAGAAACAGCAGAGAGATTATCTGTTAATGAAGAACTTTTAAGGTCTGAAATAAAAAAATATTTTAATAAAAATTTAGCCTGCGAAGAATCATTTGAACAAACTCAAAGGCCGTATAGTTGTGAAGAAGAACTTTTATATTTGTGTCTTCACAATCCGCAACTTATGAACGAAATTCCGGATGAAATTTTTGACCATAATCAAGAGTTTATGGACACATTTAAAAAAATTAAAGAAACATATTTTCGCACAAACGATATTTCACAAGTTATAGATGAGTTACAATCTCCAATGAAAGAAACTGTAATAAGAATGATTTTTGATACAAAAGAAATTTATGGTTCTTTAGAACAGAAAGTTGCTCGTTTGTTTGAAGATATTTCAAAAGCGAAACATATTAAAAGATACAAAGAATTAAAACCTATTATTACAAAAATGTTAGAAGGTAGTTGTCTTGTTGACCAACAGAAGTTAAACGAATTTAAACAATTGGTAGAAATACTGAAAAAACGGTATGTGTATTAATTTTTTAGGTAATATAGGGAGAACTTTTGTGTAAAATGAATAAAGATACAATTATAAAACAATTATTATCTCAAGCTAAGAAGTATGGATATATAACTTTTGATGAAATAAACAAAACTTTTGAAGATAAAGATATCTCTGCAGAAGAAAAAGGTGATTTTATAGAATCGTTGACAGAGAGCGGAGTAAAAATCATTGAGGTTGAGAAAAAGAAAGGTTTTGTTCATGTTAGTTCAGAATCTTCGGAAGATTTGGTTCAAGAGGAACCGTTACGTGTTTTTCTTGATGAAGTTAGTAGAATAAATTCTATGGATAGACAAACTGAGATTGAAGTTGCAAAAAGTATTCGTATGAACGAACGTAAATTGTTGTCTATAGTATTAAGTTCACCAATAGCATTACGCGATCTTAACAACTGGGTATTTTTATTAAAAAACGATGAAATGACTGTTAAAGAACTTATGAAACGTGGTAGAAAATCCAAACGGTCTATGATAAAAATGAGACGAAAAATTTCTGCTACTGTGAATAGAATTAATAGATTGTCAAAAAAAATTTCAAAGTTAAAACGAGAATTATCTAATCCGAATATTCAATTACGAAAAAAGAAAGAATGCCAGGAAAAAATTACAAAATTTAATTCTAAGATTATAGATTTGATAATGTCATTGGATTTAAATACAGAAAAAGTTAAACGTTTAGTAAAACGATCACAAAGTATTGCGGAGAAAGCTATTCAGGTAATTGAAGAACAAAAAAAGTATGAGCAAATGTTATCTATGGATTACTATAGCGCAAAGAAATTGTTGAAGAAAGTCAAAAAACGCAAAATGTCTCCAACAGCTTTTCGTAAAGTTGTAGGATATTCTGTTAGTGCAGCCGAGACATTGTTAGAAAATTTTCATAAAGTAATACAAAAGTTAGAACAATATGAGAAAGAGTTAGAAATGAATCCTCAAGAAATTCATGATTTGTATTATACAGTTAATGAACTTATGCAAGTTATTGAAGAAGATAAAATGAAGTTGATAAAATCAAACTTAAACTTAGTAGTAACTTTTGCAAGAAAATTTTCTATGTTAACAGGGGTTGATGTTGACGATTTGATTCAGGAAGGAGCGACAGGGTTGTCAAAAGCAGTAGAGAAGTTTGAGTGGCGTAAAGGATATAAATTTTCCACGTATGCTCACTGGTGGGTAAGACAAGCGATAAGTCGTTACATGGCAGATTATGTAAAAACCATACGTTTACCTGTACATATAAGAGAATTAGTTTCAAAGATGATAAAAATGTATAAAAATTTTAAACATAAACATAATAGAGAAATTACAATAGAAGATTATAGTGACAACTTGAAAATTCAACCAAAAAAAATTATAGATACTATATCTGTGTTAGCAGATCCGTTGTCTTTTCATACGCCAGTAGGTCAGGATGAGGAAGCTACAATACAAGATTTTGTTTGTGGTCCTGAACAAGAAGTGCCAACATTTGCAGTTATGGAAGAGTATAAGAGAGAAGTCATAAACAGTTCTATGGAAGTGTTAGATGATAGGGAACGAGAAATTTTACGGTTAAGATATGGATTTTTAGATGGTAAAGAATATACATTAGAAGAAGTAGGTAAAATGTTTAGTATAACCAGAGAACGTGTGCGACAAATTGAAGCGAAAGCTATTCGCAGATTACGTGATCCAGAAATTTTAGCAAAATTAAAAGAGATATATCCAATAAAAGACTAAAAAATATAATAAATAAAAACAATTTTATTTTTCATAATGTTGTGTAAAAAGGAGAAAACAAATGAGAACACGAAGTGGAGTTTATACTCGTAGCAGAAAAAAGAAATTTTTTAAAATTGCAAAAAGATATTACGCAAAACTTGGTACTTCATGGAGAATGGTAAAACAACAAGTTCCTATTTCGTTAGAATACCAGTATAGAGATAGAAGAGATAAAAAAAATGTGTTCAGGTCGTTATGGATTTCGAGGATAAATGCAGCAGTTAATAAACATGGGTTAAAATATAACGAGTTTATTTTTGGATTAAAAAAAGCAAATATTGTTTTAGATAGAAAAGTTTTAGCTTATATATCGATTGAAGATCCACAAACTTTTAAAATTATAACTGATCTGGTAAAAAAATCTTTAGGAAAAGAAATCAGTGCTGCATAAATAATGTAAAGTAATATATACTACTATTCTATGAAATTTTCTCCATCAAAAGTTATAATACTGTTTTTTATTGTCATAATTTTCTTAGGAACGATACTTTTAATGTTGCCATTTTCTACCACTGAACCAACAAAATTTTTAGATAAACTTTTTACAGCTACTAGTGCAACTTGTGTAACTGGACTTACAGTTTTTGATATAGGAACAAAATTTACAATTTTTGGACAGATGGTAATATTGTTGTGTATTCAAATTGGTGGGTTGGGTTATATGGTATTAGGAACATTGTTAATGATATTTTTTGGCAGAGTAAGTTTAGGACAAAAAAATGTAGTAAGCGAATCGTTAAACTTGAACAATTTAACCCATTCAAAACAGTTAAACAAAGTTTTATTACAAGTTTTAATTTTTACTTTTGTGATAGAAATTATAGGTGCTGTTTTGTTTTTTATACGTTTTTATTCAGAAACAAGTAGTATTTCTAAGAGTATATACTATGGAATATTTCATTCCATTAGTGCATTTTGTAATGCAGGATTTACATTGTTTTCTACAAATTTTGAACGGTATAGTTCAGATATTATGATAAATTTCATAATTCCAATTTTAACAATAACAGGTGGATTAGGATTTGTTGTAGTATTAGATTTAGTAAACAAATTAAGGACAGGACAAAAAATGTTGTTTCATTCCAGGATAGTTTTTTTAATTACAGGTAGTTTAATTTTTATAGGTATGATATTTATTTTACTATTAGACAATTCTACTTCGTTTTTAAGTTTAAGTGTTAAAGAAAGAGTTTTGATAAGCTGGTTTCAATCTGTAACTTCCAGAACGTCCGGATTTAATACGTTTTCAATTAACAACTTTTCAGGACTTAGTGTTTTGGTAATAACATTTTTGATGTTCATTGGCGCATCACCTGGTGGTACTGGCGGTGGAATAAAAACTACAACATTTTTTGTTGTTTCATATTTTATATATACATTTTCTCATGGAGAAAAAGATTTGTCAATATTCAAAAGACGGATTAGTATAGATATTGTTATAAAAAGTTTTGTAATATTTGTTTCTTCGTTATTTTTTGTGTTGATAATGTCAATGATATTATTTTATGTGAGCAATTTTAGTTTTATGGAATGTTTTTTTGAAACAGTATCAGCATTTGGTACAGTAGGATTATCTTTAGGCATTACACCAAATCTTGATAATCTAAGCAAAATATTGTTAATTATTACAATGTTTTTAGGTAGGGTAGGAAGTTTAACTTTGCTTACAGCTTTGTTATTAGGAGAACCTAAGGATGTAAAATATTTGCAGGAAGACATTGCAATAGGATAAAAACATGGAGCTAAAGAAACCAAAACATTTTGCAGTGATAGGATTAGGTGTGTTTGGTGCTAATGTGGTAAAATTTTTGCATGAACTTGAAGTAGAGATTCTGGGTATTGACAAAAACGAGCGCAAGGTTGACGAAGTAAAACAATATTTAAAACTTCCTGTAGTTGCTGATGCGACAGATCAAAAACAGTTACAAGATGCTGGTTTTAACAAAGATAATATTGATGTTGCAATAGTTGCTATTGGAGAAAGTGTTGAGACAAGTATTTATGTTACTTTGTTATTAAAAGAGATAGGGATAAAACAAATCATTGCTCGTGCAATGAATAACCAACATGCAAAAATTTTAGCGAAAATTGGTGTTGACAAAATAGTTTATCCTGAATCTAATGCAGCAGAACATTTGGCAAGGTCAATAGTTTCGCCACATATTCTTGAAATGATAGAATTATCTTCAGAATACAGTATAGCAGAGATAGTTGCAGCAAAAGAATTTTATAAAAAAACTTTAAAAGATATTGCTATAGGTTCAAGATATAAAGTTATTGTAATTGGCATAAAACGTAAAACACCAATTTTAGTTGAAGAAACTGGAGATACAGATTTAAAAGAAGAGATTTTGCTTATTCCTGGGTCAGAAGAAAAAATTATTGATGGAGATGTTTTTATTGTTGCAGGTCGTAATGAAGATATAGAAAAAATGAGGAATGCTAAATGAAAAAAAACAAAAGTGGTGAAGATCCGTTAGAACCTGGAAAATTTTATATTTTAAACAACCAATATTCTGAAGCAGAAAAATTTTTTAAAAACTATTTGGAGACAGATCCAGGAAATCCTGAAGTATACTATCATCTTGGACTTATTTATGAAACAAAACATGAAATAAGTCTTGCAATAGATATGTATGAAAAAGTTTTATCAATACAACCAAATCATGTTCTTGCAAAAAAACATTTAGACAAACTTGTAGGATTATAATTTTAATAATCAAGGGAAAAAATAAAACTTCAATGCCGGAATTAACTGAGAAAAATTTGTTAAAACTAAAAGAAACTTTTATCTCACAATTAAAAGGTATAAAGAAAGAAGAGATAGAAACTTTAGAGACGAGATATTTTGGTCGCAAGGGAGAAATTCGTAAATTATACCAAAAATTGTCTTCTTTATCTTTGGAAAAGAAAAAAAAGTATGGTGAGATGATAAATTTGTTGTCGAAAGAATTAGAGTCGCTTTTAAACCAGAAAAAGATTGAATTTTCGTATGATCAAGCAACAAAACAAACATATGACGAACAACTTTTAGAAAGTTCTCTTCCAGGAACAAATTTTTTTTTAGGACATATACACCCACTGCAACAGGTTTTAGATGAAATTATATCCGTATTCCGTAATTTAGGGTTTAAAGTAGAACTTGGTCCTGAAATAGAGTTAGAAGATTATAATTTTACAAAACTTAATATTCCAGAAAACCATCCTGCACGTGATATGCAAGATACTTTATACTTAGATATGCCAGATACTGATAAAGGAAAAATAGTTTTAAGAACACATACTTCACCAACACAAATAAGAACAATGTTGTCACAAAAACCGCCAATAAAAGCTATTATGCCTGGTCGGGTTTATCGTAGAGATAATTTAGATGCTAGTCATCAGTTTAATTTTCATCAAGTGGAAGGACTTTTAGTTGATAAAAATGTTAGATTATCAGATTTAAAAGGAGTATTAAATTATTTTGTAAAATCAATTTTTGGAGATGTTATTTTAAAAGATAGTCAAGAATCTAACGAAACAGTTTCACGTTTTAGGCAGTCATATTTTCCATTTACAGAACCGTCTTTAGAGATGGATATGAAATGTTTTATATGTAAAGGGACAGGATGTGGAGTTTGTAAGAATACAGGTTTTATAGAATTGTTAGGGTGTGGTATGGTACATCCTGAAGTATTAAAAAATGTTAACCTTGCTCCTGAAGTTTATACTGGATTTGCTTTTGGTATAGGAGTAGAACGGGTTGCGATGTTGAAATATCGCATTGATGATATGAGATTATTTTATACAAATGACATAAGGTTTTTAAAACAATTTTGATAATAACAATTACATAAAAACATAAATTACTGCAAAATAATTATATAACAAAAAACAATGAAATTATCGTTAAACTGGTTATTAGAACTCTTACCTGGACTAAAAAATTTTACTGATAAAGAAATAATTTCTGCTATTGAACATTTAGGTTATGAGTTAGAAGATATTAAATTTTTAGGTAAAGGATTAGAGTGTGTCCGTATAGTAAAAATTTTAAACATTAAAAAACATCCATTAGCAGACAAATTGCAATTAGTAGAGATTACTGATGGCAAAGAAATTTTCACGGTAGTATGTGGTGCAAAAAACATTTATGTAGATATGGTTGCACCATATGCTGATGCAGGAACAGTTTTACCTAACGGGTTAAAAATTGAAAAAAGAAAAATCAGAGAAATAGAATCTAACGGAATGTTATGTTCGCAACAGGAACTTTTGCTAGGCGATGATCATTCAGGTATTATGGATTTAGGGACGGAATTTGTTTTAGGTGAAAGTCTGAAAAAATATGTTTCTGATACAATAGTTGAAATATCAACTCCAGCAAACAGGTTTGATTGTTTAGGGCATGTTGGTATTGTTCGTGAGTTAGCAATAAAGTTTGGGTTGAATTATCCTCCTGAAAAAATGTTAATTGAAGAAACAAAAAATTTGCCTTTTTATGATTTAAAAGTAGAAAATTCATCAATATGCCCAAAATATATAGCAACCAGCATCATTAATTTAAAGAACGATTTTAAATTGCCATATTTTATTAGGCACAGAATATCTGTTTGTGGATTACGAAGTATAAATCCGTTAGTAGACATATCAAACTATGTATTACTAGAAACTGGTCATCCTGTACACATATTTGATACAGAAAAGTTGGAGGGAAACAAAATAATAGTTCGTAAAGCAAAGAATGGTGAAAAAATTTTAGCTTTAGATGGTAAAGAATACGAACTTTCTTTAGAAGACATTGTTATTTCAGATGAGAAAAATCCAGTTGCAATTGCGGGTATCATTGGATCAGAAAAAGCATGTGTTAGTAATAGCACAAAAAACATACTTATTGAAAGTGCATTATTTAATCGTGAGATGGTACGTAAAACTAGAAAAAGGTTAGGAATTATAACCGAAGCTTCATATAGATTTGAGCGTGGTTCAGGATGGGACATGTGCAACTATGCTGCGTTTAGGACGGTACAACTTGTACTATTATATTGTGGTGGACAGTTGAACAAATTTATTGATTTAAAAGATGTTCAATACCAGCAATCTTTGAAAAAAAATTTAAAGTTAAACTTAACATTTATTTCAAACCTTTTAGGGATACAGGTTTTTGAAGATGATTTATTTAGAGTGGTAAAAGATTTAGGTGGAGAAATAGTTTTTGCTGAGAAACAAACTGGAGATTATATAATTGTTCCACCGAACAGTCGGCCTGATTGGATTTACCAAGCAGATGTAGCAGAAGAAATAGCACGGTTTAAAGGTTATGAAAAAATTCCTTCAACATTCCCGTATATTTATAATTCTGAACCTGAAGATATTAAACAAGAACTTTTTTTAAAACAGGTAGTGAACTATTTTGTTTCAATTGGTTTTTTTCAAACAATTAATTATAGTTTATGTTCTGAAGAAGAAAATAAGTTGGTCAAAAATTATGAAACTGATAGAATTATTATTTCTAATCCGTTATCAAAAGAATATTCTCAGATGAGATTATCTTTGTTTAGTGGTCTTTTACGAAATCTTATTACTAACAAGAATGTGCAAACAGAAAAACTTTTGTTATTTGAACAAGGTAAAATATACTATAAAAGAAATTATAAAATTAACGAAGAGGAGAGGATAGGTTTTATAATTACAGGAGAAAAAAAATTTATATCTTGGAAGAACGAAACAATTAAGTATGATAAATATTTTATAAAAGGTGTTGTAGAATCGTTATTCAAAAAATTAGGTGTTGAATATAAAACAAATTATCCAAAATTAGAACAGAAACAATCTATGTGTAATTTAAACGATGATTTAATAGAAAGATTAATAGAATATGTAATTGAAGATAAAATAATATCTTTTGTGTGTGAAATTGACAAATCAAAGATTAAAGTGAAATCAAAATATCCAATTTTTTATGGAGAATTGTTCATTGATAGAATTGCTGAAATTATAAAAAATAACAACAAACATTTCGTTGAACTACCAAGATATCCTTTCGTGATACGTGACTTGTCTTTGACAGTTGGAAAAAATATTAAGTATGAGGATGTTGTTAATATTATAAAAAATTTTTCAAACAACAATCTATCAACAGGCGAAATTATAGAAATAGAACTTTTTGATTATTATAAAAAAGATGATATAACAAACATTTCCTTATCGTTAAAATTTCAAAATAGAGAAAAAACACTTACTGACGAAGAAACTAACAAAATATTTTTTAGTTTAATTAACGAACTAAGTAAACACAGTATTGAGTTAAGAAAATAAAATTTTTTTTACTAACACCTGCGCCTGTAGCTCAATTGGATAGAGCGCCGGGCTTCGAACCCGTAGGCTGAGAGTTCAAGTCTCTCCAGGCGCGAAGTTAAAAATAATTAAAAATTAAAATTGAACAAATTTATATGATAAAAATAAATGAACTCAATTTTTAGTATAAGAAAAGAAATTATAGAAATTTGTAGATTAATTTATACAAGAGGTTTAGTTACAGCTACTGATGGAAACATTTCAGCACGAATTGGAGAAAATGAAATTTTGATAACACCAAGTGGTAAAAATAAAGGTATGGTAGAAGTACAAGATTTGGTAGTGATAGATTTGCAAGGGAAGAAAATTTCTGGTATTATGCAACCATCAGGTGAATATCGTATACACACAATGATATATCAACAACGGCCAGATATTAACGCAGTGGTCCATGCTCATCCACCATATGCAACAGCATTTTCTGTTGCAGGGATAAGTTTAATGCAGTGTGTGTTGCCGGAAATTATATTAACAATTGGTGCCGTTCCGTTGGCAGAGTATGCAACTTTGTATACAGAAGAACTTGCTTCATCGATAGAAAAATATATAAAAGATTATAATGCAGTATTACTAAAAAATCATGGTGTAGTGACTATTGGAAATGATTTGTTATGTGCATATCATAGAATGGAAAAAGTGGAACATATGGCTAAGATAATTTATCTTGCACGAACTTTGGGCAATATTGATGTATTAACTAAGGAACAGATTGATTCGTTAATGAAAGTTAGAGAAAGTTTAGGTCTAAGTTCAATATCGCTATGTGATACGTGTGAGAATATGTGTGGTATAAAAAGTAGTAAGAACAATATATAATTACATATTTTGTATAAAAGTTAACAAGATCAGGTAGAGATTTAAAGTATACAAGAAATAAAATTTATTTTGTTAATGAAATTTTTTAAGATAATTTTTAGTAAAAACTATAAAAATTGTATTTATTCATAGTATGATAGAATTTGTTTGTTTTAAAAATGTTAAAAAGCAACTTTTATGAAAACTTCATTGGAAAAAAAGTATAAAGAAAAAATAAATCGTGGAAAAAAGTTTTGTTATAAAAATAGTAAGTTTATAAAAAAAGGTTTTATTCAACAACTAATAGAATCAGTTGTATTTTCTGGTGACAGAGTGTGTCTTGAAGGAGATAATCAAAAACAAGCAGATTTTTTAGCGCGGGAATTGACAAAACTCGATCCCAAAAAAATTAAAAATTTACATTTAGTCCAATCATCAATTGTTTTACCAGAACATATTCAACTGATAAATTCTGGTATTGTAAAAAAAATTGATTTTGCATATTCTGGTCCGCAGGCAAAACCGTTAGCAGAATCTATAAAATCTAAAAAAGTTGAACTTGGTGCGATACATACTTACATAGAACTTTATGCACGATATTTTATAGATTTAACTCCAAATGTAAGTTTTATAGTAGCTGAGAGTGCAGATAAAGAAGGGAATTTGTTTTTAGGACACAACTCTGAAGATACACCGGTAATTGTAGAAGCTACGAAATCTAAGTATGGTATTGTTATAGCACAAGTATGCAGGATTGTAAAAACTGTTCCACGAGTTGATATTCCAAAAGATTATATTGATTTTATCATTGAGACAAAACAGAAATATTATCTTCAACCATTATTTACCCGTGATCCATCAAAAATTACTAGAGAACAAATTTTTATGGCGATGTTAGCTTTGAAAGGAATTTATCTGCCGTACAAAGTGCAGACATTGAATCATGGCATAGGTAATGCTACTGCTGCGATAGAACTGATTTTACCCACTTATGGTGAACAGTTAGGAATGAAAGGTAAATATGCTACACACTGGGTTTTAAATCCGCATCCGACATTAATTCCTGCAATAGAGAATGGTTTTGTAAAAAATATTTATAGTTTTGGTGGTGAGCCTGGGATGGAAAAATATATAAAATTTAGGAAAGAAATTTTTTGTGTTGGTCCTGATGGAACCTTGAAATCTAATCGTTTATATGCACATATGTGTGGGTTGTATGGTATTGATATGTTTATTGGTTCCACATTACAAATTGATCAGTTTGGTAACAGTTCTGCAGCAACTTTTGGTAGAATAGCAGGTTTTGGTGGTGCGCCAAATTTAGGTTCTACCCCACCGGGCCGCAGGCATTTAACAGAAAGTTTTTTAATGTGTGAAAAAAAAATTAATAAATATTCTACAGGCAGGAAACTTGTGGTACAGATTACACCAACTTTTACTGCGAAAGGAATTCCAGTTTTTGTAGAAGAACTTGATGCGGAAAAGTTTTATAAAGAAAAAATTTTGTCTTATGTCCCAATAATGATTTATTCAGATCAGATTACTCATATAGTAACAGAACAAGGTATTGCCTGTTTACATCTTTGTTCTGATGAAAAAGAACGACAATTGGCAGTTGCTTCTGTTGCTGGGGATACTTCTGTTGGTAGAAATGTTACTTTAGAACAAAAACAACTTTTAAGACGAAAAAAAATTTTTATTACACCACAAGATTTAGGTATAAAATTTGATGAAGCAACAGATAATTTACTTTCAGCAAAAAGTTTTGATGATTTAGTAAAAATCTCCAAAGGATATTATAATCCTCTCATTGTTTAAATTTTTTTAATAATACTAATTTACTTATCTACTTGAAATATAGGTTTTAATTTATTATTAACTATGCGAGTAAAATTTTATCAAAATGGAGGTCAAAAGAGATGAAAAATTATAAGAATATGATATTTTTATTATTGGCAAGTATAGTGTTCTTTGGTTGTCCTAAAAGAATAAAAAAGGTTGAAGTTCCTGTACAAGAAACAATCCAGATTGAAAGTGATCAGGATGAACTTAACATTCGTGGAGATGAATTTGTGTCATTGTCTGAATTAAAACCGGTTTATTTTGATTTTGACAGGTTTAATTTATCAGAATCAGCAAAAAATATTTTAGATCAAAATTCAAAGTTTTTGTTATCACGACCAGAATTAGAAATATTGGTGGAAGGACATTGTTGCGAATGTGGAACAAACGAATATAATTTAGCTTTAGGCCAAAAACGTGCTTCTATTGTGAGAGATTATTATATTAACTTAGGAATTAAAGGAAATAGAATTGCAACAATTTCTTATGGAGAAGAAAAGCCTATTAACAAAAATGTTGCTCCACCAGATGTTCCTGCTTGCATTCCTAATCGTCGTGTTGAAACAAAAGTTAGACAAAAAAAATAATTTTTTCGGACTAATAAATTTTTTCTTAGGACAAAAAATAAATGAAAGTTTATGTTCTGATATTTGTTTTAGTTTTTAGTTTTATACTATCTAGTTGTATAATTACTTCTAATGAAATAGTAGAACTAAGAAACGATTTTGCAATATTAAAATCCGAAATAAACATATTAAAACGTAACCAAGCAGAGTTAAATTCTAAGATGGACATTTTAAACAATAGTTTACAGATTTATACTGAAAAACTTGAAGAAAACAAGTATAAAATGTCAATTTTAGCCCAACGTATGGATGATGTTCATTCCAGTTTGACCCAGAGGATGGATATATTATCAAAACAACTTCCAAAAGTTGATAATTCAATATTACCTTTACCTACAGAATTGTATCAAATTGCATATAATGATTATGTGAAAGGAATGTATGATTTATCAATTCGTGGGTTTAGAGATTATTTGGACAAATATCCTGATAGCGAACTTGCACCGAAAGCATATTATTATCTTGCAGATTCATATTTTGCAAAAAAACAGTATAATGAATCAATAAAAATTATTGATATGTATCTTACAAAATATTCCAAAGACGAACTTGTTTCTTCAATGTTATACAAAAAATCTCAATGTTTTATTAATTTAGGATGGCCAAAACAAGCAAAAGAAATTCAGGATTATATTTTAAAAAATTATCCTAACAGCACAGAAGCGCAGAGTATAAAAGATACACAATAAATGGATCATTTAAGATTAAAAATCTCGTTTTTTATTTCAAGTTTTTTTCATATAGTTTTAATAGTTGGGATAAATTTTATTCCAAAAAAAACTCCAATTATAGTTTCTTTTCCAGTGGAACTGATTACACTACCTTCGTTAGAAAAAGTTGCAAAAGAACCTGAACTTGTAGTTCCTGTAATGTCTGAGAAAAAAGAAGTTATAATTCCAAAAAAAGTTACAAAAGTTACAAAACCAATAGAACAAAAAAAGGAAGTTGAAAAACCAAAAGAACAGGTTCAAAATAATGTTCAGCCAGTAACCCAACAATCGTTAACAGTAGAAACTTCAAAATTTCCGTTTTCATATTACTTAAGACAGATTCAGGACAAAATTAGCAATAATTGGACATGGTCACAAAGTTATTCAGGTGATTATAAAACAGTAGTATATTTTAGAATACTACGTTCAGGAGAAATTTCAGAATTAAAAATAAAAAATTCTTCTGGAAATAAACTTTATGATAATTTATGTTTACGTGCAGTAGAAGTTTCGTCACCATTTGCACCTTTACCACAGGGATATGAAGAGGATTGGCTGGGTGTTTTTTTTGAATTTAAATACAAAGATTGAGTTTAGAGAAATGAAAATAAAAAAAACAAAACGTATTGTAATAGTGTTGGTGTGTTTATATCAATCCATGTTATTGTTTTCGTCAATTGATGTTTATATTAAAATTGTCAAAGGTGGGAAACGGTTAGAACTTGGAATTTCAAAATTTGTTTCTAAAGATCCGAGTTATAAAAATGTTGCGCAAGATGTAGAAAAAATTTTAATTGACGATTTAATGTTTACACGAATTTTTAACATAATAGAACCTGGATGGCAATATTTGCCAAAAAAAGAAATTTCTGAAAAATGGAAAAAATACAATGTTAGTGTAGTAGTTTGTGGTGAGGTAGAACTTGTTGGGAAAGAATATGTGTTAAAAGGCACGATGTATGATGTTGAAACTACAGAAAAAATTTATGAAGAGAAATTTGTTTCAAATGATATAAGATATTTGGCACATATTTTTGCTGACAATATAATTATGCGTTTTACTGGTGAATATGGAATTGCAACTACAAAAATTTATTTTGTTAATGATATGACAGGAAGTAAAGAGATTTATTCAATGGATTATGATGGTCATAATTTGCAACAAATAACTTTTGACAACAGCATAAATATTTATCCACGAGTATCTCCTGATGGAGAAAAGATTATATATACCACATACAAATATAGTAATCCTGACTTATATTTATTAAACTTAAAAACGAAAAAGAAAACACCAATTTCATCTCGGCAAGGATTAAACATTACAGCAAACTGGTCAGCAGATGGTAACCAAATACTTGCTACGATGACTCGAGCACAACATCAACCGAACATTTTTTTGTTAGACCTTAATGGTAATATTATTAAACGTTTAACTTCAATTAGAGCAAGTGATGTTTCGGGATATTTTTCTCCAAACAATAGAGAGATAGTTTTTATTTCAGACCGAGCTGGTTTTCCACAGATGTATATTTCAGATATTGATGGGATAAATTTTCGCAGATTAACAACTCCTGCATACACAGATTCTCCTATGTGGTCTGCGAAAGGTGATAGGATAGTTTTTTGTATGAGAAACGAAAAATCAATGTTCGATATTTATACATATGACATTTCCCGAGGAACTTATTATAGATTAACACAAGACAGTAGAAGTAATGAAAATCCATTTTTTTCTCCGGATGGAAGATTTATAGTTTTTTCATCTAACAGAAATGGCAAATACGAACTTTACACTATGTTTATTGATGGCTCAAGTCAAAGACGTATATCTCAAATTAAAGGGAATTCGTATACTCCAAACTGGGGACCAAGAAGAATAAAAAATTGAATTTAATGACAAAATTTTGTATATAAGAAAAAACAAAATTTATTTTTATTAGAGGATTTAAAATATGAAGAAAGAAATTATAAAGTTAATATTACTTATGTTAGTGTTTGTTTTTGGAGTTATAATCACTAATAATTCTATTACTGTTAAAAGTTATAATCACACGTCAGAATATAAATTAGCAAAATATGAGAATATATCTTCAGATGCTATTTCGCTACAAGAATCTTTTGTAGGAGTAGTGCAGAAGTTAAAACCTACGGTGGTAAATATATCAACCACCTATAGTTATGAAGAGCCACAGATAGAATTTTTTTTTGGTGATCCGTTTGAAGATTTTTTTAACGAATTTTTTGATTTTCCTCGTCGTCGTAGTCCACAGCGACAAAAACCTCGTTCAAAAAGGTACAATGTGCAGGGAGGTGGTAGTGGTGTGATAATTTCTGAAGATGGATATATTTTAACAAATGAGCATGTGATAAAAGATGCAACAGAAGTTAAAGTTTTAGTTAACCAATCCGGTCAGGAAAAAGAATATAAGGCTAAAATAATAGGTCGTGATGCAAGAACGGATCTTGCAATAATAAAGATAAACGCAAAAGGGTTGGCATATGCAAAACTTGGCGATTCGGACAAGGTAAGAATTGGAGAATGGGTTTTAGCAATAGGATCACCATTTGGATTAGAACAAACAGTAACATCTGGGATTGTATCTGCATTAAGACAACGGTTAACTATTGAAGGGCGAGAATATCGTGATTTTATACAAACAGATGCTGCAATAAATAGAGGTAATTCTGGTGGACCATTGTGTAATATAAAAGGTGAAGTGATAGGTATTAACACTGCAATTTATGCTCCTACGGGTGTTTTTGCTGGAATAGGGTTTGCAATTCCTATTAATAGAGTAAAACAAATTTTAGACGATTTGATCCACAAAGGTAAGGTTACTCGTGGTTGGTTAGGAGTAGAGATTGCTCCTGTGGATAACGTAATTGCAAAACAGTTTGGTTTAACAGATGCCAAAGGAGTTTTGATTAATAGTGTAATGCCGAATACTCCAGCACAAAAAGCAGGGTTAAAACGAGGAGATATTGTGTTAGAAATAGAACATAAAAATAAAAAAGTTCAAGTGAATTCTCCATCAGAGATGCAGGATATTATATCATCTTTAGCACCGAAAGAAAAAATTGTATTAAAAATTCTTAGAGACAAAAAGGAACAATTTATTTCAGTAGTTTTATCTGAGATGCCACAAGATTTGACAAAATTGGAAGAAGGAAGTAGTTTAGATGATCAAGAAGCAAAAAAAGATGAAAGACATAGTTGGTTAGGACATCAATTTATTAATTTAACTTCGGGATTAAGAAAAAGATTAAATTTATCTGAAGAAATAAAGGGTGTTTATGTAGTAGCAATAGACCGGAAGGCAAAAGAGTTTGAAGACATAGGTTTACGTGAGGAGGATGTTATAATATCAGTTAACCAACGCGAAACAGATAATATAGCGAAACTGAAAAATGTTTTAAAGACAGTAGATTTGAAAGAAGGGGTTGTGTTTGACATAATTCGTGATGGTAAACCGATCTTTATTTCCTTTAGTAAATAAAATTTATGGCAAAAGTATTGGTTATAGATGACGATTTGGATTTACAAGATTTGTATAAGTTTACATTTGAATCTGCTGGGCATGAGATATATCAAGCATTTAATGGTAAAGAAGGTCTTGAAAAGATTGAAAAAACAAATCCTGACATAATAATTTTAGATGTTATAATGCCTGAGATGAACGGTTTTGAAGTGATGCAGGAGATAAGATTACGACCTGAAATGTGTTTAATACCAGTCATAATGTTGACATCATTATCAAAAGCAAAAGATAAGTTAACAGGTATAAAATTAGGTGCAGATGATTATTTAGTGAAACCACTTGAACCATATGAACTTTTATCTCGTGTTGATGAATTATTAAAAAGGTATTATGACACTTTAATATCGTCTTCATTAACTCATTTACCAGGTAGAACAAAATTAGAATCGGAAATAAAGATTAAAATAGACAAAAAAAGTAATTTTTCAATAATTTATATGGACATTAACAATTTTAAACAATATAATGCTAGGTATGGTTATGAATCTGGTGACAAAGTATTAAAATTATTAGCAGGTACTCTACGTTCACTTGTTACTTCTTATGGTAATACCAACGATTTTATCTCACATATAGGTGCAGATAATTTTGTTATATTATCTACTAAAGAACAAGCAGAAGAAATAGGTAAAAATTTAATAAATTTATTTAACGAGTTAGTAAAAAAATCTTATGATCAAGAAACTTTAAATAAAGGTTATTTTGTTGTAAATAACAAAGATGGTTCTGAAGAAAAAGTTGGTTTGATGACTTTGTCCATTGGTATTGCTCACATAGACACAAGAATATTTCAACATCAGACACAAGTTTTAGATTATATAAAAGAAGTTTGGTTAGCTGCAAAAAAGCAGAGTAATATTAACAACCAAAACGCTTTAGCAGTAGCATAGGTTTATCTCAAAAAAAATAACAATACTCCAACTATAATTCCGATTGATAAAAAAGTAGCAAGCAAATTTCCTGTAATGTTACGATTTTTTTCTTCTTTAACAGCAAGTTTTTTTAATTCTTCTTTTTCTTCTTTTGTAAGTTTTTTAACCAGTTCTACTTGTTCAACAAGTTTAGTTTCGTTTCCTGAATGATCCTTTGAGATAAAAGTTATGTTATTTATACCTAATTTTAAAACTATAGAAGTAAAAAATTTTCCATCAGGTTCAACTTCTATAATTCTATCATTAACCTTTAATGTTGCACTGGATTCTGTAATTCCTGTGATATTAAAAAGTTCAGTATCTGTTTTTGTTCCAGAAGAAATATTTACTTGGAGCATAGGTGGAGTGGTGTCAAGAACAAAACTTTTTATTGCGGAATCACTTTCAAACCCAAGTTCATCAATGTAAGATATTTTGTAAAAATATTTTCCATCTGGAATCCCAATTTTTGTTAAATCCATAGACAAACGTCCATCAGCAGACAATTCTTTTGTTTCATCATAAACAATACGTTTAAATTCTGGATCTTTTGATACTAAGATTCTATATTTTTTTATTATTTTTCCAATAGTTTTGGGTTTAGTTTTTTTTGTGTCAATTTCCTGGTATGAAGTTTGGAATGAAAGTTTAGATTGTTCTTGTAAATCAGATTTTGTCTTTAGTGGGATAGATTCAGTTGTTGGTATTAATTTTTGTGGTTCAATTAAAGAAATTTGTAGTTGAGAATTTTTATTGTTTAGTATTAATTCATTATTCTCTGAAATCTTTATATTAGGAATATTATATATAGCCAATTCTGGCGGAGGAGGTAATTCTTTTGGTACCGAAGGTGGCGATAGAGGTTTAATTTCTGTCCCGAACCCTTTAGGAACAACAACAGTTTTCCCTTGAGCAGAAACATCGACTAATCCTTCATAAACTTCTACTAAAGTAGTTTTGTCATCTTTAATTTTAGTTTTATAATCAATCTTTTTTGTATTAGGATCAGCTTTAGGTGTTATGGTAGCATTTTCTGTTATAACTTTAGCTTTTGAAGCACGAACACCACCTTGTAAAAGAGTTACTTCTTCTTGTTTTAGTTCAGGGCGTATGGTGATAAAAGAATTTTCTTCTACAGTTAAAATTTCTCCGGAAAAAAATTTAATATTAGCACGAGATTTATCTTGTGTTATTAAAGAATCGTCATTGTATAGTTCCATATTAATTTTAGCATCTATCCAGTCAGAAAAATCTTTTTTTCTAGTTTTTACTTTGTTTAAAATATATGTTAAATGTGCAGGACGAAATTTTTCTTTAACTAAGATAATAGGAACTTTAAGTTTTATTCCTGGTAGAGGAGCATAAATGTCGCTAGTAGTAAGTGTGTTATATTTTAATAATTCAGGCCATAGTTTAGGATCTTTTAAATAATAATTTGATATATAAGATAAAGTTTGACCTTCTTTTACTTCAATTTCTTGCAGAATAATTTCGTGTTCTTCAGATTCTTGTATAATATTTTGAGCATATAAAATGTTTGAAAATATAAAAACAAAAATCAGAAATAATATATTAAGTTTCATGATAGATCTTTTGGTATATAAAAAATAAATTTAGCTCCTTCACCTAAATTTGACTCGACCCATATTTTACCACCATGAGCTTCAATAACATGTTTACAAATTGTTAATCCCAGCCCTGTTCCTCCCTTGGATTTATTTTTAACCTGACCAAACTTTTCAAAAATAGTTTTTAAATGTTCTGCAGGGATACCTTCGCCAGTATCTTTTACATATAATAAATATTTTTTATCTTGTTCTTCAGCACCTATTGTAATTTTACCATTTTCTGGTGTAAACTTTATCGCATTACCTATCAAATTTATAAAAACCCGTTCAATAAAATTTGTGTCAATTTTCATAAAAATCTCTTGTTTGTTTGATACAATTTCAACACTAATTTTTTTACGTTCATATTGAGGTTGTGTTATATCTAGAACTGACTTAATAATCTTTATAATATCAGCAGAAACAAGATTTAATTCCATTTTACCTGCTTCAAGTTTTGCTATGTCTAATATATCATTTATCATACCGAGTAATCTAAAAGAAGCACGGTCCATGGTTTCTAACATTTTTTTTTGTTGAGGGTTGAGTTCACCTGCTACCCCGTCAGATAAAAATTTTATAAAACCGCGAATAGATGTCATAGGATTTCTTAAATCATGAGTTATAGAATGTAAAAAGTCGTCTTTAATTTTTTCTAATTCTTTTTCTAAAGTTATATCATGTAGCACAGAAACAATACCAATTTTTTCTCCTTTTAAAGTTGTAACTGGTGTTGCAGAGGTTTCATAAATTTTTGTAAAGTTAGATTGTGATATATTAAGTTCAAAAAAAGTGTTTGGATTTTTTATTGCGGATTGTATTACTTCATTAACTTCTTTTGGTAATAAATTTTTAATATTTTTATTTTCAGGTTGTTGATTTGTAAGATTTAAAATACTTTTTGCTTTGTTGTTGATAAGAATAATTTCACCTTCGTGATTAGTTAAAATTATACCATCCTGGATTGAAAAAATTATTGCTTCAGTTTTAGTTTTTTCAGCAATAAGTTTATCAAGTTGAATCTCTGCATATTTATTAAGTTTTTGTGCCATGTTGTTAAAAGTTTCACCTAAAATCTCAAGTTCATCTCTGGTTTTTATATTTAATGAAACATTAAAGTTTCCTGAAGAAACAGTTTTTGCAGCATCAATAATTTTTAGTATTGGTTGTGTAATTCCAGTCGCTATAAAAAATGATATTAAAGCAGAAAGAATAATTGCAAGCAAAATTAGTTGAGTAACTTGTTGAGATAGTATTATTGAAGACCGATAAGCTTCTTTTTTTTCTTGTTGTAGAATTGCTACCCAGTTAATTATAGGAATAGAAACATAAGCAGCAATATATTCCTGCCCATTATATTTAAATTCTTTAGAACCAGTAGTTAAAGATTTTGATGCAATGTCAACTAAAGGGTTGGCAGATAACGTATTTCTAACTTCAGAGTTTGTTGAGTTGGTATAAATAAGTGATTTATCTTCAATGTCAAATATTGAAACAAAACCAGTATGTCCAACACGTTCATTAGAAAGTTGTTTAAACAGAGGTTCTAAAGTTAGTGTTATGCATATATAAAAATTTTTTTCTTTATAAAAACCATCAATTTTATTAGAATTCTCAGAATAATACATTTTAGACAAAAAATATTTTTGGTTTGATATGGCAAATTTTTTAAAAAATTCATCATTAGAAAAATTTCGCAATTTAGGTTCTTTGAGCAAATCAGGGTTGTAAATTTTAGTTTTTTCTTTTCCTGAGAGATCTAAAATTGATATCGAAACTATATTTTTGTTAGTATCAATTAATGATTCTAAAATATTTTGTTTATTCTCCCAGGACATATCTGTTCTTGATATTGTATTTTGTATAAATGGTAACGATTTTGATAAAGAGTCGAAATGATTTTGTATTTTTGTTGCGATATTTGTTACAGTTTTTGTATGCAGTTCAAGATAAACTGTTTGTAATGCATTTTTATTAATTTTTGAGGTTTGTATGTTTATGATTATTAAAGGAACTGTAGATAAAGTTATTAGAATAATTACAAATTTTTGAAAAAAAGGAAGGTATATTTTTTTCATTTATAAGAAATCATTTAAAAATAGTTTCATTACGATCTCTTCCAAGAGAAATCATTTTAATTTCTTTTTGGCAATATTTTTCAATTAAACGGACATAATTTTTTACATTTTTAGGTAAATCGCAATATTTTGTTATTCCACGGATATCTTGAGAAAAACCTTCAGTTTGTACATACACTGGAGTAACATATTTCTGAAGTTTTCTTGAAGCAGGAAATTCAGTTAACAATTTATTTTTATATTTATAAGCTATACAAATTTTTAATGGATTAATATTTTTAAGACAATCAAGTTTTGTTAAAATAAGTTCAGTTATACCATTAATTTTTATTGCATGTTTTACTATAACAGCATCAAACCAGCCACATCTTCTCGGACGGCCAGTTGTTGCACCATACTCTTTTCCTTGAGTTCTTAAAAATGTTTGATCTTTTTCTTCTAATTCAGTGGGAAAAGGTCCTTCTCCAACACGGGTTGTATATGCTTTCGCAATTCCAACAATTTTGTTTATATAAAACGGTGGTATGCCTGTTCCAGTGGATACTCCACCAGATATTGGATGTGATGATGTTACATAAGGATAAGTTCCAAAATTTACATCAAGTAAAGTTCCTTGAGCACTCTCAAAAATAATTTTTTTATTTTTATAAATTAAATCTAATAAGAGATTTGTTGTATTTGCTACATAAGGTTTAATGAATTTAGAAAATTTTTTTTGTTCTTTAAAAATGTATCTTTTTAGATCGTTAACGTTGACAAATTTTTTTATTAAAGGATATTTTTCTTTTAAATTTTTTTCTATTAATTCTTCAAATGTGTCATTTTCAAGATAATCACAAATTCTTATCCCAGATCTAGAATACATATCACCATAACAGGGTCCTATTCCTTTTTGTGTAGTACCAATTTTTTGTGTAGTTTCTTTTATAGTATCTAAATATTTATGGTAAGGCAAAATTACGTGAGCAAGATCTGAGATGAACAGATTATTTTTTATATAAAATCCCTTTTTTTCTAAAAATTTTATTTCGTTGAACAATGCTTTTGGGTCAATAACAACACCATTTGCAATTATACATTTTTTATGTTCTAAAATTCCTGCTGGTATTAAATGTAATATATATTCTTTACCATCAATTACAATAGTATGTCCCGCGTTATTTCCTCCCTGGTATCGGACTATATAATCAGCATCTCGTGATAAGAAATGCACAACTTTTCCTTTACCTTCATCTCCCCATTGTGTTCCAACGATTGTGATTGTGTTAAAAATTGTTTTGTTGAATTTCATATAAATATTTTATAAACTATTATAAAATAAAATTCAATAATTGGATATTAAAAATTTGTGAAAAAAATTTTGTTATGTATATTTATTTTGTTTATAAGATACAATTTAATTTCAGAAGAAAATTTTTTTGCAACGAAACCATTTTCTATGGGCAATGCATATACGGCTGTTAGTGGAGATATATTTTCGTTGTATTACAATCCTGCTGGAATAGCATCTTCGCAGAATATTTTTTTTAATTTAGACATAGGTGGTGGGTATAATTTTAGTGGAGGAATATTATATAACATAAATGAGATAATTTCTATTTCAGAAAAATTTTCAAAATTATCCCAAATTCAAACATATGGTGGTAGTATAGATATAACTCAACTTACAGCATTGTTTTATGCGATAAAAAATTTAAATGACATATCATTACCTGGAAAAGGCATTATTGCAAAATTAAATGGTGGTGTTGGTATTAAAATAAGAAATTATGGTTTTAGTGTGCGTAATTATACTGTTTTAGGATTAAAGCCAACCCTGGATACAGGATTTTATTTAGGCAATATGACACTGAACACAATTAATTTTGTAAAATCAATAAATTTTCCTACAGAAATTGGTGGAGTTTATATTTCTAATATTTCCACAGGTCCTGTTACAGATCCTGATTTGGTTGAAATACAAAGTAAATTAAAAGATGTTGTGGATACATTTTTAGACACAAAATTGTTAAAAGATTTTGGTATATCTATACCTTCGGACATTTCTTCAGACCAGATTGCAAATGCACTAATAAATGTTGCGTTAGAAAACGGAATTTCAGCACAAGAAATTAAAGATGCAGTAAAAAAACTTACAGATAAAGATTTTCAAGACAAAATAAAAAAGTTTATAGAAGATTATCTGTCAGATTTAAAAAAACAATTTTTTTCTGATAACAAAAGTGGTTTATTAGTTCAAGGGTTAAATATTACTGAATTAAGTTTAACTTATGCAAGAGAACTTTTTTTTCCTAATTTATATATTGGTACAAATTTAAAATATTTGTTAGGATCTACAATATATTATAACTACTTAATTTTTAAAGAGACAAAAAAGTTAGATTTTTCTAATATGGCAGAATTAAAAGATAGAATAACAAAAAAATCAAACGCGGTTTCTGTAGATTTAGGAGCAATTTATCAGTTACCTATCAAAATAAAACCAATAAAAACTAAATTAGGAATAGTAGTTAACAACTTGGTAGAACCTGAGTTTGAACTTGCAGATTCAGAAAATAAATTAAATCTACCACGAAAGTTAAAAACAGGTTTTTCTGCAGAAATGTTTAAACTGTTAACTTTTTCTGCAGATTTTGATATTACAAAGACAAAAACTTTAATTCCAGGATATTATAATCAAAATTTATGTTTTGGATTAGAAGTTAACCCAACAACATTTTTTGTTTTACGGGCAGGATTTATAAAAAATATTGCTATGATAAGAGATGAAACAATTACTGCAGGTTTAGGATTAAAACTTTTTGGCCTAAATATAGATTTAGCAACAGCAGCAAGTTCTACAAATGTGTATTTAGATGAAACAGTTCTTGTGCCAAGTAGTGCATTTGTATCATTAGGTGTAAATTTCGGTTTTTAAATAATACAATATATAATAATATGCTGAAGACAAATAGAAATAAACTAATAAAAATTATTTTTATACTTGTGGCAATTAACAATTTTTTTTGTTTAGACATAATTTTTTCACAAAGAATATTTTCAAAACAAAATATTCGGGATAAAAAAATGTTTAGTAGTAAAAATAATTTTTTTGAGTTAAGAAAACAGATGGTAGAACAACAGCTCAAAGGTAGAGATATAGTAGATAAAAAAGTTTTAGATGCTATGATGAAGGTGGAGAGGCATAGGTTTGTTTTAGAAAAATATTTGTCTGATGCGTATGATGATACGCCGTTACCAATAGGTTTTGGACAAACAATATCGCAACCGTATATTGTAGCACTAATGACACAGCTATTAGAATTAAAAGGCGATGAAAAAGTTTTAGAGATTGGCACTGGTTCAGGTTATCAAGCAGCAATTTTGGCTGAGCTTGTGGGCAGTGTTTATAGTATAGAAATTATTCCTGAACTTGGACAAAAGGCAGAGTCGTTGTTGAAAGATCTTGGATATAAAAATGTTTTTATAAAAATAGGAGATGGTTATTTAGGTTGGCCACAAGAAAGTCCTTTTGATAGGATAATAGTAACATGTGCTCCTGATCATATCCCTGGTCCGTTGATAGAACAATTAAAAGTTGGTGGTAAAATAGTTATACCTGTAGGTGTTTATGTACAGGAACTTGTTGTGGTAGAAAAAACAAAAGACAAAATTGTTAAAAGAAGTATTATCCCAGTTAGTTTTGTTCCTATGAAACGCAATGTTGTGGAATAAAAAGTTAAAAAATGAAAATTATAGATTTGACAGAGAAAATAAGAAGTGATAATTTTATAGAAGAAAAAATTTTATCTGCAGTTTGTGCAATTAAGAGTGGAGGTTTAGTTATTTTTCCTACTGAGACAGTTTATGGTCTTGGTGCGGATTGTTTTAACAAAACAGCAGTAAAAAAAATATTTATTACCAAAAAAAGACCGTTTAACGATCCGTTAATTGTTCATATTAGTGACAAAAAACAGTTGTTTTTATTAACAGAAAAAGTTGATCAAAGAGTTAAGTCGCTTATAGAAAATTTTTGGCCTGGACCGTTGAGTATAGTTGTCAAAAAAACTTCGTTAGTGCCAGATATAGTTACTGCTGGAAAAGATACGGTATGTATTCGTATGCCAAAAAACGTTGTTGCAAAAAAGTTTATACAAATGTGTCAAACTCCAATTGCAGCGCCTTCTGCAAACCTTTTTAGTAGGGTTTCTTCCACTCATATAGATCATATTGTAAAAGATTTTTCTGATACTAAAAATATTGATTATGTAATATATGATGGATATTCGTTTTACGGTATGGAATCAACGATTATAGATTGCACAGAATATCCATTCAAAGTTTTAAGATATGGTAGTATACCAATTTTTAAAATAAAAGAAAAAACTAAATTAATAATAAAAGAAAAAAACTTGTTCAAAAAAACAGAAATAAAAGTTCCCGGAATGTTTAAAAAACATTATGCACCCAGTAAAGAAACATTTTTAGCCAGAAATATCTTTAAATATGTCAAGGAACAAAAAGATGAATGTATAGAAAAAGTTATGATTATATGTAGTGATAACACACAAAAAAAGTTGTTAAACCAATTTGGTTTTAACATAAAAATTTTGTCTTATGGAAATAATTTTTCACAAATTGCAAAAAAATTATATTATATTTTACGTCTTGCTGAACAATCTATGTGTGAAAAAATTGTTATAGAACCTGTTGCCAATAGAGGACTGGGAAAAACTATTTTGGATAGAATAATTAGAGCAAGTGAAGGTAAATTTGTTTAGAAAACATAGTTTGGAAACATTTTATTTTAATAAATTAAAACTTTTCAACAACAATAAAAATATTTTATATTTTAAGCAATTATATTGACATTTGTAGTATGATTTTATAGAAACAAAGTATGGATTTTAAATTTTTAAGTAAACCTGCAATTGTAGGACTTGACATTGGTTCAAAAAATGTTAAAGTAATATTTCTTAAATCAACATCAAAAAACAAATATAAATTAGAGAAATGGGCTATATTACCTTTACCAGACAATATTGTTTCACAAGAAGTACTTCCAGAAACACGAAATCCTGTGGTAATCCAAACTGTAAAAGATTATTTTAACAAAAACAAAAATATTCCAAGGTATGTGTCAATTTCAGTTTCAGGTCCATCAATAGTAATAAGATATATTAAACTTCCTATAATGACAAAAGAAGAATTAGAAAAATCAATAAACATAGAAGCAGAACCATTTATTCCTTTTCCAATATCAGAGGTGAATTTAGCTTTTGATATTATAGGTGAGGTTATGGATGAAGGGGTAAAAAAAAATGAAGTTGTAGTAATTGCTGCAAGAAAAGATGTTATAGATGCTAAATTAGAGTTGTTAAAAGAATGCAAACTTATACCAAGGCATGTTGATGTAGATGTTTTTGCTTTAGAAACAATTGTTAGGCATAGTTATGATATAGAAAAAGAAGTTATAAGTATTATAAATATTGGAACAAATATAACAAATGTAAGTATCATAGAAGATGGTGTGACACGTGTTAGTAGAGATTTGCCTATAGGAATGAATTATATAATTCAAAACATTAAAAGTATTCAGAATATAGATGATGTTAAGATTTTATATGATATGCTAAAAACAGATGGTTTGATTATTAAAGAAGAAGATAAAGAACGTTATTTGCAAGAAGAAAAAAAAGATTCGTTGTTGTTTTCTAAAAATTTAATTTCAGTATTAAAAGAACTTTCTACAGAATTACACAAGATTGTGGACTTCTATTATTTTCAGAAAGGAGAACAAAAGTCGTTATCTAAAATATTTATTAGTGGAGGAGGAACTGTTATAAAAAATTTAGATAATTTTATAGAAGAAGAATTTAAAGTTCATACAGAAATTTTTGATCCATTTCGTAGAATTGAAGATGGAAAACGTATTCCTGAAGATATAAAACCCTTGTTTGCAGTAGCGGTTGGGTTAGCTTTAAAAAAATGAAATTTTATGGTTAACATAAATCTTTTACCGAAAGAAATATTAGAGAAACAAAAGGTACAGCAGATGTTAAAATTATCAATTACTGCTGTTGTTGGTATTATTTTTATAACGGCGATAATTTTTTTAGTGAAAGCATCTGTTTTGCCAGGGTATAGTGCTAAGTTATCAAGTTTAGAGAAGGAACTTAAACAGGTTCAGCCGATTGTAGATGAAGTAAATAAATTAAAAGGAATAAAATCTACTTTAGAGAGTAGAAAACAGTTAGTTGAACAACTGTTAAACAGCGGGTTAATATACCCAAAATTTATGACAAGTTTAATGGAGACATTGCCTGAAGGGATTTGGTTTACAAACATAAATACAGTTTCAAATCGTGGTCCAGATAAAAATATTATTTCGATAAAAGTTAATGCTAATTGTAATTCTTATGATAAAATTGTTATAGCAGATTTTATTTCAAATTTAGAAAATAATCCAACATTGTTTAAAGAAGTAAAATTAGGACCTATAAATATAATCCCTGAAGGGAGTTATGAAAAACATACTTTTAACATAATGTTTGATTACATAGTGCCACAATAATAGATTATGAAAAAAGAACAACAAATATTAGTGATTGTAACAATAGTTGTAGTGTTTTATTTATATGCATTTTTAAATTTTATATTGGTCCCTTTAAATATTAAAATTTCGCAAGTGAAAAAATTAATAAACGATAAAACAACTAGTTTAGAACAAGCAAGGTTGTTGACAGAAAGTTTGCCTAAGTTGAAACAAGAAACAAAATTGTTAGAATTAGAAATAGTTGAACTGGAAAAAAAATTGCCAAAACAAACAAATTTACCTTCGTTAATAAAAATAATAAGTCGTCAAGCACAAAATTATGGTATAAAACTAAATACATTGACTCCACAATTAATAGATTCTTCATCGCCACAGTTTAAAGAAATACCGTTTACAATAAGTTTTATGGGAAGTTATCATTCTGTAGGACAATTTTTATCAGAACTTGCTCAAGGAGAGCGAATTATTGCGTCAAGAGATTTAACTTTAACTTATAGTGGTCAAAAAGATTATCCAATAAATGGAACTTGTATCATTTATGCATTTTCACTAAAATAAAACATATGAGAAAATATTTTGTATTACTAATTTTTTTTGTGGTGATATTTATTGGTTGTGATGATAAGTCAACACAAATTGTAGAAGGTACAAGACAAATAAAACCATCTACTATAGAACAACCAACGCTTGTAACTTCATTATCAAAAACAGAGAAAAAAAAGTATGTTTATGGAGGGCTGTCTTTTAGAGATCCTTTTATGCCTACTTCTGGTGGTAAAATGGCAAAAGCAAAGTTAGGAATTACAAAAAAAGCTGTAGCGCCAAGTTTAGGTAGTTTAAATTTGAAAGGTATTGTAGTTGATGAAAAAGACAAAGTAGCATTATTTGTTAGTCCGTATGGGAGTTATATGTTTGTTAATGGAAAGTTATACGACAGCCAAAATCGTTTAGTTAGAGGAGTTTCGGGAAAATTAATTTCAAAAGATAACGATGGTAATCTAAACGGAGTTGTTTTGATTACTGAAGAAAATTATTATAAAGAATTTTTTTTGAAAGACAAAATTAGTAAATAATTTAAATTATTTTTATAAATGGATATGACCATTTGTATGGAGGAATAATAATGACAAAAATAGTTTTTTGGTTAATAATTTTTTTGTTTGTTAATAGTTTAGTCGCACAAGAAAATGTTCAGTTGGATAAATCAACAGGAGAATTAACAATAACAGATACATCAAAAACTGTTTCTCAAGATACTAAAATAAACGAATTAGTTGGTGTAAAAGTTGATAATAATATAGTATTTTTAGAATTTAGTAAAAAACCAGATTCAACAAATTTTTATTTAGATTCACCTGCAAGAATAGTTATAGATGTTAAAGAATGTAGTTTAAAAAAAGATATTATAATACCAAAATTTCAAGAGAATGAATTTGTTAACAAAATTAGAACAAGTCAATTTGAGACAAGACCAACCAAGATTGTGCGAATAGTTCTTGATTTAAATAAAAAATATGATTATGAAGTTTTTACTGAAGACAATGTTGTGAAAGTAACAATATTGCCAACAGAAATTTCTTCAAAAAAAGTTTCAAAACCACAACAAGAAAAAAATTATACTTTAAAAGAAAAGAGTATTTTGCCAAATGTAATTGTAAGTTTAGAATATGACGATGCTGATTTAACAGATGTGCTACAAATGTTAGCAATAAAAGCTAATCTTAACATTATTTATGGTCCTGATGTTACTGGAACAATTTCTTTAAGTTTAAAAAATGTTCCTTTTGATAAAGCTTTTGATACGATACTAAAACTAAAAGGTCTTACTTATATCCCAATATCTGACAATATAATTCGTGTAGCGACACCTGCTACAATAGAATCTGAACGTTCCCAACAGATGGTCTATACTAAAATATTTCCTTTAAACTATGTAATTGCAGATGAGGTAAAAACTCAGATAGATTCAATTCGTGCAGCAGAAAATAGGTCTAAAGGAGCAGTTTCAGCAGATAAACAGACAAATTCTTTGATAGTAACAGAGACAGAAGAAGGTTTAAATTTTATTGAAGGATGGATAAAAAAATTAGACCAAAAACCATATCAAGTATCAATCGAAGCACAAGTGATAGACATTTCTCTGGATGATTTGAAAGAAATTGGGGTTGATTGGTCCTATACTGGATTGGAAACAAAAGCTGGTTCTGGAATAGATTATAAGATGACACCAAGAACTTCAATTGGTGGAGCAACTTTTTCTGGGACTGTTGGAGAATTAGGTGTAAATCAAGCAGATATTAGTGTAGGTCTTCCTGCAAGCGGTGTGTCATTTCAGTTTGGCCAAATGACAAACAGTATGTTATTAACATCAAAGATAGCAGCATTAGTAACACAAGGTAAAGCTAAAGTTTTATCAAAACCGAAAGTTACCACAATTAGTAACAAAACAGCGACATTGTTAGCAGGAGAAAAAGTGCCTTATAAAACTACAACAATAGCAAATACTGGTGTTGCAACTGAATCGTGGGAATTTTTAGATGCAGGAGTAAAACTTACAGTAACACCTACAGTTACACCTGACAAATGGGTAAAACTTACTGTTGTTCCTGAAGTTAGTGTTCCACAACCAGCACCTGTTGGAGTAGCTCCTACAGTAAGAACAAGAAATACTCAGGTTACAGTAATGGTAAAGAATAATGAAGCGTTGGTTATTGGTGGATTAATCTCAGATGCAGATTTGGAAACGATACAAAAGGTTCCTTTTTTAGGTGATTTACCTATATTAGGATATTTTTTCAAATATAAATCTACAACAAAAAGAAGATCTGAACTGGTAATACTAATTACGCCAAGGATAGTAGAAGACTAATCAATTTGTTTCGGAAATAATAAATTGCAACAGTTAAATTTAATAGAATCACTGGAATTGGTTTTATTGGTAGTTTTTTTTGTTTTCTTGCCGATTTTATTCTGTGCAGTTCCAATGTTTTCAAAATTAGTTTTGTTGTTTATAATATTTGCCGTGTTTATAATTAATACTTATAAAATTCAAGTAAAAAAAATGAGAATAAGTTTTTTAACAAATAAAGTTTTTGTTTTGTTTATAGTATTTTTTATATATCTTGTTTTTAATACATTTTTTGTTTCAAAAATTATTTATGATAGCAAGGTTGAACTAATAAATTTTGTTATCTACACAATAGTATTTTTTGTGATTTTATTAGTTGATAACGAAAAATTAACAAAATCTTTATTATATTCATTTTTTGTGGTAATAATATATTTTTTAGTATCATATATTTCAAGTGACAATGATAGAGAAAAAATAATTTATTATTTCTTTTATAATCCGAATATTTTTGCAGGGTATTGTTTAATAAATTTATTTTTTTCTTATGTTTGTGTTAGAAACAATTTTAGTGATAAAATTATAATTTTAATAAATTGTATTTCATCTTTATTGTTGTTAATTTTTATGAAAAATTATGCTGCGTTATTTGTTATTTTTTTATTAGGATTTTTTTTAATAAAGAAATACTACAAGATTTCTTTTATTACTATAATAATTATTATATTTTTTTTAGCAAATGTTATTATATTAATTAATTACCAAACTTTTGTTGATAGAACGGTTTGGTTTATTGCAGGTGTTAGAATTTTTTTGAAAAATATATTTTTAGGGATTGGTTTAAACAATTTTAAACATTTTTATTTGTCTAATATTGTTGAACCAGTTTTTCCTTCTGTTGCAACTATATATTTGCATAATTATTTTCTTCAATTGGCATTAGAAATAGGTGTTTTGGGAATATTATTAAAAATTATAATATTGTTTATGATTCTAAGATTTAAAAATAATAATTTATTTTTTTATCCAATAATTGCAATACTAATTTTAAATTTTTTTGATTATAATTTAGTTATACCACAAAATAGTATTTTGCTATATACGATGTTATCTGGATATGTAAAGAATACGGGCCAGTTTTTGTTTGTTGAACAGAAAAATAAATATATATATTTTTTTGTAATAACAGTATTTTTTTTAATAGGATTTTATATGACAAAAAAGTATTATGATATTGAAATGTTGTTTAAGTATCCAGATAAAAATAATTTAAAACAAATAATAAATATTGACAAAACTTGTTGGCAGGCATATGCTGATATGGCAAAAATAAATATTGCAGAGAAAAATTTATATTTAGCATTAGACAATTTATTTTTAGCTACAAAATATAATTCACAATATTCAGAAGCATATTTCTACATAGCATTGATATATAAAAAGTTAAATATTAACAAAAATTTTGTATACAAAAATTTATCTAAAGCAATAAAACTCAATCCTAAAGCATCTGATAGATATATAAAATATTTCAATTCTAATTTTTAAAAATTATCTAATGAACTATATATTAACATGTGCTTATAACGAAGAAAAAAATGTTTATGAACAAATAAATTCGTTACGTTGTGAGTTTAAGGATAAAAATTATAAAATAATTTTTGTCAACGATGGTTCAACTGATAATACCAAAGAAATAGTTAACAGTCTTAAAAGTGATGATTTAATATTATTAAACCACAACAAAAATTTAGGTTTAGGTTGTGCAATAAAAACAGGTCTGCAACATATATGTTCGTTTGCAGAAGAAAATGATGTTGTTATAACAATGGATGCTGATAACACACATGATGTTAAAATAATAAGGTTAATGATAGAAAAAATTAATTGTGGATATGACATAGTTATAGCATCTCGGTATGCAAATGGTGCAATACAGATAGGAGTAAGTATTTTAAGACGGATGTTGTCTTTTTTTGCAAACAAATTTTTTAAAATTATTTTTAACATACCTAATGTTAAAGATTATACTTCTGGTTACCGTGCATATAGTTATATTGTAATTAAAAAACTGTATGATAAAAAAGAAGAAAAACCTATAGAGGAAAAAAATTTTGTTATACAATTAGAACTACTAGTAAAAATGATTACCTTTAATCCAAAAATTGTAGAAGTTCCAATATTTTTAAGATATGATAAAAAATATGGAAAAAGTAAATTAAAAATTGTAAAAACAGCATTGTCATATATTAAATTCATAGTGAAAACAAATCTTTTATGAAAGAAAAAATAGTTGCTATAGGGATAGACATTGGTGGAACAGAGATAAAGTATGGTTTGGTATTAAAAGAGAATAACGAGTATTACTTGATAAACCATGGTTCTGTTAAGACTCCGAAAAATGATGTAAAATCTGTAGTAGAGATTATTTTTATGGTAGTTGATAAATTACAAAAAGTTTATCCAAATATTGATGCTGTTGGTATAGGAGTGGCTGGGATAGTAGACAATAACAGAGGCAAAGTTTTTTATGCACCAAATTTAAAATGGGAAAATATAAATCTTAAAAAAATTTTATTAAAAAAGATTAAAGTTCCTCTATTTATAGATAACGATGCTAATTTTGCTGCTATAGGGACTCATTCTTATGAATTAAAAAAAAGGTATAAAAACTTAGTTTGTTTAACTTTAGGCACAGGTGTAGGTGGTGGAATAATTATTGATAACAAAATTTACAACGGTTATTTTGGTTTAAGTGGCGAGTTCGGTCATATGACGATATATCCTGATGGTGAAAGATGTAATTGTGGGAATAGAGGTTGTTTAGAAAGATATGTTGGAAGTCAGTGGTTTTTAAAAATGGCAATAAAAAAGATAAAAGAAAATAAAGGTTTTCAATACAAACAAATTTTATCTTTAGTAGGGAATGATATTAATGCAATAACTACTAAAACATTATATCTTGCAGCAAGAAAAAATAATGTTTTTGCAAAAAATCTGTGGTCGCAATATGGTAAGTATTTGGGAATTTTGGTTGCAAATATTGTTGTAACAATAAATCCACAGATAATAGTTTTTGCTGGAGGTCTATCAGGTGCAAACAAATATTTCTTACCTTCCTTAAAAAAAGAAGTTAATAAAAGAGTTTTTCCATTAGTGACGAAATGTGGCAGTAATTTCTTTTCTATAGAAAAAGTAAAATATTATTGTTCTTCCAACACAAAAACATTAGGTATTTTAGGTGCTGCAATTTATACTATAGAAAATATTTTATGAAATGGTTTGTCTTACCTACGAAAGTAATTATTATAACTGTCATATTTTTCATTAACATTTATGCAAAAGACAGTTTTGTTTTGAATGCAGAAAGTGTTGTATATGATGGTGAAAACAAGAAATTAATTGCTAAAACAGATGTTATTTTAAAATATAAGGATACAATAATAAAAACTCAAGAAGCTATTTACGATACTGAACGTGAGTTGGTATATACAACAACAGATACTGTTATTTATCGTGATAAAAATATTATAAATTTAAGTAATATGGTTTATGATATTACTACAGGTTCTATAACTGCAGAAAATTTTTCTAGTTTTTTTGACCCATATTATTTTTATGCTGGAAGTTGTGTTATAAAAAAAGACAAATATATTTTGATAAACACAAAAGTTACACATTGTGATGAACCAAATCCACATTATTATTTTGAAGGGAAAAAAGTTGTAGTATATCCAAAAAACAAAATTGAAATATATACTCCTAAAATTAAAATATTTGGGATACCAATTTTATGGTTACCATACTATGAAATTTCATTAAAACATCGTCGTGATTGTATGATAATAGAACCTGGATACGATAGTTATAACGGTTCATATGCGAAGATTAGATATATTTATTCTTTGTCACAATCAAATTCTGTACATTTGTTATTAGATTTATTTCAATATCAAGGAGTTGGTACAGGGTTGGAGTATAGGTATTATTCCACAAAACAAAGTGGCCTTTTTTATGCTTACTATATTAAACAACGGTCAGATAATAAAATTAGGTGGAATCTGTTATTTAATGATTCTCACAAGATAAGTAATATGTGGACTATGCAAACAAGTTTAGAATTTTTAAGTGATCAGGATGTGTATTATTACTACAATAAAGAAAATTGGTATTTGTTAAGAAATGAAATTAATTCCAGCATATCTTTTATTCGTAATGCAAACAGGACAACCTTAAGGACAACATATTTACGAAAAGATGAATATGATTCTTTGACAGAAAAATTTGTTAATAAATATTATCAGATACCAGTGAATTTTATTTATTATCCAAGTAATATTGGAAAATTAACCATTATGGAAACATTTTCTTTCATCCCAACTTTTATTGAATCAACCAACTACTATAACATTTATGTTGCTAATCAAATTTCAGCATTTTATCCGTTAAGAATATCAATATTTGCACTAACACCTAATTTGTATTTAACAACAAATTTTATTAAACCAGATCAATATAAAGATTTTTATTATTATAATGTTTATACATTTGTTTTTCCTTTAAGGTACAGAATAAGAAGTTTTGGTATAGCAGATATATCTTATAATTATGGCATAAAGTCGTTAAACAACAGTTTTTTGTTAGATGAGAGTTCTGATGGAGTAACAAAGAATAGTATAGTTCCAAGAATAGATCTTTTTTATAGGAGAAAGTATTTAAGAACATATTTTGAATATAACTTTTTAGTTAGAACAGGTGATTGGACAGATAATATTACTCCAATAAAAACAGATTTAGGAACAGATTTTGGTAATGTTGATATAAATTTACATACAAGGTTTAATGTTAAAAATAACGTAGTGGAAAACTCGCAGGTTTCGTTAGGATATAAATTTAATTTAAGGAATCGTTTTGGAATAACCTATGTTAATGACATAAATAATCCTGAAACACATATAATACATACATCAGTTGATTTTGCACTAAAAAACTTGTGGCAATTTAGAATACAAACAGTAGGAAATTATGTTAAATATTATGATATTATAAATTCAACCTATGAAATTTATAGGAACTTACACTGTTGGGAGACAAAAATTGCATATTCTGACCGTAAAAATGTTCAAGAAATTTGGTTTTATATAGGATTTAGATTTAAATCTTCTTCAGAAGAAAGATTGGACCATCTTGACAGACAGTATATGCCATGGCGTAATAAATAAATACTATAGAAAATGTTAGTAATTATAGATTTTAAATGTAGTATTAGTGCGCACTTGTTTCAATGCTTGACAATAAAAAAATTTTTGTATATAAAAATAAAAATATGAAATGTACTTATTGTGGTTATTCTGATACTCAGGTAATAGATACACGGTCAATAAAAAGTGCTTCTATTATAAAACGAAGAAGGTTATGTAAAAATTGTCGCCGTAAGTTTACAACTTATGAACGTATTGAAGAGATACCATTACGTGTTATTAAACAGAATAATCAAAGAGAACCGTTTAGTGTAGAAAAGTTAAGAGAAGGAATTTTGCGTGCAGTTGAGAAACGACCAATAAGTTCAGAAACTGTTGAACAAATTATAACAGAAGTTCAACAAGAAATTGCAGAAAAGTTTACTTTAGAAGTTCCATCAAAAACTATTGGTAAGATGGTTTTGGAACGATTATTTAGTTTAGATCCAGTTTCTTATATAAGATTTGCTTCGGTATATTATCATTATGATAGCATAGAAAATTTTTTAACAGAAATTCGTAAATTACGTCGTGTGTACAAAAAAAAGAATAATATCCCAAAATTAAATTTTAAATCTTAAACAAATAATGTTGGAAAACAAAATGGCACAAGATACTCATGCTGTAGAAGACTTATATGACGAAATAAAATCCTATGGATTTAATATAGAGAGTATAGTTTCTGGAGATGTTTCTGCACCAAAAAATATTAAAGAAAAAGTTGACAAACTAATTTCTTTAGACCAAAATTTTTATACAAAATTATTACAACAGTTTGTTTCAGAAGATTTTGAAGAAGAAGAAGCGAAACGTTTATGGTTTGAGATTTTGTCTCACAAATATTCAATTTCAGAAAAACTTGGACGAAATGTTGGACTAAAAGTTGCATTATTAGATTATTTAGAGAATATAAAAGGTATAATAAAATCATCAAAAATTATTGAAGAGGAAGAATTTATAAAAACATTAAAAATGGCTACAGTAGATCCTTTGACAGGTTTATATAATAGACAACATTTTTTTGAATTAGTTAGAACAAGAATTCGTCAGGTTAAACTTTACAGTATTGCATTTCTTGATCTTGATGGTTTTAAACTATATAATGATGCAGAAGGGCATCAGGCAGGTGATTTGATTTTACAAGAGTTTGCTTTTATGTTAAAAAATAGATTTGGTTCGGAAAATAATATTGTTGGAAGGTATGGGGGAGATGAGTTTATTGTTTGTATGTTAGGTTTAGGGAAAGAGAAATCTCAGCAACAAATGGATGAATTTAGAATTTTAGTACAAGAACAATTTTCTGCAGTGAAAATTACTGTTAGTATTGGAGTTTGCGAATATCCTAACGATGCAAAAGATTTATATGAACTTATTGCAAAATCAGACGAACTTTTGTATAGAGTGAAAGAATTTGGTGGTAACAAAGTTTTTAGGTTAAGAACCATAGTTTTTGATTATTATCCACAACCAAATCAAAAATCTAAAGAAGTTTCTGTAGTTGGTGATTTTAATAACTGGGATCGTAAGCAAGGTATGATGGAGTTTGTTGAAAAAGAAAATAAATGGACAAAAAAGTTGTTACTTAAACCGGGCAATTATAGATATAAATTTTTAATAGATACAAACTTTTGGCAAGTGGACAAAAATTCAACTAAGTTTTCAGATGATGGTTTTGGTGGGCAGTGTTCTGTTTTAACAGTATTAGAAAAATAATAATATATTTTTAAAAATAGGGGGAATAAAAAGATGTCTGAAATATTGGTAGTGGTAAGTAAAATAAAAAAAATGGTTAAAGAACAAGGATTAAGAACAGGAGAAGATTATATAACAAATTTGTCTGCAAAAGTAGAAGGTATGATTAAACAATCAGTAGAAAAAGTAAAATCAGAAGGCAAGAAAAAAACTCTTGGAGCGGAAGATTTGTTGTAAAGCAATTTTTAGTGTTTAAAATAAAGTTTAGTGTTGCGGGTGAATAAATCATTAGGGTTGGGTGATATATTTTTAATTTTGTTTTTATTAGTATTTTCTGTTTATAGCTACACATACATAACAAAATTTTTCATTTTGGTAGAAAATCTTCAACTAAAAATTTTTTCAGAAAAAAAAGAAGAAACTTTTCCGTTATTGAAAGATTTTGAGATTTTAAGAAATGGTGTTAGAATAGTAGTTCAAGGAAGAAAAGTTTTTGTATTGGAATCAACCTGTCAAAATAAGAATTGTGTAAAGATGGGAAAGATTAGCAAAGCAGGACAGTTTATAATTTGTGCACCAAATAAAGTTGTAATAAAAATAGTTTCACAGAACTTACCTATAGATACTTTAGGATTCTAAAATGCAAAATGAAAAAGAAGTTTTGGGTTATTATATTTCTATTGCTGCGTTGTTACAAATAATTGACAGTATGATTCCATATCCTGTTGTCGGAATAAAACTTGGGCTATCAAACATTGTGACATTGTTTGTTTTGAACATTTTTGGTATTGTTCCTGCAATAAAAGTTGCACTGTTACGTCCTATAGTAGCGGGAATAGTGATTGGTAGTCTTGGTAATTCAATGTTTGTTATAAGTTTTTTTAGTTCAATTTTGTCAACAATTTTAATGGTTTTTGCATTTAGTTTATTTAAGAATATTTTTTCAAACATAGGAATAAGTATTATTGGTGCTGTAGGGCATAATCTGTCGCAATTAGTAATTGTGTATTTTATGTTCATATCAAATGAAACAGTATTTTTATTAGTGCCAATTTTGATATTGATGGGAATAATATTTGGTTTTATAACTGGGTATCTTGTAAATGAAATAATTTCTATGGTGCCAAAAAATAAAAGTATAAAAAAAATATTTAATAAAGATACTATTGTAGAAAAATTAGATTCTTCAGTTTATGAAGGAAAATTATATTTTATACTTTTTTTTATAATAATATTAGCGATAGTATTAGGATTTATCATTATAAAAGATATTAAGATGATAAGTTTTATATTTTTATTTTCTTTAATACTAAAAGGTGTAAATATGCTTTTTTTTGAAAAGATTAATTTGTTTAATAAAATTAATATAGTTAAAACAATAACACAAAATTCAAAATTAAAATTTTTTTTTGTAATGATGTTTGGGATATTTTTGATAAATATAATTTCTATATTTTTATACAAACACTCTTTTGAACAATCGCAGTCTATTCTAAAAAATGTTTTAATATCAATTTTGAAACTTACAACATTTATTTTGTTGTTGGAAGAATTGTTAAAATCAAAGTATTTGTATAATATATTAAAAAAGGTTCCAATGGTTTTTTATAGCATAAATCTGGTGAAACAAATTTTACCTGAAATAAAAATTGACAAAAAAATGGGTTTAAAATTTATATTAATAAAACTTTTAGTTAAAGATGTGTATCAAGATTAATAAATTTTTTTGATTTATGAATTTGTAAGTTTTTGTCAATTAAAATATAATCAAAGGTGTCTGTTTTTTTTTGTATTTCGTTGATTTGATTTAAATCATTGCCTATAACAAAAATTGCAGTTGATAAACCATCAGCTAAAATAGGATCTTTGCATATTATAGAAACACTGATACTACGGTTTGCAGGAAATCCTGTTTTTGGGTCTATAATATGATGATATCTAACATTATCTTTTATAAAATATCTTTCATAATCCCCGCTTGTTGAAATAGTCATATTTTGTAATTTTAATATTGTATAAATTTCGCCAAAAGGTTTTCTTGGATGTTGTATCCCAATTTTCCAAACTTTGTCTCCGTTACAATAAACTTCTCCTCCAGCATTAATAAGATAATTTTTTATCTTGTGTTTGTCTAAAATATTTTTAATTGATTTTATGGTATAACCTTTTGCAATTCCTCCTAAATCGATACCTTTTAATGGTGAAGATAAAATGATTTGATATTTTGTTTCATCAGATTTAATATATTTTTTTAAAATAATTTTTTTATAATCTACAAAATTTTTAGTTTGCTCAATATTTTTTTTTGATGGAAGGTTACTTTCTTGCAGATTTATTTTCCACTGTAGTGCTAAAGGAAGGATTGTTATATCAAAAGCACCATTTGTTATTGAAGATATATATATAGAATTTGAGATCAAATTATAGGTTTCTTCATCAATAAAAAGGTTTTTTTTCTGATTAATTTCATATATTATACTACTGCTATTGAATACAGAAAATTTGTTTTCTATTCTTGAAATTTCGTTAAATACTTTGTTTAAGATATAGTAAGCAGCATTTTTGTCTTTATAATAAAATTTAACTTCAAAGTATGTGTCCATTAGAATATCAGTTTTTGAAAAAATTTTTTCTTTGTATCTAAACTGGCAGGAATTAAAGAAAAATAAAATTAGAATTATAGAAAATATATGAATTTTATATTTTAACCAAGAAATTTTTTTCATAACATATAAAAAATAATACAATTTTATATAAAATTCAATGAATAAAAAAAATAAACTTGTTCTAGGTTTAACAGGACCTAATGCATCAGGTAAAGGTGAAATTTGTAATTATTTAATAAAAAAAGGTTTTGTATCTATGTCGTTATCAGACATTTTGCGTAAAGAAGCTAAAAGAAGAAAGATGTTGCCTGCAAGAAATAATTTGATTTTTCTAGGTAACTTTTTAAGGGCAAAATATGGTGGAAATATTTTAGCAAAACGTTTGTCTAAAAAAATTTTAAAACAGGTTCATAGTGATAAAATTGTTGTTGACAGTATCAGAACAATTGGTGAAATTGAAGAGTTTGAAAAAATTTTTGGAGATAGGTTTATATTAATACATATAACAGCCCCATTAAGATTACGATATAAGTTTATAAAAAAACGCAACCGTGTTGGGGACCCCAGAAGTTACATGGAATTCTTATCCACGGAAAAAAAAGAATGTTCAAAAAGTATTGTAAAACAACAAATACACAAATGTAAACAAAAAGCAAATTTTTTTGTAAGTAACAATTCAACATTATCTGTTTTACGCACTAAAATTGATAAAATCTTGAATAAAATTAACAAATTTAATAAAAAATAAATTATGACAGAAAAAATTGTTAGACCATCTTGGGATGAATATTTTTTAAAACTTACATTTCTTGTTGCAGAACGTTCTACGTGTCGTAGGCATAATGTTGGTGCTGTAATTGTAAGAAATAAACATATTTTGACAACAGGCTATAATGGCGCACCTTCTGGATGCAAAGATTGTTTAGAACTTGGTTGTTTGAGAGAAGAGTTAAAAATTGTTTCAGGAGAACGTCATGAATTATGTCGTGGTGTTCATGCGGAACAAAATGCTATTATTCAAGCAAGTGTCCATGGCATAGATATCAGTGGTGCAACAATTTATTGTACACATTCACCATGTTTAATTTGTGCAAAGATGGTGGTGAATTCAAAAATAAAACGATTTGTTACTTATAAAGATTATCCTGATGAAAATTTTAAAAATTTATTTAGGGAAGCAGGAGTTGAATTTATTCAGATTGAGATGCCAAAAATGGAAATTTTTATAAAATTATAAAATTTCTAAACCCATTCCCGAACTTCGAAATTATTTTTTATCACAATTTTTGTTGGATAAATTTCTTCAATAATTTCGTTTGGCGAAAACCATAATTTAATTTCTTTTTCTGCAGATTGTTCTGAATCTGAACAATGAATTACGTTTTCCATAATATTTTTTTTGTTTATTCTACCATATGCTCCGCGAATAGAAATAGGGTCTGCTTCTAAAGGGTTTGTAGAACCAGCAATTTTGCGTACTCTATTAATTGCATCTTCTCCTTCATAAACAAATGCAAGAACACGTTCGTATTCTTTGCCATAAGTTTTTCCTGAGAAATATTCATATAAATCACTAAAAAACGGTTTGTCAACAAGATGCGAATAATGTTTTTCTGCAAGTTCTCTGGAAACTTTTACAACTTTTGCTGCAATAATACGCAACCTTGCTTCTGAAAGACGCGTTAAAATATTGCCTGTAAGAGATTTTACTAATGCGTCCGGTTTTAAAATTATTAGCGTATATTGATGTTTGCTCATATTATCTTGTATTATCTAATAAAAACTATAATTTCAAGATGTTCTTATAAAAAATTTTAGAGTTCTAAGATACTTATTGTATAAAAAGTCTTAAATAAACTAATTGATAGTAATAGATAAAAATCATAAAATTAGATAGATAATGATAACACAAAGACTGATTGAGTAATATGATAAAACCAGTTATGATACATTATGATTACTAATTACTAAATTCAATGATTTTATAACATTTACAAAATTATCTTTGTTTAATAATTTTTAACTAATTGTAAATGACACAAAAAAATTTTTTCAATGAATTAGAAATTAAAACTGTTTTTGAATATTTATTATAAATTAGGTAAAGTAATGTTTAAATATTATTTTAATTTATAATTTCGTATTTCCAATAAACTTAAATTATTATATGTTTTATAAAATAGATTACTAAGATATAATTTTAAAACTACAACTTGACATTAAAAAAGTTTTTATGTATAAACTTAAAATATAAATTTTTATTTTAAGGCAAGGAGGGCAATTAACCGATGAGTAAACAGAAGTTTGAGAGGACAAAGCCGCATGTAAACGTAGGGACGATAGGGCATATAGATCATGGTAAGACGACATTGACAAGTGCGTTGACACATGTATTAGCTAAGAAAGGTATGA
>CALDDQ010000016.1 GCA_937936785.1 uncultured Endomicrobiia bacterium
ACCAAAATCTGTTCCTAAAATTTTTAGAACAGGAATGACCGCAACGATCACCGTAGAAGCAAACAAAAAAGATGATGTTTTATTGTTACCTTCAGATGCAATAATAAAAAAAGACAGAAAAAGTTTTGTTAACATAAAAACTTCTGGAAAAAATAATTTTTCAAATAAAAACCGTAAAAAAAATGGGACTATTCAATTACATGAAGTTGTTACTGGAATAGACACAGGCCAAAAGATAGAAATTGTTTCTGGAATAACGGAAGAAGATATTGTTTTAATCTCTGACACAGGAAAAGTTAGCAGAACACCTGGCGGCAGAATGGCGGCAGGTATTCCAGGAATTTCTTCTACAAGACGAAGATGAACATTATAGAACTTAAAAATATAACAAAAAAATATTCTATCGGAAAAATAACAGTTTTAGCATTAGAAAATATAAACTTAACCATACAACAAGGCAATTTTGTTGCAATAATGGGACATTCCGGTAGTGGAAAATCTACATTATTAAACATTCTTGGATTATTAGACAAACCATCTTCCGGTTCATATTTACTTTCGGGAAAAGAAGTTTCAAAACTTTCTGATGACGAGCTGGCTTTTGTAAGAAATGAACTTATGGGTTTTGTTTTTCAAAACTTTAATTTGTTATCCAGAATCTCCGCATTAGAAAATGTTGCTCTACCTAATATATACGCCACACATAAAACTAAAATTAATCCTTTAGATCTGTTGTCAAAAGTTGGACTCGCAGAAAGGACAAAACATAAACCAAACGAACTTTCCGGAGGACAACAACAACGGGTTGCAATTGCAAGATCGTTAATAAATAATCCGTTAATAATTTTTGCTGATGAACCTACTGGCAATTTGGATAGCAAATCTGCCCAAGAAATTATTTCATTACTACAAGAACTTAATAATAGTGGAATAACAATTATTATGGTAACTCACGAACCTGACCTTGCTTCGGTTGCAAACCGAACAATTAAACTTCGTGATGGCAAAATAATTTCTGATGACCGAGTTTCTTCTATAAAATGTTGTAACGAAAAAAATGGTATTATCAAAAACTTAGAACATCATAGTATCTTAAACTATTCTAGAATTAAAGATTATTTTTCACAAGCACTACGTTCTTTGTTGTCTAACAAAACAAGATCTATTTTATCAATCTTAGGTGTTTTGGTAGGAGTAACCTGTTTAATTGCAATGTTAGCTTTAGGCAAAGGTGCACAGGAAGAAGTTAAGAAAAGTATTAGCAACCTTGGGTCAAACATTTTGGTAGTACGAGCAGGCGCTTTCCAAAGAGGTGGAATCACACTCGGAACTGGGACAAGAACACGGTTTACCTTGTTTGACGTTATTGAAACAAAAAAAATTCCAGGAGTAACAAATGTTGTCCCATACCTTTCTGCAAATAGTCAGGTATTGTATGGAAATAAAAATTGGAATACGCGAATTGTTGGAACAAATGTTGAATACCAAGAAATTAAAAATTCTTTTCCTGAAACAGGCCGATTTTTTACTGAGACAGAAACCATACAAAGAACAAAAGTTGCTGTTATCGGAAAAACTGTTAAAGACCATCTTTTTGGTGACAAAAATCCTATCGGCGAATTTATAAAAATTAGAAAAATTGATTTTCAGGTAATTGGTGTTTTGCCAGAAAAAGGTACTTCCGGATGGCAAAATTTAGATGACCAGATACTTATCCCAATAAACACTGCAAAGTATCGTCTCATGGGAAGAGAATATATTGATTATATGGATGTTCAGGTAGAACAGGAACATCTTATGGAACTTACAGCTGGCCGTATAAAAAAACTTATCACACAACAACACCGTTTACCGCCAAATAAAGAAGATGAAATTGATATTCGTAACATGGCAGAACTTCAAGCAACAATTTCTTCCACAATGAAAACTTTTTCTTATCTGTTGGGCTCCATCGCATTTGTAAGTTTGTTAGTTGGAGGAATAGGCATAATGAACATTATGCTTGTTTCTGTGACAGAACGTACTCGCGAAATCGGACTTAGAAAAGCTATCGGAGCAAACAACAAAGACATTTTGTTTCAGTTTATTATTGAATCTGTCACAATATGTATTGTTGGTGGAATTATTGGAATTTTACTTGGAGTAACAATATCTTTTGCACTAGCAAAATTTGCTGGATGGTCAACAATGGTATCTGTTTCGTCAATAATTTTAGCTTTTACATTTTCTTCTTTAGTGGGATTCATTTTTGGACTTTGGCCTGCAAGAAAAGCTTCATTATTAAATCCTATAGAAGCATTGCGATACGAATAGCCTGCGTTTTATTTTTTTAAAAACGAAACTTATAATCATCCATAAGCATCAAAAATTATATAAAAATTTCATATTTAGAGGTAACAAAATGAATCCGGATAAATTTACAATAAAATCACAAGAAATTTTGTTTAATTCACAACGGTTAGCTGAAAAGATGGCACATGCTGAACTTTTACCAGAACATCTGCTTTATACCATATTAACCACACAAGATTCTGTTGCTACTGACATATTAAAAAAAATTGGTGTTAATATTTCAAAAATTATTTCCGAACTTGACTCACAACTAAAATCACTTCCACAATTGCAAACAGAACACCATATGGTCTCTTCTTCAAGGTTGCAAAAAGTTTTAAACTTGGCAATAGATATAATGGTGCAACTTAAAGATGAATATATTTCAGTAGAACATTTGTTTGTAGCAATTTTAGATGAAGGCGGACCAGGAAGTAAAATTTTAAAACAATTCGGTGTTAAGAAAGAAAATATTTTAGAATCGTTAAAAACTATTCGTGGAAATCAGCGTGTCATAGACCAGAACCCTGAAGATAAATATAAACCATTAGAAAAATTCGGTAGAGATTTAACTTATCTTGCAAAATCTGGTAAACTTGATCCTGTAATAGGTCGGGATCAAGAAATTCGTCGTGCTATACAGGTTGTATCAAGAAAAACTAAAAACAATCCTGTTTTGATTGGCGATCCTGGGGTTGGAAAAACTGCTATTGTAGAAGGTCTTGCTCAACGTATTGTACAAGGAGATGTCCCGGAAGGTTTAAAAAATAAACGTATTATACAATTAGACTTATCATCTTTGCTTGCTGGGACAAAGTATAGAGGTGAGTTTGAAGAACGAATAAAAGCTGTGTTAAAAGAAATTACAGAATCTAATGGCGAAATAATTTTATTTATTGATGAATTGCACACTTTAGTTGGTGCAGGTGCAGCAGAAGGTGCAATTGATGCTTCTAACATTTTAAAACCTATGCTTGCCCGTGGTGAGTTAAAATGTATCGGTGCAACAACTGTTGATGAATATAGAAAATATATTGAAAAAGACAGGGCACTGGAAAGACGATTTCAACCTATCTTGGTAGATGAACCAACTATAGAAGATACAATTTCCATCTTGCGTGGTTTAAAAGAACGATATGAAATTCATCATGGAATAAAAATTAAAGACGAAGCTATTGTAGCAGCAACAATTTTGTCCAATAGGTATATAACAGACAGATTTTTGCCTGATAAAGCAATTGATCTTATTGATGAAGCTGCAAGTAAACTTAGGATAGAAATTGATTCTATGCCTACAAATATAGATGATATTAGACGAAAAATTTTACAGTTAGAAATAGAAAAACAAGCAATAAAATCAGGCACTAGCACTTTATCCTCTTCAGAAAAAGAAAATAAACAAAAAATTGAGGCTATAGACAAAACCATCTCTGACTTAAAAATAGAATTTGAAAAATTAAATTCTCAATGGCAAAAAGAAAAAGAAATTATAACAAAAATTAAACTTGTAAAACAAGAATTAGAATCACTAAAACATAAAAAATTACAATCAGAACGTGAAGGAAACTTAACCCTGGCGGCAGAAATACAGTATGGCAAATTACCTCAGTTAGAAAAAGAATTAGAAAAATTAAACGCTCAACTTCTTGAAGTACAAAAAGATGGGCATATGTTAAAAGAAGAAGTAAGTGAAACAGATATTGCAGAAGTAATTTCAAAATGGACTGGTATTCCAGTAACAAAATTGGTCCAAACAGAAAAAGAACGGTTATTAGATATGGATAAATATCTAAAAAAATTTGTTATTGGTCAAGATGCTGCTATAGAAACTATTTCAAACTGTGTTCGCAGAGCAAGATCTGGTCTTTCAGAACCTAACCGTCCATTGGGCGTATTTTTATTTTTAGGACCAACAGGTGTTGGAAAAACTGAATTAGCAAAACGGTTGAGCGAATTTTTATTCTCTGACCAAAAAAATTTAGTCCGTATTGATATGTCAGAATATATGGAAAAACATTCTGTATCACGACTTGTTGGTGCACCACCGGGATATGTAGGTTATGAAGAAGGCGGACAATTAACCGAAGCGGTTAGAAAAAAACCGTATTGTGTAGTATTGTTTGACGAAATTGAAAAGGCGCACCAGGAAGTTTTTAATATCCTGTTACAACTTTTTGATGAAGGACGGTTAACTGATGGTAAAGGTAAAACTGTTGATTTCAAAAATACAGTAATTATTATGACATCAAACATCGCAACTGAAGTTATAACTAACTTAGAAAATTCAAAAAATACTCGTTCTGAGCAGTTAAACCAATTTGTGCTTGATGAATTAAAAAAAGTTTTTAAACCAGAATTTTTAAACCGTATTGATGAATTTATAATTTTTAACAAATTAACTTTGAAAGATGTAACAAAAATTGTAGATTTAAGATTGAAAGAAATTCAAGATAGACTTTCAACACAAAAAATTAAGCTAAATATATCTACCGAATTAAAAGAGTTTCTTGCAAAAACAGGTTTTGACCCGATATTTGGTGCAAGACCATTAAAACGTGTCATTGAACAAAAAATTTTAAATTTAATTTCAAAATCAATCTTGTCTGGCGAAATTGTGGAGAAAGATATTGTCAGTTTAGATATTGATTCAAAAAATCAAATCGTAATAAAAAAATAAATTTTTATGTATTATTGAAAATTAAAAAAAGTTATTGTATTATTTAAGAAGTAATATCAAACTTCTAAGGAGGTTAAAAAATATGGGTGCTTTAATTGCTGGTGTAATAACATTATTAATCGGTATCGCAGGAATTACACGATGGGGTGTTGCGGTGATAAATTTTTTGAAAGGTTCTGTGCCATTGATGTTGGTATTTGGTGGACTGTTGGCAGTTATTGCCGGGATAACTTCAATAAAAGATGCTGCTGAAGCAAAAAAGTTGGAAAAAGAAGCTGAAGAAGAAACTGCAAAAGAAAAAGAACAAGAAGAAAAAAAATAACGTTTTTTGTAAGAAAAAAAAATTTTTTTTCAAAAATCTGTTAGTAACAATATTTGTTGTGAACTGTTTTTATGTTAAATAAAAGGTCTTTGTTTAATTTTTCAGAGTTTGAGTTAATAGAAATTTTTAGTAAAAAATCTTGCCTAAAAAATAGTCACAAAATAATAGTTCCTCCTGGAGACGATGCTTTTGTTGGAAAAATTGGTGATACTATGACCGTTGTTACAACAGATACTTTAACAGAAAATACTGATTTTAAGATATCGTGGTATAAAAAATTTTTTTATGCTAAACACTTCAATTTAAATTATAAACAACTTGGGATAAAACTTGCCAGAATAAATTTGTCTGATTTGTTTTCAATGGGTGCAGTAGAACCGTTATGGGCTGTTGGAACCTTTATATTAAACTCGTCCGTTTCAAAAAAAAATGTTTTAGATATTTTTTACTCAATTAAAAATGAATTAAAAAAATATAACTGTCATATTGTTGGAGGAGATATTTCAAAAAGTAAAGAATTGTCTTTTTCACTAACACTAATCGGTTTGTTAAAAAAATATAAAAAACCGATTCAACGTAATACGTTTAATATTGGTGATTATATTTGCGTAACAGGAACACTTGGAGATTCTTTTGCAGGATTAAAAATTTTGCAAAATCCAAAATATATGAAATATTCAAAATTAAAAGATATAAAATATTTAGTTAACAGACATCTTTACCCAACAATAAATTATAAAAACATATCTCCAATTATGTCTTATATTACAAGTTTAACGGATATTTCTGATGGACTATATAAAAACTTAGAACTAATGACAACTTCAAGAAAAGATGTTGTAATAAAAATTGATTTAAATAAAATTCCTGTATCAAACCAATTAAAAAATTTCTGTATTAAAAATCACTTAAATTATCACCAAATTGCAATTTCCGGTGGAGAAGATTACGAGTTTTTGTTTACCATAAGTCCTTATTACATAAACAGAATAAAAAATAAAAAAAACGTTTCTGTAATTGGACAAATAACTGCTAATACTAATAAATCAACAAATCAAATCAAAATAGAAAATTTATGTTCAAATATTTCTTTTAAAAGCTATGATCACTTTATTTAAATGAAAAAAAATACTAAAATATATAGTACAATAAGCGTTAATGAGTTACAAACCATATTTTTTGGACAAAAATTAACAAAAAAATGTCTCAGTAGCAAAAATAAACATATAATATTTCTTCTAACAGGGCCTCTTGGCGCTGGCAAAACACAACTTGTAAAAGGTGTTGCAAAAACTATTGGTATAAACCCTAAAAAAATTAACAGTCCCACTTTCATTTTTATTACACAACATAATGGAAAAAAATGTATTTTGTACCATATGGACTTTTATCGAATTGAAAAAAAGTTTTTATCTGAAATATTATTAGACCATATTAAAGAAATTCAGTTATATAAAAAAAATAAAACTATCACTTGTATAGAGTGGGCAAACAAAATTGATCAAAAAAAATATTATTACTTTTTTAAGACACACACAGATGTTGATTTCTACACAATTGATATTAAAATTTTAAATAACAAATCTCGTAAAATTGTAGTAAAAAAGAATGAAAACAAAAAATACTTATAACAACAAAATTATTTTGTCTGTTGACACTTCAGCAAAAAATTTATCTTTAGCTTTATTAAAAAATAACAAAATTTTAGAAACACAACTTGTCACAGAAAATCCTGATTATGCAACATATTTAATTCCAAAACTTGATTTTTTACTAAAAAAAACAAAAACTTCTTTATCAGAAATATCTATTATAGGATGTAACATTGGTCCTGGAAGTTTTACTGGATTGCGGGTTGGGCTTAGTTTTATAAGAACACTTGCAACAGAATTAAAAATAAAAATTTTTCAGACAAATTCGTTTTATATCTGTCTTGAAACTTTTTTAAGTTTAAATTTAATTTCAAAAAATTTTTGTTCCGTTATAGTTTTGTTGCCTGCAGTAAGGACAGAAGTATACTATAAAAAATTTATTTTGAAAAATAATTATATAATAAAATCTTATAAAGAAACTTGTTTAAAAATTCACGAACTAAAATTTTCTAAAAAAGATTTTGTTATAGGAAATATAGAAGACAATAACATTCTAGAAAATTTACAAAAGAAAAATTTTTTTAAAATTTCTCCTTCAGCAAAAGGTATAATAAAAATTTTTCAGAAAAGCAATTTTTTCAACTTTACCACAGCAAAAAAACTTTCTCCTCTATACATTAGACATACTTATTATTAAACATTAAATAGTTTAAATTTTATTAACTCATATTTTTTATGCACCTAACAAAAGTCAAAAATAGTAAAAAATAATTTTAACAACCTATTGACAAAAGATGGTAAAATATAGTAAATATTAGTTAGAACAAAAACTAAATGGTAATATTTGGAATACAATGGAAAACAAGAACATAGATCAACAACCTGATTTAAAACAGAAAGAAATAATGAACGTAAAGGAAGTGTGTAGTTATTTAGGTATAGGTAAATCAAAAATTTATCAGTTAATAAAACAAAAAAAAATTCCTGCATCTAAAATTGGCAGACAATATAGGTTTTCAAAATCAGTAATTGACTCATGGTTAAAAGAAGCATTGATTACAAAAGAAGAGTTTCAGTATTCGTTAGAAAAACTGTTAAAAAAAAATAATTCTGAGAAATAATAAAATTTTTATTGAAAATGAAATCTGAAAACCGAACAGAACATAAACTTACCGATAACAACTATAACAGCGCTTCAACAAATTCAAACATTTCTTATGTTCAACAAGAAAAATATAAATTTTTAGAATACCAATATTCGGACTGGCATTGGCAACTTAGAAATAAAATAAAAAATTTGGAACATCTATCAAAACATCTTAATTTGACCACAGAAGAACAACGTGGAATTGTTCATACTAAATTTAAATTCTCAATCACACCATACCTTTTATCAATAATGGACAAAGAAAATGAAAATTGTCCAATAAGAAAACAGTTTATTCCAACAATTGATGAAATAAAAGTTACTCCTGAAGAAATGTTAGACCCGTGTGCAGAAGATGAAAATATGCCGACTACAGGATTAATTCACCGTTATCCAGATAGGGTTTTGTTAATTTTAACTGATCACTGTGCATCATACTGTAGATTTTGTACTAGAAAACGTCTCGTAGGACAACAAGAACATACTATGTCAACAGGAGAATTTTTTCTTGCACTTGATTACATAAAAAAACATCCTCAAATACGTGATGTATTATTATCAGGCGGAGATCCACTAACACTTTCTGATGAAAAGTTAGAATTTTATTTAAAAAATATTAGAAAAATAAACCATATTGAAATTATCCGAATAGGAACCAGAATACCGGTTTCTTTACCACAACGTATCACACCTAAACTTTGTAATATGTTAAAAAAATATAATCCACTTTTTATAAATTTGCACATTAATCATCCAAAAGAACTTGCAACACAAACTAAATCTGCCTGTAATCTTCTGGCAGATGCTGGATTTCCTTTAGGATCACAAACTGTTTTATTAAAAGGAATTAATGATAAACAAAACATTTTAACCTCGCTATTTCACGAAATGTTAAAATTAAGAATACGACCTTATTATTTATACCAGTGTGATATTGCAAAAGGTACTTCTCATTTTAGAACTCATGTTTCGTTTGGATTAAAAGTTATAGAAAACTTACGCGGATTTACTTCTGGAATAGCAATTCCAACTTTTGTTATTGACACACCTGGGGGTGGTGGAAAAATTCCGTTATCACCTGATTATGTAATATCAAAATCAAGAAATAGTATTATAGTAAAAAACTATGAACAAAAAGTTTTTGTGTATCCTGAAATAAAATAATATTTAAAAAAATCTAATCAAGGAGGATAAAAAAAATGGCAGAAAAAGTTGCAAAAGTAGGAGTAAAGAAACAAGATGGTTATCTATACTTTGTAGACAAAGCAGGTGATGTTTCTAGAGCAAAAATGGCACGAGCAGGGAAAAAAGGTGGAAAACCAGAAAAAGTTGCAAAAGTAGGAGTAAAGAAAGAAGAAGGTTACTTATATTTCATAGACAAAGCAGGCGATATTTCCAGAGCAAAAATGGTTCGCAAAGGGAAAAAAACTAAAAAAGGAAAAAAATAAGTAATTAAATTTCTTACCCAAACTACTCGGTATTTAGCGGGTGACAATATAAAATTGTTGCCCGCTAGTAACATCAAAGAAGTTTCTTTTCCAGATTTTTATAAAGATAAATTTGTTCTTGTAAAACAAGTAATAATTTTCTATAATTTTTCATGCTATGACAAACACATTTAATGAAATTAAATTTTTTAACAACCATTATTATAAACTTACAAAATCTAATGGATGGCCTACTTTACAAATTGATGGTATACAAATGCACAGAACTGTTCGATTTAATCCAGAAACTGATGCTGAAAAAAAAGTTGAATCTTTATGTGTATATCCAAACGATCTTGTGTTAGACATTTGTACAGGGCTTGGATATACATCAATTTTTTTGTCAAAAAAAAATTGTCGTGTTTGTACCATAGAAAAAGATGAGAATGTTTTATCTATCGCAAAACAAAATTTTTATTCCAAACTATTGTTTGAAAACTCCTATCAAACTTTTCCTCCTCCACCAGGGAAAATAAAAATTTTTATTGCTAACGCTGTTGAACTTGTAAAAACATTCGACAATAACATTTTTGATGCAATACTTCTTGATCCGCCAAGATATAACGTTGCAGAAGAACTTTATTCTAAAAGTTTTTATGAACAACTTTATAGAATTCTAAAACTAAATCATAATATTCTTCATTATGTTGGTAATCCACACACAAGACATAATAAATATAAAAATATTATTCCTAACATTATAAAGAAATTAAAAGAGACAGGCTTTAAAAATATAGTTCCAATAGAAGATATTGAATGTTTTTTATTAACAAAATAATTTTTATGGACGAAAAAAATATTAATCCTATCATTTGGGAAAAGTTTACTCAACGTATCTGCCAAATAAAAGATTTGTTGTCTAAGAATCCAAAAATATTGGTTGCAGTTTCAGCAGGGCCTGATAGCATTTTTCTTTCATATCTTTTGCACAGATATTGTCTAATCCATAACATAAAACTTCTACTTTGTTATGTTAACCATAAATTAAGAACAAAAAAAGAAATAAAATTAGACATATCATTAATAAAAAATTTTTCTTCAAAAATTAATACTCCTTTTGTAACTACAGAAATTAAAAATGTTCATAAGTATGACGAAGAAACTTTACGAGAAGCACGATATCAATGTTTGTTTAATGTAGCAAAAAAATTTGGTTGTTCTATAATTGCACTTGGACATAATCAAGATGATCTTGTAGAAACCTTTTTGTTTAACCTTTTTCGTGGGACAGGAGTTAGAGGTCTAATAGGAATTCCTGTAATTAGAGAATTTTATGTTAATAAAAAAATATTTTATCTTTTTAGACCACTGATTGATATTCCAAAAAAAAATATTCTGGAATCTTTAAAACAACTTAATATTAAATTTGCAACAGATTCTACAAACTTAAAAAATTGTTATTCGAGGAATTTTATCCGAAACAAAATCTTACCAAAAATAAAAAGTTTATTCTCCAACATTGATTCTAATATCATAAATACCTCTTCAATATTAAATGAATTTTATGAATATTTAAAACCTAAAATAGATTCTGCGTTCAACAACACAGTAGTTGTTTACAATAAAAAAGCACACCTTGATTTTAAAAAATTTTTAATGTATAACAGACTATTTCAAAAAGAAATTTTGCTCAAAACAATAGAAACTTTGTTCAAAAAAAATAAAAAAAAGTTCAGGTCCAGTTATACAAAAATTATAAGTTCCGTATTACATTTTTTTAACACAAAAAATACTATTTTAAAAATTAACAAAAACATGATCATAAAAAAACTTGATAAAAAAATTATTTTTAGTGTAAAAAATTAGTGTATGAAAAAACAGTTAAAACCAAAAAAGTTTATTTCACAACTAAAAATTCAACAAAAGGTTCGTTCTATCGCAAAAAAAATTTCTTCTGATTACAAAAAATCTAAAACAAAAAAACTTTTAGTAGTAGGAATACTCAAAGGTAGCATAATTTTTTTAAGCGATTTAGTAAGACAAATAACTATACCTTGTGAGATTGATTTTATTGCTTTGAGTTCTTATAGTGGGATAAAAACTACCGGAGTGGTTAGACAATTACTTGATTTGCGTGAATCCCCTGTAGGAAAAGATATATTAATTGTAGAAGATATTGTAGATACAGGTTATACTTTAAAATATTTGAAAGAAAATCTTTTGACTCGTAAACCAAAATCGGTAAAAATTTGTGTATTATTGGACAAGATTGAGTGTAGAAAAGTTAATATTGATATTGATTACAAAGGTTTTGTTATACCAAATAAATTTGTTGTTGGTTATGGATTAGATTGTAACGAAATGTACCGTAATTTGCCTTATGTTGCTGCTTTAAAATAAATTTTTGGAGATAAAATTAACCTTATGAAAAAAAACGAATTTAAACAGTTGTTATCTTGGATGATTATTATTTTCTTGCTATTTTTATTTGTAAGAAATATGCGTAATTTCCAAGAAGTAAAAGAAGTCCCGTATTCAGAGTTTAAACAACTTGTAAAATCCGGTACTATACAAGAAGTAAAAATTAGAAATGACATAATTCAAGGAAAATTTTTTGATGTTTCTGCTAACAAAACAGTTAATTTTAAAACAAATCGTGTTTTGGAAGATATGAAACTTGTGGAAGAATTAGAAGCAAAAAATATAAAATTTTCTTCTGAACTTGACAAAGGATGGTTTTGGACTTTGTTATTAAATTTTGGTCCTGTAATTTTAATTTTTTTACTATGGTACTTGTGGACAAAACAGTTACAATCTGGTGGAAAACAAGCAATGATGTTTGGTAAATCAAGAGCTAAGATGTATTCTGGAAAAAACAAAAGTGAAACTACATTTAAAGATGTTGCAGGGTGTGATGAAGTAAAGGAAGAGTTGAAAGAAATTATAGATTTTTTAAAAGATCCAAAAAAGTTTCAACGTTTAGGAGGTAAAATACCAAAAGGTGTTTTGTTATATGGTCCTCCGGGAACTGGAAAAACTTTGCTTGCAAAAGCTGTTGCAGGTGAAGCAGGTGTACCATTCTTTTCTGTGTCTGGAAGCGAGTTTGTGGAAATGTTTGTCGGAGTTGGTGCATCTAGAGTCCGTGATTTGTTTGACCAGGGAAGAAGGAATGCTCCTTGTTTACTTTTTATTGACGAACTTGATGCTGTAGGTAGACACAGGTTTGCTGGAATCGGTGGTGGACATGATGAACGGGAACAAACGTTAAACCAACTTCTGGTAGAAATGGATGGGTTTGACACTAAAGAAGGAGTTATATTAATTGCCTCTACAAATAGACCTGATGTTTTAGACCCAGCACTTTTACGACCAGGACGGTTTGATAGACATATAGTTGTCCCTGTCCCTGATATAAAAGGAAGAGAAGATATTTTAAAAGTGCATTCAAAAAAAGTTAAACTTGACCCAGAAGTAAATTTGTCTTTAATTGCACAACGTACTCCAGGATTTGTCGGAGCAGACATTGCAAATCTTGTAAACGAAGCTGCTCTCCTTGCTGCAAGAAAAAATAAAGATTTTGTCCAAATGGAAGATTTTGATGAAGCAATAGAAAAAGTTGTTGCAGGACCTGCTAGAAAATCGCGTGTGATATCTGATAGAGAGAAAAAAATTATTGCTTACCATGAGTCAGGTCATACTCTCGTTGCAAAATATATTCCTGGTAGTGATCCTGTGCATAAAGTTTCATTAATTCCACGAGGACCTGCTCTCGGGTATACTTTACAAATGCCACAGGAAGATAAATATATAACTTCCAAAAATGAACTTTTACAAAAAATTATGGTGTTGTTAGGCGGTAGAGAAACTGAAAAAATTGTTTTTAACGAATTAACTACTGGTGCACAAAATGATTTAATGAAAGCAACAGAAATTGCTTCTAAAATGGTTACAGAATTTGGTATGTCAGAAAAAATTGGTCCTTGGTCGTTAAGAAAACGTGAAGAAGAAATATTTTTAGGACGAGATTATTTAACTAAAGAAAAATTATATTCTGAAAACACAGCAAAAATTATTGATGAAGAAATTAAAAAAATTATAGATTTTGCATCTGAACAAGCAAGAAAAATTATCTCTGACAACATTGATAAATTACATTCTCTAGCAAAACGACTTATGGAAAAAGAAGTACTTGATGCGTTAGAAATTGATAAAGTATTAGGTCTTGCTACAGAAACAAAAGAAGTAAAAGAACAACAAAATAATGAACAACAAAATAAATCTGAAAAAAGCTGAACTAGCAATAAAACAATTTTTGATTGCTCTAAATGAAAATCCTAACCGAGAAGGAATAAAAAATACTCCAAAACGTGTTGCACAGTTTTATCAGGAAGTTTTGTCTGGAAATTCTGTAAATGCTGAAGATGTCCTTACAGTTTATTATTCTACTGAAGATTATGAAGAATTAGTTTTAGAAAAAAATATACATTTTTATTCTCTGTGCGAACATCATTTGCTACCATTCTTTGGAAAAATACATATTGCTTACATTCCTAGAAAAAAACGGTTGTTAGGAATTTCAAAACTTGCCCGAATAGTAGAAGTTTTTTCTAAAAGATTACAGATACAAGAACGTCTTACAAAACATATTGCAGAAATTATTATGAAAAAAGCTAAACCTTGGGGTGTAATGGTAGTATGTGAAGCAGAACATTTGTGTTTATCAATGCGTGGAGTGAAAAAACCTGGACATAAAGTTGTTACTTCTTGTATACGCGGAATTTTTGCAAAAGATTTGCGTGCTAGAATGGAAGTTTTACAACTTATCAAAGAATAATAAATTTTCATAAATATGAATGATGAGAAAACCAAAACTTATATAATTGGAATATTAAATGTTACACCGGATTCATTTTTTGATGGAGGAAAATATAATAGAGTTGATCTTGCTATAAAACATGTTGAACAACTTATCTCTAACGGAGCCGATATAATAGATATCGGTGGAGAATCTTCTCGGCCAGGAAGTGTCCCTATTGATGTAAGCACAGAAATTTTACGAACTATACCTGTGATAAAAGAAATTAAAAAAAAGTTTCCAAAAATTTCATTGTCAATTGATAGTTATAAATATGAAGTTGTTCAACAAGCTTTAGACAATGGTGTTGAGTATGTCAATGATATATACTCACTTAGATATTCTCCCAACATCATCAACCTTCTGCAAAAGTATCCTGCAAGTAAAATAATATTAATGCACATGCAAGGAAAACCAACAAATATGCAAGATAATCCTGTCTATAAAGATGTAATTAAAGAAATTAAAAATTTTTTTTCAGAAAGAGTTTCTCTGTTAAAAAACAATAATATTGATGAAAAAAGGATAATTTTAGACCCCGGAATTGGATTTGGAAAAACAACACAACATAATTTAACAATTTTAAAAAATATTGAATTGTTCAAAGAAATTAATCAAAAAACTTTCCCTTTAATGATTGGTATTTCAAGAAAATCTTTTATTGGAAAAATTCTTGGTTCAGAAAAAAATCCTGTTGATGTTGCAGACAGACACGAAGGAACCATAATTTTACACACGTATCTTTTACTAAAAAAAATAAATTTTGTTCGTTCACATGACGTTAAACATCTTGTGCAAATATTGAAAATATTAAGGTGGTTAACAAATTAAAATTTTTAGTATTTTATAACTTATTGATTTTAAAACAACAATTTAATATTTTTATATCTAATCTTAACAAAAAAATGAGGTAATAATTATGGACATAAAAAAAATAAAAGTGTCTGTTGAAAAAAATAAAAAAGATATAATCAATTTTGCAAAAGAGATTATTTCTATCCCATCTCAAAGCACAAAAGAAAAAAATTTAGTATTACGTATAGCAAAAGAAATGAAAAAGGTTGGGTTTGATAAAATCGTTATTGATAAAATGGGTAATATAATTGGACAGATAGGTAAATACAATAATAAACCAAAAATTATGTTTGATGCACATATTGATACTGTAGATGTTGGAGACAGAGCTCAATGGAAACAAAATCCGTTCAATCCTGTATTAAAAAATGGTGTGTTATATGGTCGTGGTGCTACAGATCAAAAACTTTCTATGGCATCTATGGTTTATGCAGGAAAAGTTATAAAAGAATTAAATCTTGCAAAAAATTTGCTTATCTGGATGGTTGGTTCCTGTCAGGAAGAAGATTGTGATGGATTACCATTATTACATATTATAAATAAAGAAAAGATGAAACCTGATTATGTTGTTATAACTGAACCAACAAACTTGAATGTTTACCGAGGACATCGTGGAAGAATAGAATTGAAGGTTATTGTAAAAGGCAAATCGTGTCATGCATCAGCTCCTGAACGTGGTGAAAACGCAGTTTGGAAAATGAGTTACATAGTACAAGAAATTACTAATTTAAACAAACGGTTAAAAACAGATAAGTTCTTAGGTAAAGGAAGTGTTGTAGTTTCTTGTATAGAGTGTAAAACACCATCTTTAAACGCTGTCCCAGATGAAGCTACAATATATTTAGACCGAAGGTTAACTTTTGGAGAGACAAAAGAATCAGTTTTAAAACAAATATATTCATTACCATCGGTTAAAAAATTTAAAGCAAAGATTGAAATATTACAATACAGCGCAGTTAGTTGGTCTGGATTAAAAGTTAGTCAAGAAAAATATTTTCCTACTTGGGTTATACCAGAAAAACATAAGTTAATACAAGCAGCAGCAAAATCTGCAACATTGGTTTTAGGAAAAAATGCGGTAATTGACAAATGGACTTTCTCTACCAACGGCGTTGCAACTGCAGGTAGATTAGGGATACCTACAGTAGGGTTTGGTCCTGGGAACGAAGTTTATGCTCACACTACAAATGAACAAATGCCTGTTGACCATTTAGTTAAAGCAACAGAATTTTATGCAACATTACCAGAATTAATTGTAAAATAATTTTTATGAATTTTTCTAAAACTACCAAAGGACAAGTAGAATCTGCTATTTCAACTGCTATTACAAAGTTTGAAACTGAATATATGGGCAGAGGACCTCAAGAAACTAAAACTTATATAATCTCTGACTTAATTTTTGTTAGATTGAAAGGTGTGTTAACTGTTGCAGAAAAAAAGTTGTCAGAAGATATTGAAGGAAAAATGTTAGTAAAACAAACACGAATGCGATTGTTAGAAAATGCTCGCAATATATTAGAAACTATTATAAAAAATATTACAGGATTAAAAGTTATAAGTTTACATACTGACATTAGTACCGTTACCGGAGAACGGATTATTGTTTTTACTCTTAACAAAAATTTAGAAAAATTTTTTAATAGGTAAATACTTTACTTTTTAAAAATTTTTTTGTATAAATAAATTGTTTGGATGACTGGACAAAAAGTTTTGTATTAACAAAACCAGTTGTAAAGTAAGCCAACAAATATTTCTTTTTTTGAAAAAGATTTGTTTGTTGGCTTTTTTTATTTTTCAAGATTAATAATATAAAATGAAACAAAAGTTATTACAAAAAATACATTTTTCATCATATATACATCCTAAATCATTAATCATTGGCAATGTTATCATTGGAAAAAATGTTTTTATAGCGCCAAATGTAGTTCTACGCGCAGATGAACCTAATAGTAAAATCGTTATAGGAAACTTTTGTAATATTCAAGATGGCGTAGTAATACATTCTTTATCAAACAGTTCCGTTATCATTAATGAAAAAACATCTATAACTCATTTGTGCTTAATACATGGACCATGTAAAATTGGAACTAATTGTTTTATAGGTTTTAGATCAACTATTTTTGATAGCATAATAGAAAATAATGTAGTGATAAAAAATTGTTGTTTGATAGAACACACAAAAATTGTCAGAAATTCTTTGGTTTTTTCTGGGACAACTTTATCAGGAAAAAATTCTATAAATAAGTTTCCTAAAGTAGACAAAAAAACTCTTTCTTTTACAAAAACTGTTTTAGAAACTAATTTTAATCTTATAAAAAATTATAAAACAGCAACATTTGATATTGATAATAAAAAATAAAAGTAATATAAGTTAACCTAATTAAAACATACAGGAGGAACAAAAAAAGTGAACCAAGTTGAAAAATGGGTAGATGAAGTTGCACAACTTACTAAACCAGATAAAATTTATTGGTGTGACGGTTCAGAAGAAGAAGCTCATAAACTTATTGAAATAGGAATTAAAGAAGAAAAAATTAACGGTAATCCTATCTTTAAAGAATTAAATCAAACTTCATGGCCAACTGCATATTATCACCGCAGTCATCCAACTGATGTAGCAAGGACAGAACATTTAACTTATGTTTGTCATCCTGATAGAAATCTTGCAGGACCAAACAATAACTGGATGCACCCTGATGATGCAAAAAGTTTAATGACAAAACTTTCTGATGGATGTATGAAAGGTAAAACTATGTATGTTTTACCTTATATGATGGGACATCCACAATCTCCTTATGCAAAAGCGTGCGTACAAATAACTGATGTATCTTATGTAGCAGTTAGCATGCGTATAATGACACGAATGAGTAAAACTGTGTTAGATAAAATTTCTACTGACAGAGATTTTGTTAAAGGATTACATTCTGTGGGAGATTTTGATCCCAACAAACGATTTATTATGCATTTCCCTGATGAACATTTAGTTTGGAGTGTTGGATCTGGCTATGGAGGGAACGCCTTGCTTGGAAAAAAATGTTTTTCATTACGAATTGCTTCTTGGCTCGGTCTAAAAGAAGGTTGGTTAGCAGAACATATGGTTATAATTGGAATTGAAGAACTTGAAACAAAAAATGTTTATTATATACTTGCAGCATTTCCTTCTGCTTGTGGAAAAACTAATCTTGCGATGTTAGAATCTAAACTTCCAGGATACAGAGTATGGACTTTAGGTGACGATATTGCATGGATAAATGTTGGACCAGATGGACAATTGTATGCAATAAATCCTGAAACAGGACTGTTTGGTGTTGCACCTGGAACTTCAATGAAAACCAATCCTAATATGATGTATTCATTAAAAGCAGGAAAATTTTTTCCAACTTTGATAACAAACTCTGCTATTGATATTGACAAAAACGAGCCTTGGTGGGAAGGGTTAGATGGTGAAATCCCAAAAAATTTAGTTGATTGGCAAGGTAATGCGTGGGACCAAACAAAAAATTCTAAAGCTGCACATCCAAATGCACGATTTACAGTTTCAATTTATAACTCACCAACTTTGTCAAAAGAATTTGATAATCCAAAAGGTGTTCCAATATCTGCAATAATTATTGGTGGAAGACGATCAGACAGAATCCCTCTTATAGTGGAAGGATTTAATTGGTCTCACGGAGTTTTTATGGGTGCAAGGACAGGGTCTGAAACTACTGCGGCAGCTATCGGACTAAAACCGGGTGTAAGAAGAGATCCGATGGCAATGTTACCTTTTTGTGGGTATAACATGGGCGATTATTTTAAACATTGGTTAAGTTTCCAAACAAGAACTAACCGTCTTCCAAAAATTTTTACTGCAAACTGGTTCCGCACAGATGAAAATGGAAATTTTATGTGGCCAGGTTTTGGTGACAATATCCGCATTTTAAAATGGATCATTGACCGAGTAAATAATAAAGTTGGTGCAAAAGAAACTCCATTAGGTTTAATACCTAAATTTGAAGATTTAAATTTAGAAGGGACAAATGTTACAAAAGATGTTTATGAAAAACTTTTTGCAATAAATAATGATGAATGGAAACAGGAAACTGAAGATATTGAACAATTTTTGTCACAATTTGATAAACGTTTACCAGAAGAATTTTTTGATGAACTTAATAAATTAAAATTTTCGTTTAAATAAAAATTTTTATTTTTAATTAGTGGAGGGTTTTTAGTATGACAGTTGCTACGCGTGCAAAAAAAATTAATCCATCACCAACATTAAGTATTACTGCAAAAGCTAAAAAGATGCAATCTGAAGGAATAAATGTGATAAGTTTTGGTGCAGGAGAACCTGATTTTGATACACCACAAAATATTAAAGACGCAGCAAAAAATGCTTTAGATAACGGTTTTACTAAATATACCCCTACAGCAGGAATTTTAGAATTAAAAAAATCTATCTGTGATAAGTTTGAAAAAGAGAATAATTTAAAATATTCCACAGAAGAAATTTTAGTTTCTTGTGGTGCAAAACATTCAATTTTTAATGCTATAATGATTTTAATAGAAGATGGTGACGAAGTTATTTTACCATCTCCATACTGGGTAAGTTATCCTGAAATGATAAATTTTGCTGGTGGGAAACCTGTTTTTTTACAAACATCTCAAGAAACCGGGTTTAAAATTACCCCTGAACAACTGAAAAATTCTATTACAAAAAAAACTAAACTTTTTATTCTTAACTCTCCATCAAATCCAACCGGGATGGTTTATACAGAAGAAGAATTAAAACAAATTACAGATATTTTAGTTGAAAATAACATTTATTGTATTTCAGATGAAATCTATGAAAAAATTATTTATGACAATACAAAACATTTTAGTATTGCATCGTTCAACGATAATATTAAACAATTAACAATTGTAATTAACGGCGTTTCAAAATCTTATTCAATGACTGGTTGGAGAATAGGTTATGCTGCTGGAAATAAAGAACTTATTTCTGCAATGTCTAACTTACAAGACCATTCCACTTCAAACCCAACTTCTATTGCACAATATGCCACTGTTGAAGCACTGGCTAATAATACAGATTTTGTAACGAAGATGGTTAAAGAATTTAATTCACGACGTGATTTTATGGTAGAAACTGTAAATTCTATAAAAGATCTTTCCACTTTAAAACCTAACGGAGCATTTTATTGTTGGATAAATGTATCAAAAATTATTGGTAAAAAATTTCATAGTAAAATTATTTCTAATTCATTGGTTTTAGCTGATATATTATTAACTGAAGCAAAAGTTGCAATTGTACCGGGATGTGTATTTGGAGATGACAATTATATTCGTCTTTCATATGCAACTTCAATGAAAAATATATCGGAAGGACTTGAACGAATAAAAAATTTTGTAAATAGCATATAATTTAGTAGACAGATTTATTGTCTTATTTTTTATTTTTTTATTTTGTTCTTTATAAGTAATTCCAACTTTAAGTACTATGTTAAAATAAAGATTTGAAAAAAATTATTTCTGACCATATTTTTCAGTAAATAAATGAAACCATTATTATCAACAACAGATTTAGGACTAAAACCTACAAAAAAAGGTAAAGTTAGAGATATTTTTGATTTAGGAGACAAACTTTTTATTGTTGCAACAGATAGAATCTCTGCTTTTGATATAATTTTACCAGATCCAATACCAAAAAAAGGTATAGTCCTTACACAAATTACTTATTTCTGGGCGGAATTATTAAAAGATATTATCGAAACTCATTTGTTACCACTAAATATTAACTATTTACCAGAAGAATTTAAAAAACATTTTGAAATATTAAAATTACGCAGTATGTTGTGTAAAAAAACAACTGTTTTGCCAGTAGAATGTATAGTTCGTGGGTATTTGTCCGGTAGTGGTTTTAAAGAATATTATAAGACAGGTTCTGTCTGTGGAATAAAATTACCTTCAGGACTTTTAGAATCTCAACAACTGCCAGAACCAATTTTTACACCGTCTACAAAAGCTGATGTTGGACATGACGAAAATATTTCGTTCAACGAAGTTGTAAAAATTATTGGTAAAGAAAAAGCCAGGTTTATCAAACAAAAATCAATTGAACTTTATCAAAAAGCAGCTAAATTTGCTTTAACAAAAGGAATCATTATTGCTGACACAAAGTTTGAGTTTGGTTATGATGAAAAAAATAATAAAATAATTTTAATTGACGAATTTTTAACTCCAGATTCTTCTCGATTCTGGCCAACAGATAAGTATGAGATTGGCAACTCTCAACCTTCGTTTGATAAACAGTTTGTTCGTGATTATCTGGAGACTTTGTCCTGGGACAAAAAATCTCCCGCTCCAAAACTACCTCAAGAAGTTATTGAAACCACATCAAAAAAATATTGTGAGATTTATTCTCTTTTGACTGGAAAAGAAATTTAGGTTTAAAATAATATCTTACTGTTTTAATGATTTACAGCCACGCTATTGTGTTGAGGTTAAATTTATTCATAAGTTATCAGCATAATTATAAAATAGTTTTTTTAACTAATATCCAAAATAATAATTGAAATAAACTGAATTAACACTACTAATATCAAGGTTCGTTTATTTTATTTGTTATTGCAAAGCCAAATGTCACGTAATCTATATATTTTTTCGGTATTAGAACTGTTACATAAAATCCATCACAAAAGATGCGCAAATATTTGTCTGGTATAACATGAAGCGTATTTTCCATAGGGATACGAGCGTTTAGGGATGAATTTAGTAAGTTGATATGTTTTATTACCAAACTAAAAGGTGTTATCATTTTTAATAGTTCTATGGTATTTGAAACAGAAAACATCGTCTAAGTTAATATCAGCAGGTAGTGGGGTTAACTACTGATGGAAAATGTCTTTCAACAGGTTTAAATTTAGTGATAGAGTGAATATGGTCAGTTCTCCATTTAGCAAGGAAACGATAAAGGAACTTGTTAGCAAATTTAATAACGCCAAATAAATCATCTTGAAAAATATCAGCCAAATGACAATTGTTGAAGTCAGAATATTTCTGGTATAACTCAATAATTTTTTTGTGATGAGCAGGTTTTAATTTGTTGCAAGCAATTTTTTAGATATAAAAGATGGAATTTTTCTACCATTATCAATAAATCACTTAAATAATTGACGGGTTTTTCTGTAAGAAAGTTTTAGTTTTTTGATGTTTGTTTGAGAGTGATTCTGAAATTATCATCTAAGGTTAGAATTTTATGTAGAAGGAAAACTCTTTTTGAATATGGTTTGTTCTGTGACATAACTATTTATCCTATTCTATAAAATTTGTCCTTACATACCAGACCAACAGAGGAATATAGTATAACTAATTTTGCTCACAATATTCATTAAAAGAAACAAAAAAAGTTGTGAACAACTCTTACTATCACTATTTTCATATTTCTTCATGTAACATTCTGACTTTGCAGTTAAATGTGATATTTTTGCTTTATAATAATAGTAATTTAAATATTGAAAAACTATTTTAAATATTATTAGTTAGTGATAGAAACTGAAAATATTTTAATTTTATAAAAACTCTTTTATATAAATAATTTTATAAACAAACTTATCTTTATTAATTTTCTTCTAATAATAATTCTCAACGATAAAATTTTTTCTGAAGTGTTTAATTATAGATTAGGTTTATCCTTGAACTATCCTGGTGTTGGAGTTAAGTTTGTTATAAAGAGTAATTTGTTAGAGTTAAGAGAACAAATTATTGGAGATGACACTCAGCAGTCAAATCTTTTAGGGTTAAGATATTATAGACAATTTTGTAAAAAGAGTTTATCTTATTATATAGGTTTAGAGACATCATTATTTGAAACCATTATAAAACCTGAAGAATTAAAAAGTTCAGGATATGTTGTTGGCAGTTTTTTAGGTATAGAAAAGTTTTTGTATAAAAATTTTTCTTTTAATTTAGATTTTGGTCCTTATATTGCACAAGCAAAAATTTATGATACAATTGCTACAGAATTTGATTTTGTAATTAACATGTCGATTAACTTATATTTTTTAAAAAAATGAAAAAAATTATCTTAATATTTTCATTTTGTAGTTCAATTTTTGCAGTGCAGTTTGGAACAATTAATTTCAGTAAAGAAACTGCTAAAAAGGCAATTAAAAATTGGCAGGAAAAAAATTACAACACAAAACAACAACAAGAAGAAATCATTACCCCAATTGATTCACCACAACTTCCATCAAGAGGATTTTTTATGGGTGTCTTGCCAACTCCTGCCTCAGGTCAATTATTGGAAGCTGCATACTCTAAGGCATCTCAACACTCAGAATTTGTTCCTGTCTGGGGTAGACCAACCCCATTCTATAATCTTGCAAGTGACTTAGAAGGAAATTGGGGAAAAATCTATGTAAAACAACTTATTCGCGATAAAGGAATGTTTCCAATAATTCATTTATCATTCATGGGAAACAATATGACTCTTGCTACACCACCAGGTATGGAAAATGCAACTTTAAGCAACTCTGAATGGAGAGCAGAATATAAAAAAGCAGCATTAAATGTGGTTAAAGCATCAAGACCACGGTATCTTTCTCTTGGCAATGAAGTCAATAAATGGTATGAAAAGTATGGACGGAGTGGTCAAAATGGGTTCGACTATTTTATCAGTTTATATGAAGAAATCTATGACGAAGCAAAGAAACTTTCTCCAGAAACAAAAGTATTCTGCACCTTCGCTCGTGAGATTGTTGATGAACATAGGGAAGCAAATTTAGAAGTGCTCAAGTTATTCAACGCAGACAAAATGGACTTGCTAGTTTTTACCAGTTACCCGTATACGGTTCAGGGGACAGATTCTCCATCAAAGATTCCAGATGATTATTATTCTAAAGCAGCAGATTATATGCCGGGAAAATTATTTGCCTTCAGCGAAATTGCCTGGATATCGCACAATACCTTTGGTGGAGAACAAGGGCAGGCGGATTTTCTTACGGAAGCAACCACCAGACTTACAAAAGATAGAGGAATAAACTTACACTTATTTGGATGGTTCTTGCTTTGTGATTTAGATGAAAATAATCTGGTCGGATTAATTAAAAAAGACGGAACTGAAAAACTTGGTTATTCAACATGGAAAAATATATCCAAAAAATAAAAAATGTTTAAATTATTTTCAAAACTTGTCGTGCTTTTTAAACCTTCAAATTATTATTTTAAAATATTTGTTAATTGTATAATTATAAATTTTTATTGATGAAAAAATTATGATTGTGCAATAATAGGTAGAAGTTTTATAGATTATATTGTTTTAACAAAAAAATATCCTGAACTAAATACAAAAAATTTTTTAACAGAATATAAAATTTGTCTTGGCGGACAAGCAGCAAATTCTGCTTATGTATTGCCATCTTTTGAATTAAAAACTTTGCTTATAACTACAATAGGAACCGATACAAATGGTAAATTAGTAAGAACTTTTCTTTATAAGTCCAAAAATCTTGATGTCAAAATACAAGTCATTGTTTAATTAATTGTTGCTAATTGTGTAGATTAACCAAGTCTACATTGGTAATGTTGCTGTTAGTTAACTGCAGTTAGTTGTTACCATTAAAATATTGGTTTTTTGAATCTGTAAATGCCTTTCGTTTTAGAATATAATGTTTTTGTGCATCATTTTTTTGATTTTATATTATATAAACAATAAAATTTTTATAAAAAAGTTAACAGAACCAAAAATTTGTCAAGCAAAGAAATATTATAAAAAAAATTATTTTTAAAATAAAATTGTAAGTATACTTGTTAACCACAAAGTAACACTAAGCCTGATAAACCAGATAAATTTGTTTTGTAGAGAACTAAATTTTTGTTTAAATTGGACGAACCTTTGTTCTTGTTGGTTAAACCGTTCTTTGATGATAATTTCTACATGGTCAATGCGTAATTCTACACGTTCAACAGTTTTTCTAAGCCCGTTTAGTTCGCCTTCTAAGAAAAAGACTCGTTCTTCTAATAATTGTGCTGGAATAATTTTTTTTTGTTGTAAAGTTTAGTTTTTATTTTAAGTTTTATATTAAATAAAAAATATTTTGTTACTGGTTAGACGAGAAGTTAGATTATATGCTTTTTTAACAGTTTATTTTATTTCAAAAAAACCAATATTTTTGTTTTTGAACATATTATACCTAACAACTCTATTGAATATACAAATATAATATACTATAAATTCAAAATATATGAAATTTCATCTAATATCTTTAGGATGTCCAAAAAATTTGGTTGATAGTGAAATTATTGCCGGTGAATTAGTAAACAAAAACTTTTATCCTACTACAAATATTAACGAAGCAGATTTGATTATATTGAACACTTGTGCTTTTATCCCGTCTGCTATCCAAGAAACTAAACAACATATAAAAGAAATTTCTGATTTAACAACCAAAAAAACTTGTAAATCAATATTTATAATTACCGGATGTCTTACTCAATTAGAACAAAAAAATTTGTTATCAGAATTTCCTTCCGTTAACGCGTTCGTTGGAATAGATAATTTAACTAAAATACCTCTTATTACTAAAAACTTATTTTTGAAAAAAAATAAAAAAATTATATCTGAAAAACCAATTTTACAAATCAATTCCCAACCTCATTTTATACATTCAAATTTAAATCATAGACTAATCTCAACACCCAAAAGTTATGCTTACTTAAAAATCGCAGATGGTTGTGATAACAGATGCTCATATTGTTCAATACCAATAATACGTGGTAATTATCGTGAACGACCTATTGAAGACATTGTTGCAGAAGCAAAAAAACTTGTCTCTTTTGGAACAAAAGAATTAATTTTAATTTCACAAGACACTACTTTTTATGGAATGCAAATTTATAAAAAACAGATGTTACATATTTTGATAAAAAAACTTTCTAAAATTCAAAATTTGCACTGGATACGAATCTTATATACTAACCCAAAACATTTTTATCCTGATCTTATTAAAACTATTTCAGAATCAGAACTTGTTTGTAAATACATTGATATACCAATACAACATACTGATGATACTATTTTATCTCTTATGGGACGAACTTCTAAAAAACAAATTTTTAACACTATTGAGTTGATACGCAAATTTATCCCAAAGATCGTTTTAAGAACAACTGTTATGGTAGGTTTTCCTACAGAAACACAAAAAATGTTTGAAAATTTATTATATGACATAAAAAAACTACAATTTGACTGGTTAGGATGTTTTAAATATAGCAGACAAAAAAATACATTAGCTTACACAATGTCAAATCAAATTTCTAACAAAGTAAAAACTGAACGGTATAACATTATAATGTCTGAACAACAAAAAATTACTTTGAAAAAAAATAAATCATATATCAACAAAATCTTTACTATATTAAAAGATTCTCACAACAGTGGACATGCAGAATTTCAGTCACCTGAAATTGATGGAAAAATTTTTTTCAGTACAAAAAACAATTTATCTTTAGGACAGTTGGTTAAAATAAAAGTTCTAAGTTTAAAAAATGTCTATGACCTTAAAAGTTGTGTTATAAAAATAGAGTAAAATATTATTTCATTTTGATAATATAGTGTTTCTATTTACACTATTAAAAAAAATTTTTTGTTACCAAAGATTGAAAAAATATTATTAATATTCTAATAAAGTACCGAAAAAAAATTATTTTATTAAACAATAATATAACGATCCTATTCACAATAATGTAATGTGTTATTAAACATATACATTATTGCAAATTTTTTAGATAGAAATATACTTGTTTACAAAAACATTCTTTTAAAACCCAACTTCTGTTTAACAAACATATGAACATATGTTTTTGCTAAAATTTGATAAAAAATTTTTTTAACAAAAATTTATGTCTAACTTTAAAATTTTAGAAAAATATCTTTTAGCACCAAAAATACATTTTGTTTTAGTTCAAGCACCTCTAATTGCCAAAAAAGCGTTACCCGGACAGTTTGTAATGGTTCGTATAACAGAAAAAGGTGAACGAATACCTTTAACCATTGCAGACTATGACCGCGAAAAAGGAACTATTTCTATCGTTTTCCAAGAACTTGGTAAAACCACCTGCGATTTTGCAAAAATGAATCCCGAAGAAGAATTGTTAGATTTGTTAGGTCCGCAAGGAAATCCAACAGAAATAAATCCAAAATTAATAGGTAAAAATATTATTATAATTGGAGGTGGTGTTGGAGTTGCCCCTACATTTCCTCTGGTTAGAAGATTAAAAGAAGAAGGAGTAAAAGTTACTTCTATACTAGGCTTTAGATCAAAAGAATACATTTTTTGGGAAGATAGAATGAAAAATGTTTCTGACAAACTTATAATCACCACTAATGACGGTTCTTATGGCAAACACGGGGTTGTAACAGATGTTTTAAAAGAATTAATTGAATTAGGAGAAAACATTTCCCATGTATTTGCGATTGGTCCTACAATAATGATGAAATCTGTTTGTGAAACCACAAAAATAAATAATATTCCAACAACTGTAAGTTTAAATGCGTTAATGGTTTGTGGAATGGGAATGTGTGGAGCATGCAGAGTTAATGTCAACGAAAAAAATCAATTTACATGTATGGACGGACCAGATTTTGATGGGCATAAAGTAAATTTTGATGAACTTATGAAACGATTAGATACTTACAAAAAGGAAGAATGTAGCTGTAGTAAATATATTTAGACTTATAATTTAAACAAAAAAAATTAAAGATACAAAAATGATAGAAAAAAAAACTGTTCCTATGCGGGAACAACCAGTAGAACAAAGAATAAAAAATTTTGACGAAGTTGCACTTGGATATTCTGAAGAGGAAGCTATAAAAGAATCTGAACGGTGCCTTCAATGTAATAAAAAACCTTGTGTTTCTGGATGTCCTGTAAATATAGAAATTCCGGAATTTATAAAATTTATTAGAGAAAGAAAATTTCAACAAGGAATTGATATAATTCATCAGACAGATTCGTTACCTGCAGTTACAGGAAGAGTTTGTCCTCAAGAAGATCAGTGTCAAGCAGTTTGTGTGTTAAAAAAATCTGGAGAACCAATTTCTATTGGCCGGTTGGAACGGTTTTTAGCAGATTGGGAACAAAAAAATAATAAAACAATAAAAAAACAAAATATAACCAAAAATTTGTCATCTAAAATTGCAATTATTGGTTCAGGACCAGCAGGACTTGCTTGTGCAACAGATCTGGCTAAAATAGGATATGAAGTTACAGTTTTTGAAGGATATCATAAACTTGGTGGAGTATTGACTTATGGAATCCCAGAATTTCGCCTACCAAAAGATATTGTAGAAAAAGAAATAAATCTGTTAAAAAACTTAGGTGTAAAATTTATGACTAACATTTTAATTGGTCGTGTATTAACTATAAAAGATTTATTTGAATTAGGTTTCAAAGCAATTTTTATTGGCGCTGGAGCTGGACTGCCAAAATTTATGGGTATACCAGGAGAAAATTTGAACGGGATCTATTCCGCAAACGAATACCTGACCAGAACAAATTTAATGAAAGCATATTTGTTTCCACAATACGATACTCCAATAAAAAAAGCTAAAAATGTTTTAGTAATTGGTGGAGGAAATGTTGCAATGGATGCAGCAAGAACTGCTATACGGTTAGGAGCTAAAAATGTTTATTTGGCATACCGCCGTTCTGAACAAGAAATGCCTGCTAGAGAAGAAGAAATTGTTCGTGCTAGAGAAGAAGGAGTAAAATTTATGTTGTTGACTGGAATAACAAAATATTTCGGCGATGAGAACGGTTTTGTAAAACAAGCACAATGTATAAAAATGGACCTTAAAGAACCAGATTTTTCTGGTAGACGAAGTCCGGTACCAAAACAAGGATCTGAATTTATATTAGATATTGACCAAGCGATTGTTGCTATTGGCACTACACCAAACCCAATTTTACAAAAAACCACTCCAGAACTAAAAACAAAACCTACTGGAGAGATTATAACAAATGAATTTTGTATGACATCAATACCTGGAGTTTTTGCCGGAGGTGATATTGTAACAGGTTCTGCAACGGTTATAACAGCCATGGGTGCAGGACGAAAAGCTGCTTATTATATTGACAGATATCTTACAAATTTATAAAAAAGTTAATTCTCAAAGAAGAGAATTTGTGTTTATTTTTAATACAGAACAAAGACGTTCTGAAAAAACAATGATGTGCAAAATTAAATTTTTAGGAGGAAAAATATGAACTTACGTCAACCTAATGCAAACGCTGCCAATGGGACTTTTAACAGGTCCCGCAATGTAGTACCTAGTTCCGGTATATGTACAACTTGCCTTGACGGTTGTCAAGGTGGGTGTGAACTTTGGCTTGCATCATTTCGTGGAAGAGAAGTAATATACCCAGGCCCTTTCGGAGAAACAACATCTGGAGCAGATAAAAATTATCCTGTAGACTATTCTCATCTAAACATTCAAGGATATGCTAAAGGAGCGAAAGGGCTTCCTAAAGGTGTTGAAGGAAATCCTGATACAGCAATGTTTCCAAAAGTTGATACTGAGACAGAATATGGTTGGTCAAAAAAAGTTAAAATGAAACTACCAATTTTTACCGGCGCACTCGGTTCTACTTATATTGCAAAAAAAAATTGGGAACATTTTGCAACAGGCGCTGCTATTTGTGGTATAACAATTGTTTGTGGTGAAAATGTTTGTGGTATAGATCCTAATCTTGAACTTAATAAAGATGGTAAAATAAAAAAATCTCCTGAGATGGACCGAAGAATTGAAACTTACAAAAAATATCATCAAGATTATGGTGAAATTTTGGTTCAAATGAATGTTGAAGATACGCGGTTAGGTGTTGCAGAATATGTTTTAGAAAAACATAAACTTGACACTATAGAACTCAAATGGGGCCAAGGTGCAAAATGTATCGGAGGAGAAATTAAAGTAAAAGATATCAATTATGCTAAAGAACTAAAAAAACGTGGTTATATTGTAACCCCAGACCCAACATTGCCAGAAATTGAAGCTGCATATAAAGATGGTTCCATAAAAGAATTTGAGCGACATTCAAGATTAGGTTTCGTGGACAAAAAATCTTTTTTGAAAGAAGTTGAACGTTTACGCAAATTAGGTTTTAAACGTATCACACTAAAAACAGGCGCATATTCAATGGTAGAGTTAGCCATGGCATTACGGTGGGGCGCAGAAGCAAAAATTGATTTGTTAACAATTGATGGTGCACCTGGTGGAACAGGCATGAGCCCATGGCCTATGATGAACGAATGGGGTATACCCACATTTTATTTAGAAGCATTGACATACGAATTTTGCGAAAAGTTGTCTAAGAAAAAAATCAGAGTTCCAGATATTGCAATCGCAGGAGGATTTTCTACTGAAGATGGTGTTTTTAAAGCTATTGCAATGGGAGCACCTTATGTAAAAGCTGTTTGTATGGGAAGAGCGTTAATGATACCTGGAATGGTTGGAAAAAACATTGATCAATGGATTAAAGAAGGTAATTTACCAAAAACTGTATCTAAGTATGGCTCCAAAGTGGAAGAAATTTTTGTTTCTTATGAAGAAGTTAAAAAAATATACGGTTCAGAAACAGATAAATTACCACTTGGTGCAATTGCAATGTTTACTTTTGCACAAAAGTTTAAAGTAGGGTTACAACAATTAATGGCTGGAAGCAGGAATTTTTCAATAAAAACCATTTCAAGAAACGATTTAATGAGTTTAACACGTGAAGCTGAAGAAGTTTCTAAAATAAAATATGTAATGGACGCATACAGAAATGAAGCAAACAAAATTTTAACTGAGAAATAACAATTTAGGTTTTTAAACGGGGGAAAAAGGACAAATTTTTTTTTGTTTTTTTCCCCCATAATTTTTTTAAAATTTATTTTTCTATATCGTAAGCAATAACTATTGCAGAAGCAATTTCTTTTAAAGGTTTTTTCGTGTCCATACTTTTTTTCTGTAAGAAACGATGAGCATCTTCTTCAGACATACCCTTAATTTTCATTATAATACCTTTTGCTCTTTCTACAAGTTTACGAGTTTCAAGTTCTTCTTTTGTCTTTGTAATTTCTTTAATCAAACCACTTGTACCAATAGCAACTGCAGACTGGTTTGCCATGGTTTGTAGTATATTTATTTCCAAAGGTGTAAATTCATGTTGTTGTGAAGTATAAACATTTAATACTCCTATAACTTTGTTTTGAAAAAACATAGGTACCGCTAACATTGACACTAAACCCATTTTTTTTGCAATATCAGGAAATGCATATTGAGAATCTTTTGTAACATCTAAGACAGATATTGGTCTAAAATCTTTCACTGCAAGACCACTAATACTTTGTCCAATTTTTATATTTGGTTTATTTTTATATTCTTCATCTAAACTTTGCGTAGCTTTAATTTGTAATTCTTGTTTTTGTTCATCAACAAGCATTATTGAACAAATTTTTGTATTTAACAAATCTGCAGTAATTTTTACAATTGAGTCTAATATTTCATCAACATTACCAAGTTTTTGTACTACAAATTGTGAAATTGTAGATATTTTATATATTTCATTAATTTTCTGATTTAACTGGTCTTGAAGATTTGCAATTTCTTTTTCCTTTTGTTCTAAAACTTTTAACAATGAACTTTTACCTTTTTTATTTTTTGTTAAACACTTATTTTTTTTCTTCATTCTTTTTTCACCAATAAAAAACTTTTTTTATTGAATACGAAATTTTTTATTTTTTTTCAAGTAGAGTGTTTGTTCTGATATGTTATTGTAAAGCCATAATGTCCTCTTAACTGTAAAGCAAAAAGTCATCTTATTTAGATATCTTTGCGATATGGGAATTATTGAACAAACTGGTCATCATAGAAAATCTGAGAGATTTGTCTGGTATAAGATGGAACATAATTTTTCCATAGGGATACGAACGTTTAGGAACGAATTTAGTTAGTTGATATGTTTTATTATCAAACTGAAATTAGTTGTCATTTTTAACAGTTCTTTGCCATTTGAAACATAAAATATCGTATAAGTAGATATCAGCAGGTATTGGTTTAAATACTGATGGAGAATGTCTTTAAAGAGGTTTAGATTTAGTAGTGATAGAATGAATATGATCAGTTCTCCATTTAGCGAGGAACTGATAAAGGAGCCTGTTAGCAAATTTAATAGTGCCAGAAATATCTTTTAGGATTTTGTGTATATGTCTTTTTAGTTCATTGAAAAACCGGTCCTGTAAGAAACCAAAGAATCTCTCAATTTTACCTTTTGATTCTGGTTGAAATGGCATATGCCGAATTAAGACAACACCGAGTTGAGATAGTGCTGTTTCAAATTGTGTAGAGACATCTTGCTGGTCTTTATGATAAGTAACATGCAAAGGTTCATCAGAACAGATATATTCAAAGATAGAATCGTTGTTAGTATAAATTGTCTCAGGCAGGCCATATTTTTCAATTAAATATCTTGTGGCTTTCATATTGTTCAGGGTTAAGATGTGATGCCGAAAGATAACTTTTTTAGAATATGGCTTGTTCTGTGACATAACCATTTCATCCATGCTATAAGATTTGTCCCGATTTAACATGACAGAGGAAATAGTATAACTAAAATTACTCATAATATTAACAAAAAGAAAAGTTGTGAACGACTCTTATTATGACTACTACTTTCATCTTTCTACAGCGGACATCATAGATTTACAGTTACATGGGACATTTTAGCATTACAATAACATCAATAACTTTCCTACTTGACAACTGAAAATTATTTTTATAATAATGATATTCAATATCATTAATGTTGTGTAGTATAAATGTAAAGTTTTAAAAAGTAACACAAAATTTTTATAACATTAGTGTATAAAACATAAAACTTTTTAACATCCAACTTTTATAAAAAATGAAATTGTTAACAGATGTTCCTCAATATAAAAAAGTTATAATTAACCATCTTGATACAGGACATGGAACGGCAAAAAAATTAGAATCTTTGGGTATTAGAAAAAATGTTCAACTAAAAAAAATTAGTCCTTTGAAATCCAAAGGACCTGTGATTTTGTCTTTTTTAAACTCTAACTGTCAAATAGCAATTGGTCATGGGATAGCAAAGAAAATTTTTGTTTCAGAAATATCATAATGAACCGTATTTTATTATTCGGCAATCCAAACGTAGGTAAAAGCGTTATTTTTTCTAGGTTAACTGGCATTGATGTTTTAATGTCAAATTATCCCGGGACAACAGTTGAACTAAAACAAGGAACAATAAAACTTAAAAATAAAATATATCAAATAATTGATATTCCTGGAACATATTCTCTTTCTGCGACAAACAAAGCAGAAGAAGTTGCAATAAATATTTTATCTTCAGCAACAAAGAATGATATTATTCTAGTAGTTATTGATTCAACAAATCTTGAACGAAACTTGTTTTTAACATTAGAAATTCTGAAAAAAAAACTTCCAACAATCCTTGTACTAAACAAATGGGATTTAACACAAATATGGGGCACAAAAATTAATATCGACAATCTGTCAAAAATGCTGGATGTTGTTGTTGTGCCAGTCGTTGGAATAAGTGGTGATGGTATAAAAAATTTGGTTGAAACATTAACACATTTTTCTTTAAACCCTAAAATTTCTTCAGTTAAACTTCCAGAAAAAAATGATAATATATGGAAGTTCATAGGAAAAATAACTTTTTCTGCTCAAACTTTATCACATAAACATCCGTCATCATTTGAAAAACTTCAAGAACTAACAATAACAATGCCTTATGCATTAATTATTGCACTATCTATTCTTATTTTTTCTTTTATAATAATACGTTTTTTAGGAGAAAATCTTACTAATTATTTTTTAGATCCTATTTTTAATAAATTTTATATGCCATTTGTTAAAAATTTGGCAGAAACTTTTATAACAAACAAACATATTTTAAAGTTGTTATTAGGAAACGTTCCTGAACCTATGGAATCTTTTGGAATATTGACCACAGGTTTATATGTACCTTTTGTAATTGTTCTACCATATATTTTTTCATTTTATTTAATATTATCCTTTTTAGAAGATTCTGGTTATTTGGTAAGAGTTGCGGTCGTTTTAGACAATTTTTTTCATAAATTCGGATTACATGGTTACGCTTCTATACCAATACTTTTGGGATTAGGATGCAAAGTTCCTGCAGTTTTATCTACACGAATATTAGAAAATGAACGAGAAAAAATTATTTCTGTAGTACTAATTTTAATGTTGACACCTTGTTTACCACAAAGTGCTATGATCTTCTCAATTTTATCACGATATGGGTTTGTAACTATTTTGTCAGTTTTTTTTATTTTAATTTTTATTGGCCTTGTGGTTGGATTTTTTTTAAATAAAATTCTTAAAGGAGAAACACCTGAACTTTTTGTAGAGATGCCAAGTTATCAATTACCACCGGTTTTTATTTTGTTAAAAAAGTTATACATTAGAATGAAATCTTTCTTGTTTGAATCTGTGCCAATGATAATTTTTGGTATCTTTATAGTAAACATTTTTGATCTTATAGGAATAATGCATTTTATAACAAAAATTTTAGGTCCAATAATGACAAAAATTTTAGGTTTACCTGATGAAATTTCGATAGTAATGATATCTGGATTTTTAAGGAAAGATGTTTCTATTGCACTTCTTACTCCATTTGATTTATCATTAAAACAAACAATAATTTCTTGTGTTGTTTTAGTTATATACTTACCTTGTATTGCAACATTTTTTATGTTGTTGAAAGAATTCAAACTTAAAAAAAGTTTGATAATTGTAAGTTCTATATTTCTGTTTTCTATGATAATTGGAGCTATGTTAAATATACTTCTATAAAAAAATACTTGTCTTATTGAATAATTAATTTAAAATATGTAAAATAATTTTTAAAGAAATCAAATTTAGAAGTAACACCAAAAAAATTTTATGAAACGTTTTTTAGCATATCTTCTAAGATGGCAGTTAAGCACTCCTATATTGTGGATAGTAGTTCGCCAACTTGGTTCAGGACTATGGCAAACTGTCATTGCTAACCTTATTGGTGGAACAATTTTTTACTGGGTTGACAAGTTCATTTTTACATCAAAATATTTTGAAGTTTGGTATTATAAAGAAAATGGAAAATGTGACAATTGTGGCAAGGAAACAGAAGTGCGTCGTCTCGTAAAAACACCAAATTATGACAGAATCTCTGCTAAACCAGTATTTTTATGTATAGAATGTTCAAAAAAAAAATTAGATGAACTTAAAAAAAGAGGCGTTAATGTTATAGGAGTATAAAATATGGAAAAAGTTATAATAATAATGGGATCAAAATCAGACAAAGAACATTGTGATAAAATTATAGAGACATTGAGCAAACTAAAAATTAGCACCCAGTCACACGTAGCGTCTGCACACAAAACTCCACTAAAAGTTCTTGAAATTTTAAGGAAAATAAACAAAACCGCCAACGCCGTTATTATAACCGTAGCAGGAAGATCTAATGCTTTAAGCGGGTTTGTAGATGCAAACACTCATCTTCCAGTTCTTGCTTGTCCACCTTATTCAGAAAAGTTCGCTGGTCTTGACATTTTGTCAACAATAAGGATGCCCTCGGGTGTTGCTCCTATGCTGGTTTTAGAGCCGGAATCAGTCGCACTTGCTGCAGCAAAAATTTTAGCTCTAACAAGTGCTTCACTAAAAAAACGAATCATTGATTATCAAAACAAAATAAAAGAAAATATTTAAAACCATACCATATTGCAAAATATATCATTTGAAATGAACTTAAAATCTTTTTGGAAAAATTTGGCAATATTAATAGGTATTTTGACACTACAAATAACTCACGGTTTTTGCGAAGAAAATTTTCAACTAAAACTTATTATAAAAGATTTTAGAAACAATTACAAAGGTTGGGTAAAAATTTATTTTTCTTCATGTTCCAAAAATAGCAATTGTTTTTTTAGTGAAATAGATGGTGTTGACAATTTTTTTGTCAACCCAACAAATGAAACTACAAAATATTGTGCTGCAATATTTTCTGACACAGACCTACCTTTCTGGTTTTTTTCCGGGAAATCAAAAACTCATGAATTAGAGTTTTTTGATGACAATTTTTTACCACTAAATTCTAAATTCCTGCTATATAGTAACGAAGGAAAATATATTGTTGAAACAAATAACTCAGGAGAAACATTTTATATTACCTGGACATCTCCTAAAATGCTAAAAAAAAATGTCTCTTTGCCAGTTTTGATAGGACAGGTTCTCACCCCGGGAAATATCAGATACCTGATAAAAAATATGGATTTTAAAACTAAATCAAAAAAGGTTTTTTATCTTTTAGATAAGTTTAAACTTGAATACAAAAAAATTACAATTTATACCACCGGAAAAACTTTTTTTAATAACAAAGGATATTACCGGATTAACATTGATCTAAATATTATTGGCAAATTTTATTTCTTGGTAGATGATGATTTCAATATTGTTTACGGAGAAGGTATGGGGATTAAGGTTTTATCTGAATAAGAGAAATTACTAATTGAAAAATTATGAGTATTACTATGTGACATTATAATTCCTTTTTGACCTTCTTATTTTATTTAAATGGAGCATATCTTGGATACACCGACTACATAAATGGCACTGCATGGATTGTTGAAATGGCTGGACATTTTACTTGAAATGGCAGATGATATTTGATAGTGTTATATATAATTCTGCAAGAATAATTTTTTCAGAATCTAACAATCATATATCAATAAACCACTTAAACTTTATTGACAAATCAATCGATTTAGATCCAAACTCTGAAAATGATATTGAGATTAGTCAAGCAACAAATCTTGGTTTTTCTGCATAGAACAAAAAATCATTATACTTTCAGTATTCCTTGTTTATGCATCAAACTATCAAACTGGTCCATGGTTGAGTTTATCAGTTTGGTTATGTGTTCTGATATTGCATAAAACTACTCTGTTGAAGTATTAACTCCGGGAAGATCACTTTAGCAAAAAAATGTTTCACGTGAAACATTAAAACAAAATTCCAGAAACAAGATCACAAAAGTTGCATCCCATTGTGAGATAATTGAATATCACTAAAAAAATAATTGGCAATGTCATATACTGTTTAAAAGTCAAACCTGTTTTTATTGATACTTCACAAAAAAAGTTTCACGTGAAACAAAAAAAAATTTAATACAACAATTTTTGTAATCATTTACTATTTTGAAGTATTATATTTTTTCAAATAAACCAGTAGCACTGATATATCTGCAGGTGTGACACCAGAAATTCTTGATGCCTGGCCTATGGTTCTTGGCTTAAACTTGTCCAACTTAATCTGTGCTTCTTTCAACAAACCTTTTATTTTGAAGTAGTCAATTGTTTCTGGAATTTTTTTGTTTTCAAGCCTGCGCTGTTTTTCTATTTCAACCATTTGTTTTTTTATATAGCCAGAATATTTTATCTGCACCCATACTTGTTCCAACAACTTTTCCTTGTTCCAACGACAATTTGTTTTTTCATCAAAATCTAATTTTTCTATAAACTGACACAAATCTTTTTCTTTAACAACATCTGTCAATTTTTTCCCTTGCTGAATCATCCCAAATACTTGTTCGTCTTTTTTGTTTTTATTTTTTTTGTTTAAAAAATCAATAATATTTTTTATTTGTTCCCTGTAGGTTGAAAAATATTTATACTGTTCTCCTCCTACCAGACCAAACTTGTACCCATAGTCAATCAATCTGAGGTCAGCGTTGTCTGTTCTTAACATTAACCTATGTTCTGCACGTGAAGTAAACATTCTGTACGGATCCATTACTCCTTTTGTCACCAAATCATCAATTAAAACTCCAATATATGCTTCATCACGGTTCAATATAAACTCTTCTTTTCCTCTTAATTTTAACACTGCATTAATGCCAGCCATTAAACCCTGTGCTGCAGCTTCTTCGTAACCTGTAGTACCATTAACTTGTCCTGCAAAATATAATCCTTGAACAATTTTTGTTTCCATTGAAGGATTAATTTGTGTAGGTGGATAGAAATCATATTCTATAGCATAACCATAACGTAAAATTTCTGCGTTCTCACACCCAACAATTGATCTTACCAGTTGTTCTTGCACATCTTCTGGCAAACTTGTTGATATTCCATTGCAATAATACTCATTCGTGTTATATCCTTCAGGTTCCAAAAATATCTGATGTCTGTCTTTGTCTTTGAACCGAACAACTTTATCTTCTATTGAAGGACAATATCGTGGACCTATACCTTTTATTATTCCGCAATATAACGGAGACCGATCAAGATTTTGTAAAATAATTTTGTGTGTGTTTTCATTGGTATAAGTAATCCAGCACGGAAGCTGGTTTTGTGTAATTTGTGTAGTAAAATGTGAAAACGGAACTGGTGGAAAATCGCCATACTGTGGTTCAAGTTTTGAAAAATTTATTGTTCTACCATTAATTCTTGGTGGAGTACCAGTTTTCAACCGTCCAACTTCAAACCCGAGATCTTTTAAACATTTAGAAATTCCTGTAGACGCAAATTCTCCCATACGACCAGAAGAAAAATTTTTTAGTCCTATATGAACAACTCCGTTTAAGAATGTTCCCGTGGTAAGTATTACTGCTTTTGAAAAAAATCGTAGTCCTGTTTTTGTTTCAACACCTTCAATTTTATCATTTTTTACTAACAAATTTTCAACCTCTGCTTGAAGCAAGGTTAAGTTATTTTCTTTTTCTAAACTTTGTTTCATATACATCTTGTAATAAAGTTTATCACACTGTGCTCTGGGAGACCACACTGCAGGACCCTTTGATTTGTTTAACATTCTAAATTGTAATCCTGCCTTATCTGCAATCTTACCCATTTCGCCTCCTAAGGCATCAATCTCACAAACTAACTGTCCTTTTGCAACTCCGCCTATAGCAGGATTACAAGACATCTGCGCGATTGTATCCAAATTCATTGTTAACAATAATGTTTTTGCTCCCATACGCGCAGAAACTAACGCAGATTCACACCCGGCATGTCCAGCACCAACTACTATTATATCATAAAACTGTTGGTATGAATTTTCTTCTAATTTGTCTTTTTTCATCTGAAAATTGTTTAAAACAAAAACTTTTTTATTTTAAAACATTTTTATTATTGAAAAAGAAATTTTTTTTATATAATTAGTATTTTTAGAACACAATTTTTATTGTAAAATATAAAATCGGTCAAAAAAAAACAACACTATTTTTTTAGTATACATTATTTAGTTCCAAAATTAAACAGTTTTATTTAATTATTCCTTGATAAAAATTTGTAAGAAATTTTTTAATGAACAAAACAAAAAAACTATTACTAATTTTAATTTTTAATTTTGGTTTAATGTTAGCAGAACTTATCGGTGGTGTTCTCAGTAACAGTTTAGCGTTAATTGCTGACGCAGGACATATGTTAACAGATTCTTTGGCTATTTTGTTAAGTTATTTCGCAATTATTATATCTCAAAAACCGCCTAATGACAAGAAAACTTTTGGTTATTACAGAGCAGAAATTATTGTTTCTTTGATAAATGGATTATCTTTGTTGTTGATATCAGGATACATTTTTTACGAAGCTGTTAGTAGATTTTTAAATCCGCTAAAAATAAAAGTGGACATACTTTTAACAATTGGTATAATAGGTTTTATTGGTAACTTGATTGGTGTAATTTTACTAAAAAATGAAAGCAAAGAAAATCTAAACATTCGTGGTGCATTTTTACATCTTCTATCAGATACAATGTCTTCTTTAGGTGTAATTGTTGGTGGAATAATTGTTTATTATACAAAATTTTATATTTTAGATTCTATGATAGGAATTTTGATTGCAGGGATAGTATTAAGAGGTGCTATAGGTTTAATTCTTGAATCTGGAGAAATACTTTTAGAATCTACACCAAAAGATGTTTCTTTAGACAAATTACAATCTGAAGTAAAAAAACTTACTGGTGTAAAGGATATTCACGATATTCATGTTTGGACAATATCATTAAACAAACGTGCTCTAAGTGCTCACATATTATTAAATAATATCTCAGTAAGAGAGAGTCAAGAAATTGTGTTTAAAGTTAAAGATGTTTTATATAAAAAATTTAATATTAGTCATACAACATTAGAAGTAGAGTGTATAGATTGTAAAGATAGTATTTGTGAATATAAAAATGGTTCTATTAACATTTTTATTTTAGTGTGGGCTTGTTTTTTTTGTTTACAGAATCTAAATATTTTTTAGGGGTTTAAAAAATTTAATGAATTTTACATCTATATTTTTTTATTCTTTAATTGCTGGTATTTCAACAATATTTGGGACAATAATTGTTTTTTATAAAGAATCTTGGGCAAAAAAAAATTCTGTGTTTTTAATAAGTTTTGCTGCTGGTGTTATGTTAACAATATCATTTCTATACCTTATACCAGAAGCAAATGAATTGTTTGATAAAGTATGGTTTTCTACTTTTATTGGATTCTTAATTTTTTATGTATTACAAAATATTTTAATGTTTCATGCATGCAATGAAGTAGAATGTTCCATACATCACATTGGCACATTATCTGCTATAGGTTTAACAATACATTCCTTGCTTGACGGTGTTGCAATTGTAGCTGGGTTTGAAGCTAATTATAATTTAGGAATACTTACAACAATTGCAATTTTGTTACACGAAATTCCTGAAGGACTTTGTATTACTGGCATATTATTTCATTCAAAAGTATCAAAAACAAAAATATGGTTATTCTCTATCATTGTTGCTATATCAACACCTTTAGGAGCGATTTTTTCTTTCTTTTTTTTAAAAAATATTTCAAAAAACATTTTGGGGTTCCTGTTATCTTTCACTGCGGGATCGTTTATTTATCTTGCCACGGCAGATCTTATTCCTGAAACACATAAAAAACATCACCTATTAAATACTCTATTTTTTTTCTTAGGTATTGTATTAGTAATTTTAGTTAGCAAAATTTTATAAACTGGTAATTCTGTTAATTTTTAATTATTTCATAAATACAAAGAAAATTAGAATTGTTTAAAGTTGTAGTTTTTTTCCTGTTTTAGTCAAATATTGTAGAACTGGGCTTTTGTAAAATCAATTTCTACCAAATTGTTTATTTGTTGATTTTCGAAAACTAATTTTGTATCACAAGGCAAACCTAAAAGAATCTATTTTTTGTTTAAAACACTGAAAAATTTTTATGAAAAAAAGTATTTTTATATTTTTTATTATTTTAATTTTCATAATTTCTAAATCTTCTGCAGAAAAAGAGGAAAAAAATTTTAGTAAATTTTTTGAAGGCAAATGGCAGGGTAATCTTAGGGGATACATCTGGAATAAAAATGAAGTAAGTATAAATTTTACAATAGAATATCTTGGAGATTACTTATCAGGTGATGCAATTCTTTATCCTTTTGGATTACAAGGAACAGGTTCTTTTGTTTTTAAAACTGAGGAAGGATATTACAATACAATTAAAAACAATTCATTTAAAAACACCGACCTCGGATTTAACCTTTTATTTGATGTTGGTGAATCACCACATATCACACTACCTGTTGTCAGTTGTTTTTTAACAGAACCACTAAATTGCGAATTTGATTTAGAAAATTCTGTTGTTAATATTAACCATATTTATGAACAAATAGATAAAGTTAACGGTGTGGTTTTTAGATTTTCAGTCCAAGGAAAAATTTATAAAATAGAAAAAATTAAAAAATTTTTTCCACGAGACATAAAACCTAACGAACTAATCCGCACTAACGAAAAAACTCAATATGAAATTATAATGCCTTCAAAAGATATAATTAAAATTGCTCAAAATACCAACGCGGTGATCAAATCAGAAAGTTTAATGGAAATAATTAAAGGGAAAATTCATAACATAATTACAAAACTTAAACCAAAAACAAAGTTTGAAGTTCACACTCCCACTTCAGTTATTGGTGTTCGTGGAACCAAATATGAAATAGAAGTAGAAGATGATGGCAGCACTACTGTAAAAGTTTTTGATGGTGAGATAGAATTTTCTGATAAAAAAATGGTAAGAACTGTTTTGGTTAAAAAGAACCATAAGTCTGTCATTAAACCAAATAGTTTACCATCAGAACAATTATCTATTGATGAAATAAAGATCTTAAAATGGTGGGAATAAATTTGGTGCGGGAACAAAAAAGGAGGTGATAAAAAATTTAATACAATACCACTTAAACATAATAATTGAATATACACTATTAGGGGGATAAAACATGAAAAATAAAATTATAATATCAATATTTACTTTATTTATAGTTGCATTACTAGTTAGTTGTTCTGGAATACCAAAAATGAATATACCCTCAATCAAAAAATCTACATTAGCAAAAATTCTAGTATATGTTGGTGAAGTACCACTTGGTGAATCTGGACGTTCTGCCGATGGGAAAGAAATAAATAAAGGTGCCTCAATCGTATTTACTGCGCAAGGACGTGATACAGAAGGTAATCCTATTATAGTAAATCCAACTTGGACGCCCAGTAAACCAGGAATTGTTGAGATTACACCTATGACTGGTTCTAAAGTATTCGTTAAAGGATTAAAAGAAGGAACAGTTGATATCCTAGTAGAATATGATGGTGTAAAGAAAACAATAGAACTTATTTCTGTAAGATAATAAAAATTATAAAAAATTTTCCCGCACCAAAAACAATAGAGATGTAAAAAATTGTTTAAAGTTGTAGTTTTTTATTTTTGGTTAAATAAAATGAATAATATTACAGATGTTCAGATGTTGACCCTTGCTAAAAACAATTTTACCCGTTACAGTTTATTCCTGGAGCTGATGGGATTTGAACCCACGACCCCCACGTTGCCGACGTGGTGCTCTCCCAACTGAGCTACAGCCCCGCTATTTGTTTCAAAAACAGATCTGTTTTTATAAAAACAATTATCCAAACTTATCTTATTCTTTTAAGTTTTGCCTTGTACTGTTTTGGATTTGTTTCTAATATTTTTTTAAGATAATTTATTTGTCTTTCAATTGCAATTTGATATAAATCTTTGTTAATTTTGTACCTTGTTTGAAAATGTACTATAGCAAATCGTTGAACGTTGTGTAGATCTTTTTTTAACCGCACTAAGGTGTTGTTATAAAAATCTATAGTTTTGGTCAGTAAATCAATTTCAGAATCGTACCCTGTTATATTAGCTTCTTTAAACTCTTTGTGTAAATGAATAAGTTTTTCCAGATATGTCCTTGCAGACATTTGTCCAATCAAATCAGAAGTTCCAAGCATAAAACCTAAAATTTTTTCTTCCTCGGAAGAAAACTTTAATTCATCTGTTTTTAAATCCAATTCTGTGCAATAGATCATTTTTTTCATTGACTCAAAATCTTTTTTTGTAAAATTTAGTTGTGGATAGTATTTTTCTATAAATTTTATGCTACGACTTACATGATTTGTTGTATATTTTGCACCTGTACCAACTAAATCGTCTGAAGTTTGGATATAACCTGCATCATGAAATATCGTTGCGACTAAAGAAAGTTTTGTCAGATGAACATCTAATTTTTTTGTATGTTCTATATTATAACCATCAATTAACCTTGAGATTGCAAGCAAGGCGTCTGTGGTATGTTTTTTATCATGAAATTTTGTATTTGCACCACGATATCCCGGAAATTTTCCATCCATTAAATCTATAAAATCGCTAAATGCAAGTCGTACTTGAGCAAAATCGTATATTGGATAAGAATAAATGAAGTTACATTTTACTTCTTCCAAAACTGCAAATGGGTTGTCCATATCTAACAACTGAGATAATTGAATATCGTCAGATATATACATAAATTTTAAATAATAACTTTTTTTGTATTATGTTTCTTAATACTCTTAATAATATTACATATATTTGTACTATATTTCAACTGTTTAGTAATTTTTTCCCAAACCCGTTTTTTGTTAATAAACCACTGTGCCTAATTTTAACCTTATTTAAAAATTAAAACCATATACTTGTTTTTATTGAGAAAATTTTTATATAATAACAAACAATTGTAGTATTATTAACTTATTTGAGGGAGTTTTTTTATGACTAAAGAACCAAAAAATACTGATGATATCTTAGAAGATAACCATAGCATTATATCACGCGACATTGGCGAAGAAATGCGTACTTCTTACATAGATTATGCTATGAGCGTAATTATTGGTCGTGCATTGCCCGATGTTAGGGACGGACTAAAACCTGTCCATAGGCGAATCCTTTATACTATGAAAGAACTTGGACTAAAGCATAACCAACCATATAAAAAGTCCGCACGTGTAGTTGGAGATGTTTTAGGTAAGTATCATCCTCATGGAGACACTGCAGTGTATGATTCTATGGTTCGTATGGCACAAGATTTTAGTCTACGGTATACTTTAGTAGATGGGCAGGGAAATTTTGGTTCTATAGACGGTGATCCACCAGCTGCAATGAGATACACTGAAGTACGGCTTGGTCGTGTAGCAGAAGAAATGTTAGAAGATTTGGACAAAGAAACTGTTTCATTCGTACCTAATTATGATGGCACATTAGAAGAACCTTCCGTATTACCGGGCAAATTTCCTAACATTTTAGTAAACGGTTCAAGCGGTATTGCAGTTGGTATGGCAACAAACATTCCTACTCATAATTTGACTGAAATATGTGACGGTATAATTGCTACAATTGACAATTCTGACATTACATCTGAAGAATTATTTCAAATAATAAAAGGTCCTGATTTCCCAACTGCTGGTATAGTGCAAGGTAAAGAAGGTATTAAAGAATATTTAACAACAGGCAGAGGTAGTTTTAAGATCCGTGCAAAAGCTGATATTGAAGAAATTAAAGGTGGTAAATATTCAATAATTATACGTGAAATTCCGTATCAAGTCAACAAATCAGAGCTTTTAGAACACATAGCAGAACTTGTACAAGAAAAAAAGTTGCAGGATATTTCTGATTTAAGGGATGAATCTGACCGAGACGGGGTAAGAATTATAATTGAAGTAAAACGTGATGGAAATCCCAATATTGTATTAAACCAATTATACAAACACACCCAGTTAGAAACTTCTTTTGGTGTAATTATGTTAGTTTTAGTCAATGGCAAACCACAGGTGTTAAACATGCGCGAAATGATACAATGTTACATTGACCATAGAAGAACCATTGTCCGAGCAAGAACTGTTTTTGATTTAAATAAAGCAGAACATAGAGCTCATATTGTAGAAGCACTAAGAGTAGCAATTGAAAATCTAAACAAAATTATTAAAATTATCCGAGAATCAAAAGATACTGATACCGCAGCTAATAATTTAATGGAAGAATTTAAATTTACAAAAGTTCAATCAAATGCTATTCTAGAGATGAAACTTCACCAATTGACCTCTCTGGAACGAAAAAAGTTAGAAAATGAATATCTTGAACTAATTAAAACTATTGAAATGTTAAAATCTATTTTAAGAGACCAGAAAAAAATTGACGGTATTATAAAAGATGAACTTAAAAAATTAAAAGAACAGTATGGTGATGCTAGAAAAACAAAAATTATGGCTCGTGTAGAAGATCTTTCAATTGAAGATTTGATCCAGGAAGAAGATGTGGTTGTAAGTTTATCTCATCAAGGATATGTAAAACGTATTCCGCTAAACATTTATAAATCTCAACGTCGTGGTGGAAAAGGTATAACTGGTGCTACTGTTAAAGAAGAAGATTTTATTGAACAAATTTTTATCACAAACACACACTCTTACTTATTACTTTTTACCAATATTGGACGTGTATACTGGACACGTGTATTTGAAATCCCAGAAGGGTCTCGAATGTCAAAAGGTAAAGCTATAGTAAATTTAATACAATTATCTTCTATTGAAGAAAAAGTTACTGCTTGTGTCGCGGTAGAAAATTTTGAAGATAAAAATTTATTTTTATTGATGTGTACAAAAAAAGGTGTCATTAAAAGAACATCTCTGCCAGAATACTCTAACCCACGAAAAGGTGGTATTATAGCAATTAATCTGGATAAAGATGACTGTTTAATAGAAGTTAAAATCTCTGATGGTAAAAAAGAAATTTTAATTGCTACAAATAACGGTTTTGCAATACGGTTTAAAGAAAGTGATGTAAGGACTATAGGAAGAACAGGGCGTGGAGTTACAGGGATACGTTTTAAATCCAAAGACGATTTTGTTGTTGGAATGGAAGTTTTGGATAAAAAAGATATTGTTTTAACAGTTTGTGAAAATGGTTATGGGAAAAGAACCGAACTTGATGAATATAGATTACAATCTCGTGGTGGAAAAGGTGTAATAAACATAAAAACTACAGAAAGAAATGGTAAAGTTGTTGGTATAAAGGTTGCAAACAAAGGTAACGAACTTATGATTATGACAGAACAAGGGATGAGTATTCGTCTCAGTGTTGATGGAATATCTATTCAAAGTAGAAATACTCAAGGTGTTCGTTTAGTAAAACTTAATGCTGGAGATAAAGTTGCTTCTTTGGCAAACATTATAAAAGACGATAATAACGAAGATGTTGGATAAAAAAAAGTTTGAAGTTATAAACCATACTGCAGACATCGGTCTAAAAGTTTTTGGAAAAAATATTTGCCATCTTTTAGAAAACGCTGCATATGGAATGTATAGTTTATTATGTGATATAAAAAAGATTAGAAATAAACATTTGTTCAAAATAACCTTTTTAGAAAAAAACGATTTTGAACTTGTTTTAGTAACATTTTTGAATCGGTTGTTATATCATACTTCAACAAAATTTTTTTTGTTTAAAAAATTTATCGTTAAGATAAACCATCTTAGTAATAAAAAGGATTTTGTTAAGGTAATAGCTGAATGTTATGGTGAGAAATATTGTTCAAAAAAACACGGTCCGTTGATGGAAATCAAAGCTGTAACTTATCATAATTTAAAAATTGTAAAGAAAAATAAAAATAATTTTTCAGGAACTGTTTTTTTTGATATATAATAACAATTTTGGTTTTATTGTGGAAAAACATAATTTTTTGTGGATAATTTATTTTATAAAATATTTACAGTATAAATTGTGTGTTCATTGGATAACAAAACACTGATAATAAAAAAATCTTAATCATTATTTATATTTGAATTTATAACTATATTTTTTAACAAGAAATTTTTTGTCCACAAGTGTGGAAATTATATTATTAATAAAAACTTAATATGATATTATTATTACTTTTATCATTATCTATATTTATCTTTGGCTTTAGTATTTATACAATAATTAAAGCATCCTCTACCAACAATGTTAATAAATTTCAAATAAAAGATAAAAAAAGTAAACAACACACAGTAGAAAAAATAAACGAAAATTTGACAATAATCTATGCAACAATAAATGAACAAATAAATGACATAAACCAAAAACTGTTACAAATATATGATAAAATCTCTGCCAAGACACAAACAGAGATTATTACTGAAATAGATACTTTAAAAAACAAATTACAACAATTAGATACTAACATTACAATATTAAAATCTGAAGAAACAAACAAAAAAACGCAACTGTGCAGAGAACTTACAACTATATGGAACGTTTTTTCAAATATAAAACAACTTCTGGAAATTGATTACGAAAGTTTAACAAAACAACGAGACTACTTAAAACGTGAATTACAAAGGCAGGAAATAGAATATTCTAATTTAACTAAAAATTATAACGATGAAATTACAAAATTAAATAATTTAATAGCAGACTTAAAAACAAAATATTCTCAAGATATTTTACACAAACTACAACTTGAAGTAATAGAAAAAACTAAAATATTAGAAAATATTGATCATAACTATGTAAACCTTAAGACCAAACTTACAGAAAAAGTTAAATTTTTAGATGAAATGCTGTCAAAAAAATCTTCTGAAATAGAGGGGTGGTTTAATGATATTAAACAAACTAATGAAAAAGAAATTTTGGAACTAAAATCTTCTGTAGAATCAATGAAACCACAAGTAGAACAATTAAATATTGAACTAAAAAACACAATTTTGTCAATAAAAAAAGAACAAGTTGAAAAAAAAGAATTAATTAACCAGTTAAATAAAGAATTACAAATTATAAAATCACGCCAGTTTGAGATAGAATCTTTAAGGTCAAGAAAAGATTTTTTAGCAAACGAAGTTTTACGGTTAGAAAAAGAATATTCTCAATTACAAATGGAATATAAAGAGTTAACAACAAAAAAAGCTGCTGAAATTCAAAATTTAAGAAATCAATGTGAGATAAATTTTGCTAACTTATCAGACAGCTGGTCTGCTAAGGAAAAATTTTATAAAGAAGAGATACAACGGTTAACAAGAAAAAATTTGATTTTATCTCAACGAAAACAACGGCTGTTAAAAATTGAAAAACAAAAAAAAGAAAATTATAGTTCTGAACAAAGGATTTTGGAAGAAAAGTTATTTAAGGCAAAAACAGAGTTTGAAAAACAAAAATTAGGTTTGGAAACTAACATTAGATCAAGTTTAAATAAATTAGAATTTTCTGAAAAAGAGTTTAAGAAAAAAATTGAACAATTGAAAACAGATATAAAACATAGGTTGCAAGATTATAATGACAAGATTGTCGAGTTAAAAAAACGTAGTGAAATTAGAGAACAAAGAATTAAACGAAGTTTGTTCGAATCTATGAAAAAAAATGATGCTAATATGCAAGAATTAATTTTTCAGATAGAACAGAAAAATGTCGAGGTAAAAAAACAGTTGAATGAGACAAAATCTTTTGTTTTATCTGAAGAAACAAAGTTGTTATCAAACAAAGAACGGTTAGAATTTTATAATCATAGTTTAGATGAGATTATAAAAAATTTTGAAATTACAAAAAATGATATTATGAGTTTAGAAATAGAAATTTCTAAGATTGAAAATAATGTATATGAAAAGTTCGATGACATATTAAGAAATATTTCTTTTAAAAAACAACTTTTAGCAGAGAAACTGTCTAAACTTTTATCTATGCAGGAAAAATTAATTATAAAACAACCAGAAATAAAAACAAGACAAAAAGGGTAATAAAAATTATGAAATCGTCAACACACTATTTAATTTTTAACACAAAAAATGAAATTGAGTTTATTAACATAACAGATAAAATAGAATCTTTAATAATAGAAAGTTGTATTAAAGAAGGTCTGTGTTTAGTTAACGCAATGCATATAACAGCATCAGTTTTTGTAAACGATGAAGAGAATGGGTTAAAACAAGATTTCAAAGATTGGTTAGAAAAACTTGTACCAAAAGATCCTTCAAGATATAAACACAATCTTACGGGAGAAGATAATGCGCACGCACATCTAAAAAGAACAATTATGGGCCGAGAAGTTGTTTTAGCAATTACAAAAGGTAGGTTAGATTTAGGTCCATGGGAACAAATTTTTTATGGCGAGTTTGATGGTAAAAGACCAAAACGTGTTCTGGTAAAAATTATCGGTGAATAAAAAAAATATTTGTATTTGAAACTTGATGATTTAGAAAAAGAAATTATTGTTAAAACTGATGAATTTAAAATAGAACAAATGTTAGTGATAATACTGTAAAAATAAAAGTTAAAGATACACAGGAATAATAATTGCAAAAGAATATTTGAAAATAATTTTTGAAAGGTTTTATGTGGTTGAAAATTTATGTCAAGAAGCTATGGTTAGATAGGTCTTAGACTTCCAATTGTTAAATATATAGTGTATTGCACAATGGAAAATAGAGGTAGAAAGTGTTTTACATGAAGTGTCTGAAGTTTATTGTTAAATCACCAATGTAATATTTTTCTACTAAACTTTCTTAACAAACACTTGACAAAAAGTTTAAAGTTTATTAAAATTTAATCTTTGAAATGTAGAATAAAAAAATGATATGGTGAGAAAGTGAAAAAGATTGTTTATAAAAACATCCACTTTAGAAATAGGTGGCAGGTAGGTGTGTATATAAACACCTTCCTTAATTCCTACTTGATAGTAGGAAATTAAAACAAGAAGTTTTTTAATAGCAGAGAAATTAAAATAAGAAAGTTAACAAAAATTATTAAAAAGGAGGACAAAAAA
>CALDDQ010000017.1 GCA_937936785.1 uncultured Endomicrobiia bacterium
ATAGTCTAAAAGAATTTTTTTTAAACTATACTTTTTTTGGAAAGATATTAAAAGCAGAAAAGTCTAAGATAAACTATTTTTATAATTATATGGATATTACTGACTGGGAAAAAATAGTTGAAATAGAGAACACAGGATTAACTAACATGATTGTGCGTAAGGATGTGTTTTTGAAAATAGGTTTAATGGATACAAAAATGAAGATGTATTTTGCAGAGAATGATTTATGTGTCAGAATAAGAAAAACTGGTGGAAAGATATTTTATGTTCCTTATGGTAAAATAGTCCATCATATAAGAGGTGTTGTAAAAAAGTCAGGAGTTAAGAAAATAGCAAAAATATATGAACATGATGCTATAAATTATGTTAGAAAATATTATGGCAAATTTTGTGCATTTATATTTTGGTTTTGTATAGCAATGTCAAATATATTAATTTCCATAAGAGAGAAGAAACCAACTCGTGTTTTGGAACGTTTTTTGATAGAACCAGAAAAACAATAATTAAAAGTATGAATAAAGATGTTTTTACTACAGATATAATTTTTCAGTGGCAGAAACATTACCAAAAAAAAGATGTTGAAAAAAGTATGTTGAGTTGTAATGAAGATAAAGTTATAAGACCATATTTTTTGAAATATTTACCAAAAAGAGGTGTTATTTTAGAGGCAGGGTGTGGCTTTGGTCATTGGATAAATTATTTAAACAAATTGGGTTATAATCTAATGGGGGTAGAAATTGTTAGAGAGTGTGTAGAAAAATGTAAAAAATTGTTCCCAGAAATAAACATTGAACAGGGAGATGTTAGAGATTTAAAATATCCAGACAATTATTTTAGCGGATATATTTCTATAGGTGTTTTGGAACATTTTATTGAAGGACCAGAAAAAGCAATTTCTGAAGTGAAAAGAGTTTTGGTAAAAAATGGAATTGCAATATTTACGGTTCCAAGTTTTAATGTTTTTCTAAAAATATTTTATCCAATAAGAAAATTTTTTATAGAAATTTTTAGGTACAATAATTTACTGCGAATAATTGTGGGAAAACATACAATATCTAAAAAAGATGTTGTCCAGTTTAAATTAAAAGAAAAAGAAATAAAAACTAACTTGAGGAAAGAATTTTGGCCAATAGTAGGGGTGATAGAAGATAGTGGTCCTGTTTTTATAGAATATAAGTATAAAAAAAATCAGCTGGATAAATTTTTAAGAAATGAAAAATTTGAAATTTTAGAATCAGTATCAATAAAACATCCAATGATTTTTAGAGACATATTTGGAGGAATTGTTTTTAGAAACGAAGAAAGGTTAGAATTTAACATAGTTGGAAAAATAATTTATAAGTTAACAGACATTTTAGGAGTTGATTTTTTCAGTTATGTTTATTTGGTAGTAGCAAGAGTGAAGAAATAAAAAATAATTAATGAAAATAGCAATTAATGCTGTAAGAGTTAGCAGAAGATCCGGTGCTGGATTGGAAACTTATATTTTAAATTTTGTTAACGAGTTTGCTAAAATTGTTTCACGAATTAATACAAATGATACCGAATTTACCCGAATAAAAAATATAGAGTTTGATGTTTATACAATCTACCCTCAACATTTTCCAAATGTTTTGCCACAGAATATTAAACAAATAAAGATTCCTTTTTTTAAGATACGAATTACTAACAGATTTGCTCAGATTGAAACAGAAAGGAAAGAAATTGAAAAACCAAAACATAAATTTTTATTTTTTAATTATTTAAAACGAATTTTTAATTATATGTTGTATTCTATGTTTTATTTTTTAGGTGATTATTTTCGTTTTTTTTGGACACAGACAGTTTTACCGTTTTATATATTAAAAAATAGGTACAATATTGTTTTTTCTACAACACAACTTGATGCATTAATTTTTTCTCCTGTTGACCAAATAGTTGTAGTTCATGATACTATACCATTAATTTTTCCTAACTATAAACACAAGCAAAAGTTTTATATAAAATATTTTTTGCCAAAAATATTAAAGAAAGCTAAAAGTATTATTACCATATCAGAAAATACAAAAAAAGATATTATAAAATATTTTAATATAAATGCAGAAAAAATTTTTGTAATACCTTATGGGATGAAATTTTTTAAAAATGATAATATAGATAGTTATGAATTTAAAAAGAAAAATAATTTGGACAAATTTATATTGTGTGTGTCAAACAATTTACCACACAAAAATTTACCTCGTCTAATTGAAGCGTTTAAAATTGTTGCAGAAAAGATTATAGATGTTGATTTGTTAATTGTAGGTTATAAAGAAAAAAAATACCAGCTTGAAATTGATAAAAAAATAAAAGAATATGGTTTAGAAAGTAGAATAAAATTGTTAGATCATTTCAAACATTCAGATTTATCTGTTTTATACTCAATCGCGTATTTATTTGTTTTTCCTTCATTATATGAAGGATTTGGGTTACCACCACTTGAAGCGATGGCTTGTGGTTGTCCGGTAGTGGTTTCAAATGCAGGTTCATTACCAGAAGTATGTGGTGATGCTGCAGTATATGTTGATCCGTATGATCCTAAAAGTATTGCAGGGGGGATAATTGAAATATTACAAAATAAAACATTGCGTCAAGAATTGATAAAAAAAGGAACCGAACAAGTAAAAAAATTTTCTTGGGAATCTGCAGTAAAAATTTTTTTAAACACAATATTAACACAGTATTAATTAGTAATTAATTATTGAAATAAATCTTATAATAAAGTAAATATTTAAAAATTTGATAATATGGAGGTAATAAAATGTCAAAAGAAGATAAAATCAAAGCATTAAATTTAGCGTTGTCTCAGATAGAAAAAGAGTATGGTAAAGAAGCGATAGTGCGTTTAGGTGAAAAGAAAAAGATTGATGTAGAAGTTATTCCGACGGGCATTTTGCCATTAGATATAGCATTAGGAGTAGGAGGGATTCCACGTGGTAGAGTTATAGAAATTTTTGGTCCGGAAGCTTCTGGTAAAACTACCTTAGCAATAACTATTGCGGCACAAGTTCAATCAAAAGATGGTATTGCAGCAATAATAGATGCAGAACATGCTTTTGACCCAAATTTTGCCAAAAAGTTAGGAGTTAAGGTTGAAGAATTATATATTTCGCAGCCTGACTATGGAGAACAAGCGTTAGAGATTGCAGAGACACTTGTGCGCAGTGGTGCAACAGATTTAATAATAATAGATTCTGTGGCAGCGTTAGTCCCAAAAGCAGAGATTGAGGGAGAGATGGGTGATTCTCAAATAGGTTTGCATGCAAGATTAATGTCTCAAGCGTTGAGAAAACTTACTGCTGCAATAAATAAATCAAAATCTACAGTAATATTTATTAACCAGATAAGACAGAAGATAGGCATAATGTTTGGCAATCCAGAGACGACTACAGGAGGTTTAGCACTAAAATTTTATTCATCCATAAGGTTGGAAGTTAGAAAATCAGATTCAATAAAAGTTGGTGATGAGATGATAGGTTCATGGGTAAAAGTTAAAGTTGCAAAAAACAAAGTAGCACCACCATTTAAAGAAGCAAAGTACGAATTTTTTTATGAGACAGGGATTGATAATGCGGGCTGTTTGTTAGATGTCGCTTTAGATGAGGAAATTATAGAAAAATCAGGTAGTTGGTATACATATAAAAATGAAAAGTTAGGTCAGGGTAGAGAACAGGTAAAAAATTATTTAAAACAAAATCCAAGTGTTTATAAAGATATTGATACTGAAGTAAGAAAAAAAGTTTTTGGTCTAACAAATAACTTGCAAGAAGAAGTTTCAAAAGATAAAGAAACAAAAAAATTGTCAAAATAATTTTTTATAATCTTTTGAACAAAAGTTTTTAATGAACATTCTTATTGTTTCACACACGTTTCCATTTCCGCCTGATGAAGGGATAAAATCTCCATTATACAATCTTATAAAAGAATTTTCTAAAAAAAATTCTGTTTCATTATTAAGTTTTATTAAAGAAAATGAGACAGAATATATAAAAGAATTGGAGAAATACTGTGATAAAATTTTTGTTATAAAACATTTTATCTCACGAAACTTTATTATCAGGGCAAAAAGTGTTTTTTGTGACAAAGAACCATATTTTGTGAAACAATTTTTTTCTACTGATTTTATGATGCAACTAGAAAATATTACAAAACAAAACAAATACGATACTATATTTTTTGATTTTATCAACACAGTAATTTATAGAAAAATGTTAAATAATATTTTTAATAAAACAAGATTTGTTCTACATTTACACGATGCAATGAGTATGTTATTTTATAGAAATTATTTAGTAGAAAACAATATTTTACATAAATATTATTGGTATAACCAATACAGAAAACTTTTAATGTATGAAAATAATTTACAAAAATTGTTTGACAAGATTACTGTTGTTTCAAAGGTTGATAAGATGTGGTTGGTTGAAAAATCGCAAATAGATGATACTAAAATTGAAATAATTCCAAACGGGGTGGATTTTGATTACTATAAGCCTATTTATGTAAAAGAAGATTTTCCTTCGGTAATATTTCGTGGAATAATGAATTTTAAGCCGAACATAGATGGATGTTTATTTTTTTATAAAAAAATATTGCCAATAATAAGAAAATATGTTCCTGAAACAAAATTTTATGTTGTAGGTCCTAATCCACCAAATAAAATAAAAAAAATTGTAAAACATAAATTAAACATTGTTACAGGTTATGTTAATGATATAAGAGAATATATTGCAAAAACAACTATAAATGTTTCTCCAATGATAAGTGGTTCCGGAATAAAGAATAAAATTTTAGAATCTATGTCTATGGAAAAACCTTCTGTGATAACACCGCTTGCAGCCGAAGGTATTCCTGAACTAAAAGATGGTGAAAATGTTTTAATTTCTGATAATGAAACATCTTTTGCACAAAATGTTATTAGATTATTTAATTTGGAAGAATTAAGAAAAAAAATTGGTATTAATGCAAGAAAAGTTATTATAAAAAATTATAGTTGGTCTTTTGTCGCAAACAAATTTATAAAAATTTTTGAGGAATAAAATGTGTGGTATTTGTGGAGTATACAACTATTTAGGAAAATCTATTGATGAAAAAAAGTTAAAACATATGTGTGATTTAATACGACATCGTGGTCCGGATGATGAAGGTTATTATATAAGTGAAAAGTTAAAAGTTGAATGGAAAAATAGTGTTAACGTTGGGTTAGGAATGCGTAGGTTAGCAATTATAGATTTACAAACTGGTCATCAGCCAATTCATAATGAAGACAAATCTTTAGTTATAGTATTTAATGGTGAGATATATAATTTTTTGTCATTAAAAGAAGAGTTAGAGAAAAAAGGACATAAATTTTATACTAAAACAGATACAGAAGTTGTAGTGCATCTTTATGAAGAATACAAAGAACAAAGTGTAAATTATTTAAGAGGTATGTTTGCATTTGCTATCTTTGATCAAAAAGAAAAAAGATTGTTTATTGCAAGAGATAGAGTTGGTAAAAAACCGTTATATTATACAATATATAATGGTAACTTTATTTTTTCTTCTGAAATAAAATCTGTTGTTTCGTATTTAGACAAAGAACCGGAAATAAACTTAGATGCTATAGACAACTTTCTAACTTACCAATATATTCCTCAACCAATGACAATTTATAAAAACATCTTTAGTTTGTTACCAGCAAATATATTAATTTGTAACAAAGATGGGGCTATAAAAATTGAAGAATATTGGAATTTAAATTTTAAAGAAAAATTAAAGATAAACTTTTATGAAGCTTGTGAAGAAATAAAAAATATTCTTGAAGAATCAACAAGGATTAGGTTAATAAGCGATGTTCCTTTGGGCGCATTTTTATCAGGGGGACATGATTCAAGTATAGTTGTAGGTTTAATGTCAAAAAATTCTTCCAATGCGATAAAAACTTTTTCTGTAGGATTTAATGATTATAAAACTGATATTAGTAATGAGTTAAAGTATGCTAAGATAGTATCAAAACATTTTGGAACACAACATACAGAAATATTTGTTGAACCGAAAATGACAGAAATTTTGCCAAAACTTATCTGGTACTATGACCAACCATTTGCTGATACATCTATAATACCATCATATTATATTTCACGGGTTACTCGCAAATATGTTAAGGTAGCATTAAACGGAGATGGTGGAGATGAAAATTTTTGTGGATATTTAAGATATAAAGCGTTAAAATTATCAACTTTTTTTTTGTTTAATCTTTTTGAAAACAAATTTTATTCAAAATTATCTGGTATGATTCCTAATATTAGGACTAAATATTTTAAAAAAATAAAATATTTAAAAAGATTTTTGTCGGTTTTAGGCAATAATATTTTCACGAGAAATGTTTTGTGGCATGCATATTTTAGTAATGAAGAAAAGAATTTTATTTATTCAGATTTTATGAAATCTCAAATAAAGAATAATTCTTATGATTATATGATAAACATTTATAATACTTCTATGGCAGAAGATTTTATTGATAAAATTTTATATACTGACATTAAAAGTTACTTGCCAGGAGATTTGTTAGTAAAGATGGACATAGCGTCAATGGCAAATTCGTTAGAGTCACGTTCACCATTTTTGGACCATAAGTTATTAGAATTTACTGCAAAGATACCTTCTAATTGGAAACTAAAAGGTCTTGAAACAAAATATATATTAAAAGAGGCTTACAAAAATTTTTTACCAAAAAAAATTGTTAATCGTTCAAAACAAGGTTTTGGTTTACCTATAGATTCGTGGTTTCGTAACGAGTTAAAAAGTTATGTTAAAGAAATTTTAACTTCAAGATCTGCTTTAAGTAGAAATTATTTTAATTCTAAAAATATAGAAATACTCTTAGAACAACATTTTCAATCTAAAAATGACCATGGATATAAAATTTTTGCTTTGTTAATATTAGAACTTTGGCATCAGATATTTGTTGACAAAAGTTTTTAATTATAAATTCAACACAAATTTTTTATTCCGAATCTTATCTTTGAAATTATTTGTAACAAATGATTGATTTGTTAAGTAAAATATAATAGAAAAAAAAATTATGAAAATACCATTTTTGAACTTAAAACTATCAGATTTAAAAGTAACAGATGAGATAAAAGAATCAGTGTTGGACGTAATAGAAAGGAAAGAATTTGTTTTAGGAAGAGAAGTTGTTGAGTTTGAGAAAGAATTTGCAAAGTTTGTTGGGACAAAATATGCTGTGGGGGTATCTTCTGGAACAGCGGCGTTGTTGGTATCATTAAAATCATTAGGTATTGGTGTTGGTGATAAAGTACTAACTTCACCATTTACATTTACAGCTACGGGAGAAGTTATTGCTAATTTAGGAGCAAAGATTGTTTTTGTTGATATTGATGAAAAAACTTATAACATTGACGTTGAAAAAGTTAAAGAATATATAGAAAGTTCAAAAGTAAAAGCTATAATTCCTGTACATTTATATGGGTTACCTGCAAATATGCCATCTATTCTTAACATTGCTAAAAAATATAATTTAAAAATTATAGAAGACGCAGCACAAGCACATGGTGCAGAGATTGAGTTAAAAGTAGAAAGTAAAAAGTTAAAAGTAGGTGCAATAGGTGATGTGGGATGTTTTAGTTTTTACCCAACAAAAAATTTAGGTGGGTATGGTGATGGAGGAATGATTACGTTAAATGATGACATCTTGTATAAAGAGATTTTAAAATTTAGAAATCATGGAAGAGTAGAACATTATTTACATCAAGTTTTAGGGTTTAATGCGAGATTAGATAATATTCAGGCAGCAATTTTGTTAAAAAAGATTAAATATCTTGCAGAGTGGAACAGTCAAAGAAAACAGATTGCTATATGGTATAATGAAGGATTACAAGGCGTGGGAGATTTAATTTTACCATATGTACCTGATGGGTATGAACATGTGTACCATTTATATGTTGTTAGAACGAAATTTAGAGATAAACTAATGGAATTTTTAAAACAAAATGAAATTGGTACTGCGATACAGTATGGAGTTCCATTACATTTACAGCCTGCATATAAAAATTTGTGTGAAACAGCAGGCGATATGTGTGTGGTAGAAAAAGTTGCTAAAGAAGTTTTAAGTTTACCAATTTATCCAGGTATTAAAAAAGAAGATATAGAATTTATAACGGATAAAATAAAAAAATTTTTTCAAGGAGTATAAAAAGTTGAAAACAGTTTTAGTTACAGGTGGTGCTGGTTTCATCGGTTCATTTTTGGTTGATGAATTGGTTAAAAAAAAATATAAAGTAATAATTTATGATAATTTAGACAGACAAGTTCATTTAAATGGTAAAAAACCGAAGTATTTAAACAAAAAAGCAGATTTTGTTTTAGGTGATGTGCAGGATTATAAAAAGTTGAAAAATGTTATATTAAAAAATGAAGTAAACATAATTTATCATTTTGCTGCAAAAGTAGGTGTTGGACAATCTCAGTATCAGGTTAAAGAATATATGGATGTAAATGTTGGTGGGACATCAAATCTTTTAGACATATTAGTGAATCACAAAAATAAAGTTAAAAAATTAGTTGTTGCAGCTTCAATGTCAAGTTATGGAGAAGGGAAATATTATTGTTCAAAATGTAAAGAAAAGTTTCAACCAGGTCTAAGATCTAAAGAACAGTTAGAAAAAAATGTTTGGGAGATAATATGTCCAAAATGTAACAATATAGCAGAACCTATCCCTACGAATGAAACTACAAACCAAGTTTGTCATTCAATATATGCATTATCAAAAAAAGTTCAGGAAGATATGTGTATGATAGTAGGAAAAACTTACAACATTCCTACCACTGCACTGAGATTTTTTAACGTTTATGGTCCAAGACAATCATTGTCAAATCCGTATACTGGCGTAGCGGCAATATTTATGTCCAGGATAAAAAATGATCACCAACCGATAGTTTTTGAAGATGGGAATCAAACTAGAGATTTTATTTCAGTGTACGATTTAGTAAGAGCATGTATTTTAGTGCTAGATAAAAAAGCAGATTATAAAATTTATAATGTAGGTAGCGGAAAACCAATAAAGATAAAAGAAGTTGCAAAAATTATTGCAGAGGTATATAACAAAAAAATTGATCCTTATATGATTGGGAAATATAGAAAAGGAGATATAAGACATTGTTTTGCTGATATATCAAAGATAGCAAAAGAATTAAATTTTAGTCCAAAAATTAATTTCAAGAATGGTATAAAGGATCTCTGTTTATGGGCAGCAAAAGAAAGTGCTGTTGATATGTATGAAAAAGCAGAAAAAGAGTTGAAGGAGAAAGGGTTGGTTTAGAAGTATTATAAGACAAAATTTTCTATTAGAGAAAAGATAGATATAGGGTTGAATTTATGTAATTTTCAATTTAAATTATTGTGTGAAAATTTAACAAAAAAAATTTGGATAAGACAATAAAAAGAAATAGAAAAAAACATTTAGAGATGCACTTATATAGTTTTTATAAAATACTAAGAAGTGAAAAAATCTTTAGTTTATAATCACTAAACTTCTCAATTGGAGGAAACAAGTTTAAAGTAAAAATAGTTTTTATTGAAGGTGTTACGGTTAATATTCTTGCTTAACATAGAATAATTTATGATATAGACATTTATGTATCGATGGTTAATAATTTGTTAAAAAAGTTTTTTAAATATATAATTTTTTTAGCATTTAGATCCAAAGTGATAAAACCAAAGGTTTTTAAAGATATAAAATTTATACTTTTTACAATAATATTTTAAAACTTTAAATAGCTATTTTTTTGCTATTAACAGAATTTCAAGAAAAAAATTATATTTTGTACTAAAAAGTTTAAATTTAAATGAATAACTTTGTATATTGTTACCATAGAAAATATGATTATTTTAAAATTACTTTCGTTAAGAGAATGTAATTTAGAAGATGTGAGATTATTATTATAAAATGTAGATTATAAATATTTAAGTTCTATATCAGATGATCTTGGTATTAAGGATATTTTAGAACAAGAAATTAAGTTTGTAGAAAATAATATAAGAAAAAATAAATGAAAGTTATAATTACCGGTGGTGCAGGATTTATAGGTATAAATGTTGCATTACGACATTTAAATTTTGGTGATGAAATAGTTTTAATTGATAATTTATCCAGGAAAGGGACTAGGATTAATTTAAAATTAGTAGAAAAAAATAGTAAAGTAAAATTTTATAAAACTGATATAAGGAATTTTTCTGATATTAACAAAATATTTAAGTTGCACAAAGATGCAAGTATTATTTACCATTTAGCTGCACAGGTAGCAGTTACAACTTCAGTTTTTTATCCGAGGCAAGATTTTGAGATAAATGTTTTAGGAACATTGAACATTTTAGAATCAATGAGAATAAACAAATGTAAAGGTTTGTTGATTTATGCGTCCACTAACAAAGTTTACGGTGGGATGGAAAATGCAGTGGTAAAACTAAAAAAAAACAGATACCAGTATATAGATTATACCAAAGGTATTGATGAGAATTTTAATTTAGATTTTCATTCTCCATATGGATGTTCAAAGGGTGCTGCGGATCAATATGTTAGAGATTATCATAGAATATATGGGTTAAATACAACTGTGTTTAGACAATCATGTATTTATGGACAAAATCAGTTTGGGGTTGAAGATCAAGGTTGGGTAGCATACTTTATTATAGCAGCAGTTTTAGATTTGCCAATAACAATTTATGGTGATGGTAAACAAGTAAGAGATATTCTTTGGGTGGAAGATTTGATAGACGCATACCTGCTGGCATACAAAAATATAAAAGTTATCAATGGTCAAATATTTAATATTGGTGGTGGACCAAAAAATCAAATGTCATTGTTAGAATTAATATCAATATTAGAAAAAAAAATAAATAAAAAGATAAAATTAAAATTTTCCACATGGCGTCCCGGTGACCAAAAAATATTTGTTTCTAACAATAACAAACTTGAAGAAAAGTTAACCTGGAGACCAAAAGTTTGTGCAAATTATGGGATAGATTTATTAATTTCCTGGGTAAAAAAAAATAGTTCTGTTATAAAAAAAATTTTAACTTCATAAATTTCTACAAAATTATAATTTTAATGTGAAACCGATATCTCTAAATTTTCTAAATTTCAAGAAAGATAATTTGTATATAATTTTATTTTTTGCGTTAATATTAAGGTTGGTGTATGCTATATATTTTTCTCCTAAGAATATTGGTATACCTTCAGGAGACGCTTTTGGATATGATAAATTAGCAATAAACATTTTAAAATATGGTCAGTTATCGTATGAAGTTGGTAAACCCACTGCACATCGTGAACCTGGATATCCAATTTTTTTAGCAGTGATTTATTTTTTGTTTAGGTATAATGTTTTGGCAGTAAAAATTGTACAATCTTTGATAAGTGTTTTTAGTGTATATTTGATATTTCTTATTGGAAAAGAGTTGTTTAACAAAAAAGTTGGGGTTGTGAGTGCATTGGTGGCTTCTGTCTATCCCGCATTTATATATTATTCTTCAGTTATTTTAAGAGAGACGATTGTTTTGTTTTTTTTGTTGTTAATGATTTTTTTGATGATAAAAATTTTTGATGATGAAAACGAAAAAAAATTTTTTTATGCTATATATTTTGGTATAATATCTTCAGTTACATCGTTAGTAAACAGTGTAATTATAATGGTTTTTGGTGTTTTAGTTGTATATTATTTTTTAACCAAAAAAGATTTTAAAAAGTTAGTTATAATCTTAATATCTTTTAGTTTAATATATGGAATTTGGGTTTATAGAAATTATAAAATTTTTAACAAAATAATTTTTGGTTCAACAAATGGAGGATATACATTCTTATTTAGTACTGAAGCATTGATACAATTTAATTTAAGCGGATTAGAACAAGAAAACGAAATATTATCCAAAAATCCAATAATTATAAATGCATCAAAAATAAATTCTGAAGTAGAACGTGACAAATATTTTTATAATGAAGCGATTAAATATATATTGGCTAACAAGAAGAAATTTGTATTAGTTACAGTAAAAAAAATTTTAAAATATTTAAAGCCAATACCATATCTTAAAAGAAAATATGGTTTTTCTGATACAATTTTAGTTTTTCTTAGTATTGTATCATTTTTACCAATGTTAACTTTTGGAATTTTGGGATTGTTTTTTTCAGAATCAAATTATAAAAAAAATATAATAATTTTGGTTTTAACAAGTTTTATTATAATATATTCTGTTTTTTGGTCACAAATAAGATATAGGATACCTATAGAACCGTATTTAATAATTTTTGCAAGTTACTATGTATTGCAAATTATAAACAAATTTAACAATAAAATAAAAAATGAAGATTTTATTAATATTTCCTCCAATGTTGGGTGAAGAAAGATATGGTAAATTAGCTCGCACAGGATCGTATTTGCCACCGTTAGGATTGTTATATTTAGCGAGTGTCCTGAAAGATAAACATAATATAAAAGTTATTGATGGAACAGTTTTAAATATAACAGTGGAAGATTTATCTGAAGAAATAAAAAAATTTGCTCCAGATATTGTTGGTATATCTTCATATACATCAACATTTTATAGATCAATTGCAATTTGTAACTTAACAAAAGAAATAAATCCAAAAATTATAACAGTTCTTGGCGGTCCACATCCAACAGCATGTCCAGAAGATGCGGTTAAGGATAAAAATGTTGATTTCATTGTAATTGGTGAAGGTGAGATTACATTTAAAGAACTGATAGAAAGTATATGCGCAGGAACGGATATTTCTAAAGTTAAAGGAATTGGATATAAACAAAACAATCAGATTAAATTTACTTTGCCTAGAGAAAGGATAACAAATTTGGATATTTTACCTTTTCCTTCAAGAGAAATGGTTAATTTAAAGTCGTACAGACCATCGCTACTTCATTATCAACGAAAACCTGTTTTTTCAGTGATGTGTGGCAGAGGTTGTCCTTATAGATGTACATATTGTTCTTGTGCAAAAGTTTTTAAAGGAAAGGTTACTATTAGAAGTGTAGAGAATGTTATTTCTGAGATAAAATTTTTGATAGAAAAATATGGTGCAAAAGAAATTATAATTTATGATGATACATTTGGTTTGTTTAAAAAATGGACTATGAAATTTTGTGATTTAATAAAACCCCTAAAATTAACATGGTCTGCTTGGATGAGAGTTGACCTGGTTAGCCCTGAGTTACTAAAGAAAATGGCAGATAGTGGTTGTTGGCATATTTCTTACGGAGTAGAATCTGGGAATCAGAATGTGCTTAATATAGTAAAAAAAGGCACTACAGTAGAACAAATTAAAAATGCGTTTAAATGGACACATGATGCAGGTATAGAAGCAAGAGGAACCTACATGTTAGGTTTACCTGGAGATACGTGGAGTACAATGATGGACACAGTAAATATTGCAATAGAAACAAAAGCTGACTATGCTCAGTTTCAGTTATTAAGTCCATTTCCTGGAACAGAACTATGGGATATAATAGAACAATATGGCGAGTTTTCAATAAAAGATTTTTCAAAATATACAATGTGGTTTCCTGTTTTTGTTCCAAAAGGGTTGACAAAAGAAGATTTAGTTTGTGCACATAGAGTTGCATATAAAAGGTTTTATTTAAGGTTTAGTTATATTTTTCAACGATTGATAAAAATCAAAAGTTTTCAAGATATAAAAAGATATTTTACAGGACTAATAGGTATAATAGAATATTTTAAACAGAAATGAAAATTAAATTAGTAGATCTAAAAGAGGAATATAAAAATATTAAGCTGAAAATTGAACAAGCGTTAATAGATGTCTTTGAAGAACAAAATTTTATTTTAGGCAGTAATGTA
>CALDDQ010000018.1 GCA_937936785.1 uncultured Endomicrobiia bacterium
TACAGGGACAGCAAAATTGCCTCAGGGAGTAGAAATGGTTATGCCTGGGGACAATGTTACTATGGAGATAGAGTTAATAACACCGATAGCGTTAGAAAAACAGTTTAGGTTTGCAATAAGAGAAGGTGGGCATACTGTAGGCGCTGGTGTTGTAACTGAAGTTATTGAATAAGTAAAAAATTAAATTTATAAAACTTAAGTATATAAAAGTATATTTTGTATCTTAAATACCGAGGAAAAAAATGGTTGCTCAATACCAAAAAATTAGAATAAAACTAAAAAGTTATGATCATAGAATTTTAGACAAATCAGTAAAAAATATTGTAGAAACAGTGAATAGAACAGGGGCACATATTTCAGGTCCGGTTTTATTACCGGTTAGAATAAAAAGGTATACAGTATTAAGATCACCTCATTCAGATAAAAAATCTCGTGAACAGTTCGAAATGCGAATTCACAAACGTTTAATTGACATATTGGATCCTACTCCAACAACTGTTGAAGAATTGATGAAATTACAGTTGCCTTCAGGGATTGAAGTAGAAATTAAAATGGCATAGTATCTGTTAAGTAACAGGAGAAAATAAAGAAGATGATTAAAGGACTTTTAGCAAAAAAAATTGGTATGACAAGGATATATAATGAAAACGAAGTTATTCCTGTAACTGTAGCACAGGCAGGACCGTGTAAAATTATTGAAATTAGAAATTATGAAGATAAAAAATATAGTGCACAATTAGGTATTGGAACAAAAAAAAGGCGTAACACTTCAAAATCTTTAATAGGTCATTTGAAAAAGAATAATATCCCATTTGTCCCAAAGGTTATAAAAGAAGTTCCTATAGAAAAACCCGAAGAACACAAAGTGGGAGATGAGATAAACTCATCAATTTTTTCTGTGAATGAACTTATAAATGTTCAAGGCATAACAAAAGGTCGTGGTTTTTCCGGTGTTGTAAAACGGTGGGATTTTGGTGGTGGACCAAGAACGCATGGACAGTCTGACAGATTGAGACATCCTGGCGCAATTGGTTCTCAAAGGCCACAACGTGTTATAAAAGGTATGAAAATGGCTGGTCACTATGGTTCAGAAACAGTAACAATAAAGAATTTACAAATTGTAAGAATTGATCAAGAAAAAAATTTGTTGTTTATAAAAGGATCTGTTCCTGGAGCAAATAATTCTATATTTACAATAACTAAAACTGGAAGAATTATAAAACCAAAAGAAGTTACGACTGGAAAAAAAGATAAGAAAGGAAAGAAATAGTTTTTATAAAAAATTATTCTAAAAAAGTTTCAAAAAACTAAGGATATAAAAATGAGTAAGGTAGACAATAATTTACTGGATGTTATAGATATAACAAGTGGTAACAAGATTGAAAGTGTTGAAATCCCAAAAAGTATACAAAAATATTTTGAATATCCAAACCCGAAAGCAGTTTTGCACGAAATTGTAGTTGCGTATCTGGCAAACCAAAGACAAGGAACACATTCAACAAAAACACGTTCCGAAGTTCGTGGCGGTGGTAAAAAACCATGGAGACAAAAGCATACTGGCAGAGCAAGGGCTGGTTCTATAAGATCTCCTTTATGGCGAAAAGGTGGTATAACTTTTGGTCCTAAGCCGAGAGATTACTACATAACAATAACAAAACAAAAAAAAGTTGTTAGCAAGTATATTTCATTAGCTGAAAAAGTTAAAGATAATGATTTAATAGTTGTAAACAATTTAGAACCTGCAACTGTTAAAACTAAAGATTTTGTCAAATTACTAAAAAATTTAAAATTAGAAGATACAAAAGTTCTTCTGGTTCCGAGAGAACTAAATAATAATTTGAAATTAGCAACTAGAAATATTAAGAAAATTCTAATTAATAGAGTTGCTGATTTGAATGCATACAATATATTAAATTACAAAAAAATTGTAATAACTAAAGAGGCATTGTTATGTCTATAGATGTTTACAAAATAATAAAAAGACCAATAATAACAGAAAAAACTACAAAGTTGAGAGAAGATAATAAGTATGTATTTGAAGTAAGTTTGGACTCAAACAAAAATGATATTAAGTTTGCAATTGAAAAAATGTTTAATGTTGATGTAGAGAGCATTCGGACAAATATAGTTAAAGGAAAATTACGACGTTATGGTCGTTATGAAGGATATAGACCTGACTGGAAAAAAGCAATTGTTAAATTATCAAAAGGGCAAACTATAAAATTGTTAGAAGAGTTAAAATGATTATAGGAGATATTTTTTTATGGGAATAAAAACTTACAGACCATATACACCAAGCAGAAGATTTTATTCAACGGACGATTTTTCAGACATAACAAAAACGAAACCCGAGAAAAGTCTAATAGTAAAATTAAAAAAACATTCTGGTAGAAATAATACAGGCGCAATAACAGTTAGGCACCAAGGCGGTGGACAGAAACAGTTCTATAGGATAATAGATTTTAAAAGAGATAAATATGATGTTCGCGGAAAAGTTATCTCAATTGAATATGATCCAAACAGGTCATCTAGAATATCTCTTATAGAATATGAAGATGGAGAAAAACGTTATATAATATCACCTTTAGGATTAAAGGTAGGAGACACAGTTTTAAGTAGCAGAAATGCAATAGATTTTTCTGTTGGCAATGCAATGCCAATAGAATTTATACAAGTTGGTAGTATGATACATAATATAGAAATTTTACCAGGACAAGGTGGGAAATTATGTAGAGCAGCAGGAAGTTTTGCACAAATTTTAGCAAAAGAAGGTGATTATGCTCATATAAGATTACAATCAGGAGAAATTCGACTAATTAAGTTAACTTGTATGGCAACTATTGGTCAGGTTGGAAATTTAGAACATGAAAATATCATACTTGGTAAAGCTGGTAGAACAAGGTATTTTGGAATAAGACCAACAGTTCGTGGTGTAAAAATGAATGCTGTAGATCATCCTATGGGAGGAGGTAGAGGAAGATCAAAAGGTGGTAATATTCCACAATCTCCGACCGGTGTTCCAGCAAAAGGGTATAAAACTAGAAGAAAAAAAAATGTTTGGAATAAGTTTATTATTGCAAAAAGAAAAAAATAATTTTGTGAGGATAATATGCCAAAAACACCTTATGTAGATGAAAAAGTTTATAAAAAAGTTCAAAAAATTATTCAGACAAATGATAAAAAAGTTATAAAAACATGGGCAAGAAGTTGTACTATAATTCCTGAGTTTATAGGTTTTACATTTTTAGTACACAATGGAAAAAAGTTTATTCCGGTATATATTACAGAACAAATGATAGGTCATAAACTAGGCGAGTTTTCTCCGACAAGGATTTTCCGTGGCCACGGAGAAGCTCATACTAAGGAAGCAACTGAACTGACATAATTATTAGATTCACATATTAAGTTTTTTTAACTATAAGATTATGTAATAATGGAGAATACAATGGAAGGAATATGTAAGGCAAAATTTGTAAGATGTTCACCAATAAAAATTGCACAAGTATTAAAAATTATACGAAAAAAAAGTGTTGCTGAAGTTTTTAACATTTTAAATCATTTAAATAAGTCTTCTTCTGATATAATAAAAAAAGCAGTAAAAAGTGCTTTGTCAAATGCAAAGGGGTTAAAGTCGCCAGACAAATATTTTGTTAAGACGTGTTTTGTAACTAAAGGACCATATTATAAAAGAATAATGCCAAGAGCTTTTGGTCGTGCAGCTACGTTTACACGCAAAACTGCACATTTAACTGTTGTAGTAAGTGATGAAAAGATTAAAAAATAATTTAGCAGTAAAATATTTAAGGAGAAAAATAATTTTATGGCACAAAAAGTTTCGCCAATAGCAAACAGAATAGGATATATTGAAGATTGGAATTCAAAATGGTTTGATTTAAAATCTGCTGCAGAATATGTGGAACAGGATTTTCACATTAGAGAGTATATTAGATCAAAGTTTAGAAATGCTATTGTCCCAAAAGTTGTAATAGAACGAACTGGAAAACAAATGATAGTTGATATTCACACTGTCCGTCCGGGAATAATAATAGGCAAAGGTGGAGAAAATATTAATGAAGCTACAGAATATATTGAAAAACTTACTAAAGCAGATAAAGTTTCAATAAAAGTTACTGAAGTTAAATATCCATCTTTAAATGCCAAAGCTGTTGGTGAGTTTATTGCAATACAATTGGAAAAAAATATTAGTTATAGAAGAGCAATAAAAACTGCTATACAAAAAACCATGGAATCTGGTGCTTTAGGAATAAAAGTACGTGTAAGTGGACGATTAGGCGGAGTTGAAATTGCACGTGCTGAATGGTTCAAAGAAGGACGAGTTCCATCAAACACTTTTCGTGCTATAATAGATTTTGGTATCTCAGAAGCTTTGATAAAAAAAGGCAAGATCGGTATAAAAGTATGGATTTTTATCAAAGAACTTTTAACAGAACAAGAACGAGAACTAGCAAGAATGGGAAAAATTTATGATATTATAGAAAACATAACTTATACAAAAGAGACGAGGTAAAAACTAATGTTGATGCCAAGTAGAGTAAAATATAGAAAACATCATTTAAGAAGCACCAAAGGTATTTCAAAAAAAGCTACGTCACTAAATTTTGGTGAGTATGGACTAAGAACCCTTGAAAATGCATATTTAACCCAAAGACAAATTGAAGCATGCAGACTTACAATAGCACGTTTTTTTAAAACAGGAGGAAAACTTTGGATACGGGTTTTTCCTGATTTATCAGTTACAAAAAAACCTGCAGAAACAAGACAGGGAAAAGGTAAAGGTGATCCTGCATACTGGGCTACGGTGATAAAAAAAGGAAGGATTTTGTTTGAGATTGAAGGTGTTTCTAAAGCAGATGCAATGGAAATTTTTAAACAAGTTTCATTTAAACTGCCTGTTAGGACAAAATTTGTATCAAGGGATGAAGTTATATGAAAATTAAACAATTCAGAGAAATAAAAAATTTTTCAAAAGAGGAACTATTGGCTAAATTAGAAGAAGTACAAAAAAAATTTTTTGAGCTAAAATTTAGACACAAAGTAACCAAACTCAAGAATCCATTAGAAATTCGCGAACTTAGGCGTGATATAGCAAGATTAAAAACATTGTTATCGGTAAAATTTAATGTAAATAAATAGAGGAAATATAAAATGGCTAGGATAATAAAAACAGGAACAGTTGTATCTGACAAAATGCAAAAAACGCGTGTTATAAAAGTAGAACACGTATTTAGACATCCTAAGTATGTCAAAACATTGCGTAAAACAAAAAAGTATTATGCCCATGATGAAAACAATATCTCCAAAATAGGAGATAAAGTTAAGATAGAATTTACAAGACCTATTTCTAAACTAAAACGTTGGAAAATATTGGAGATCATAAAATGATACAAAAACGTACAATCTTAGTTGTAGCCGATAACACCGGCGCAAGAAAAGTTGCTTGTATTCAAGCAATGGGACAAAATAAAACTTATGCTTTGGCAGGAGATATAATAGTAGCATCTGTCAAAGAATCCTCTACTGATGCAACAATCAAAGCAGGTGAAGTAGTAAAAGCAGTTGTAGTAAGAACTGTAAAGCAAGTTGCTAGGTTAGACGGGTCTTATGTGAGATTTGATGATAACGCTTGTGTAATAATTGATGAAAACAATGATCCAAAAGGAACACGTGTTTTTGGTCCTGTTGTACGAGAACTTAGAGAAAAAAAGTTTTTAAAAATTATATCGTTAGCTCCGGAGGTTGTATAAAATTATTTTTTATGAGAAAAATTAAGAAAAAAGATATTGTAGTTGTAATTTCAGGGAAAGATAAAGGTAAAAAAGGTGAAGTGTTGAAAGTTGAACCTGGAAAAAATAAAGTAATAGTTTCAAAAATTAACATTGCAAAAAAACATTCCAGACCTACACAATCAGAACCTGGAGGTATTAAAGAAAAAGAATTGCCAATACACATTTCAAATGTACAACTTATTTGCCCTAAATGTTCAAAACCAACTAGAGTAAAAATAGGTTTTACAAATGATAATAATAAAGTAAGAATTTGTAAGAAGTGTGGAGAAATGATATTATGACAAAAGAAAAAACCATTCCAAGACTTAAAGAAACCTATATAAACAAAATTATTCCTGAGTTAATGAAAAAGTTTGGGTATAAAAATGTTTTTCAGGTACCTAGAATTACAAAAATTGTTATTAACATGGGAGTAAATGAAGCAAAAGAAAATATTAAGTCATTAGACAATGCATCAGACGAATTAGCAGTAATAACCGGGCAAAAACCGTTAGTTAGAAGAGCAAAAAAAGCTATCTCTAACTTTAAGTTAAAAAAAGGTATGCCTATAGGTCTAAAAGTTACTTTGCGGGGAGACAGAATGTATAATTTTTTAGATAAGTTAATTTTTATTGCTTTGCCTAAAATTCGTGATTTTAAAGGTCTTAATCCGAAAGCTTTTGATGGAATGGGAAATTATAACTTAGGTATTACAGAACAATATATATTCCCAGAAATTAATATAGAAAAATCTGAACGAGTCAGAGGAATGAACATAACCTTTGTCACGACTGCAAAAAAAGATGAAGAGGCTCGTGAATTATTAGCATTAATAGGAATACCATTTAGAAAATAAAAATATAAGAAAACTTAGTTTTTTTTTGGAGGGAAAAAATAAAATGGCAACAGATGCAGATCTTGCTAAAATGCGCAAAATGCCTAAGTATTCTATTCAATATAGGAATAGATGTAGAATATGTGGAAGACCGAGAGGGTATGTAAGAGATTTTGGAGTGTGTAGAATTTGTTTTCGTAACTTAGCACATAGAGGAGAACTTCCAGGAATAAGAAAGTCAAGTTGGTAGATTTTTTATTTTTAGTTAAAAATTTAAATCTAGAAACTATGAATTTGTTAGATTCTTAACTACTAACTAAAAAGGGAGATAATTATGAGTAGTGACCCAATAGCAGATATGCTAACAGCAATAAGAAATGCAACTATGGTTTATAATGAAAAGGTTGATGTTCCTTATTCAAAAATAAAATCTGAATTAGCAAGAATTCTTAAAGAAGAAGGTTTTATTGCAAACTACAAAAAAATTGAGTCACCAAACAAAAATTTTTTAAGAATATACTTAAAATATGGACCAAACAAGGAACAAGTTATTCGTGAAATAAATAGAGTATCTAAACCTGGTAGTAGAATTTATTCAAAATATAAAGATTTAAACAAAGATCCTTTTAGAATATATATTTTGTCCACACCAAAAGGTATTATTACTAGTAAAGAAGCACAAAAATTAAAAGTTGGGGGAGAAGTTATTTGTAGTATTTATTAAGTAAAAATTTTTTGAGGTATTAATTTTATGAGTAAATTAGCAAAAAAACCAATTATAGTCCCAGAAAAAGTTAAAGTAGAAATTCTTGATAATAAAACCATAAAAGTAACTGGCCCATTAGGTATTTTAGCTAACGAAATAAAAAATTCAAAATTTGTAGAAATAAAAATTCAAGATAAAAACATTTTTGTTAATAGGTTAGTAGAATCACGAGAAGGTAAAATGTTTCAAGGTTTATATTATGCAATAATTAAAAATATGATAAAAGGTGTCTCTGAGGGATATAAGAAAATATTAGAAATTGTAGGAGTAGGTTACCAAGCACAAGTACAAGGAAATAAAATTATAATGAAACTTGGTTTTTCACATCCAGTAGAATTTTTGTTGCCTGAAGGTATAAAAGCAACTCTGGATCAAAAAGGTACAGAAATAACTATTTCTGGCATTGACAAGTATCTTGTTGGAGAAACTGCAGCAAAATTGAGAAAAATCAAACCACCAGAACCTTACAAAGGAACTGGGATTAAATATAAAGATGAACACATTATTAGAAAACTTGGCAAAGCAGCAATTGCAGGTGCTGCTGGTGGTGCAAAAAAATAATTTTTTAAAAGTTTGTAAAACAAAAAATTAGGAGTAAAAAATGAATTTAAGAGAAAAAAGTTTTCCTAAAATACGGTTTGAGAAACGAAAATTAAGAATTCGCAAAAAAATTTCAGGCACTCAAGATCGGCCAAGACTTTCTGTATTTAAAAGTTTAAAAAATATTGAAGTACAAATTATTGATGATAATACAGGAAAAACTTTGTTAAGTGGTTCAACATTGTCAAAAGAGTTAAGAGACATAATTAAAGGAAAAAATAAAACTGAACAAGCAAAAATTTTAGGTGAAACTATTGCTAAAAAAGCTTTGGCTACAGGAATAAAAAAAATAATTTTTGACCGAAGAGGCAATAAATATATTGGAAGAATAAAAAGTTTATCTGATGCCTTAAGAGCAGGAGGGTTAGAATTTTAATTATGGAAAACGAGAAATTAGATATAACAACAAATGATTTATCAGAAAAAAAAGATGATGAAGTTGCTATTGCAGAACCAATCGGTCCTTATTCTTCAGATGAAAATATTGATGAAGTTGCTATCCCGGAAATAACAGATGAAGAACAATTTGAAAAAATTGTAGTTGCAATTAAACGTGTTACAACAGTTTTAAAAGGTGGCAAAAAAATGTCTTTTTATGCAATGGTAGTTGTTGGTAACAAAAATGGATTAGCAGGTTATGCTTCAGGAAAAGCTAATGAAGTCCCAGCAGCAATAACAAAAGCAACAAAAAAAGCAATGAAAAATTTAATGAAAATTCCTGTAGTTGGGACAACTATACCGCATCAAATTATTGGTAAACAAGGTAGAACAAAAGTTTTATTAAAACCAGCCAAACCAGGAACTGGTGTTATAGCAGGTGCAACTGTTAGAGCAGTTATGACTGCTGCAGGTATTAGCGATATTTTAACAAAAATTATTGGTTCTACAAATCCAATAAATGTTGTCCCGGCAACTTTTAGTGCACTTCTAGAATTACGAACTAAAGAAGTCACAGAAAATTTACGTAATTAGTGAGGGAATTAATATGGTAATTTTATTATCAAACTTACGACCAGCAAAAGGTGCAAGACATAGAAAGAAACGACTTGGTTGTGGCGAAGGTTCAGGACATGGTGGTAGCGGTTCTACTCGTGGTATGAAAGGTCAACGGTCAAGATCCGGGGAAGGTAAAAATCCAGGATTTGAAGGTGGACAAATGCCTTTGGTAAGAGTAATACCAAAAAGAGGATTTTCAAATAAAAAATTTAGAGTGTTCGTACAAGAAATTACTTTAACAAATATAGAAAAAAAAGTTCCAGAAAATGTTGATGAAATAACGCCAGAAGTTTTAAAAAAATATGATTTGATTGATTATGAAAAAGAAAAGATAAAAATTATTTGTGGTAATGAAGATTTAAAACGTAAATTAAAGATTTATGCACATAAGTTTTCAAAATCTGCCATTGAAAAAATTAAGAAAAATGGTGGAGAGGCAATATTTATTTCAAAAGGTAAATAATAAAAAACGAAATATTAAAAATAATAGTAGAAAATCTATGAGGTTTAAAAATGTTTAATTCAATTATTGACATATTTAAAGTAAATGAACTAAAACGAAAAATTTTTTTTACATTAGGAATTCTTGCTGTTTTTAGATTAGGTGCTACTATACCGTTACCAGGGGTAAACCCACAAGCATTAAGAACTTTGTTTGATGTTAACCGTCAGGGAATGTTAGGATTTTTGGATATGTTTTCAGGAGGTGCTTTAAGCAGGTTGTCAATTTTTGCATTAGGTATAATGCCATACATTAACGCTTCGATTATAATTTCATTATTACAAGGTGCACATATGGTTTCTTACATAGACCAACTCGCTAAAGAAGGAGAAAGTGGTAGAAAAAAAATTTCACAATTAACTCGTTATTTAACTCTTGTAATAGGTTCTATTCAAGCATTTGGTCTAACAATGATGTTAATTAAAACTCCAGTACCAGGTGGTGTACCAGTTGTAAATGACGCAACTTTTGGTTTTATATTCCTAACAATTGTAACTTTAGTTACAGGGACAATGGTAGTAATGTGGTTAGGAGAACAAATTACAGAACTAGGTATTGGTAATGGTATATCTATTTTAATTTTTGCAGGAATTGTTGACAGATTTCCTGCAGGAATAAAAAATTTTTTTCAACTAATTTATGCAGATGAAATGTCTTTTATTCTTGGATTGATACTTGTTGCTATAATTTTGGTTGTTACAGCTGGAGTTGTTTGGTTAGAAACTGGTCAAAGAAAAATACCAGTTCAATATGCAAAACGTATGGTAGGAAGAAAAATGATGGGTGGAGCTTCAACGTTTTTACCTATACGAGTTGATACTGCAGGAGTCATTGCTGTAATTTTCGCAGTATCAATTCTATCTGCTCCATTAACCATAGTACAATTTTTCCCAGATAATCCATTGGCACAAAGAATATCATCATTTTGGTCACGAGGTGGTACAATTTATGAAATCATCTATGCTTTTTTAATAATATTTTTCTGTTATTTTTATAATTCTATAATCCTAAATCCACAGGACCTAGCAGAAAATATGAAAAAATGGGGCGGATTTATTCCAGGCATAAGACCAGGAGAACCAACTGCTAAATATATTCAATATGTTTTGGAAAGAATAACTCTGGGTGGAGCATTGGCTGTTGTTCTAATCGCAATAATGCCTGACTTATTAAGAAAATGGTTTAACGCACCGTTTTTTTTTGGTGGAACAACATTGCTTATTGCAATAGGAGTAGCTCTTGATACTGTTGGTCAGATAGAATCACATTTAGTAATGCGTCATTATGAAGGTTTAGCAAAAGAAGCAAAGATTCGTGGTAGGTGGTTTAATATTAAATGACAACAAAATCAAAAATTTTAAAAAGAATAGTTTTTTTAGGTCCACCGGGATCAGGGAAAGGGACACAGGCTACTCTTGTATCAAAAAAATTTAATTTGACACACGTTTCTACTGGAGAAATATTTAGAAAGATGTTGAAATGTAAATCTAAACTTGGATCTGTTATAAAAAAGTATATAACAAGTGGAAAACTTGTCCCTGACAAAATAGTTTTCAAAACAATTGAACCTATAATAAAGAGAAAAAAGTTTTTATTAGATGGTTTTCCAAGGAATTTAAAACAAGCCAAAATGTTAGAAAAAAAATTGAAAAAAAATAATAGTAATATAGAAAAAGTTTTTTATTTTAATTTATCAGATAAACAAGTTATTAAAAGGTTAACTTCAAGAAGAACCTGTCCTTCTTGCGGAAAAAATTATAACATCTACACAATAAAACCAAAAAAAGATAGAATTTGTGACAAGTGTGGTTCTAATCTTATAATTAGAGATGATGATAAAATTTCTACAGTAAAAAAACGTTTGGCAATATATAAAAAAGAAACAAAACCACTAGTGAACTTTTATAAAAAAATTGGGTTGTTAAAAGAAATTGATGCTTCAAAAACAGTAGAAGAAATTAATAAAGATATAATTTATGCAATTAGACACAATTAAACCGGATATAGCAGTTGAACAAAATGTGTTCTTTGAACCAAAAACAGAACAAGAATTGTCTACAATAAGACATGTTGCAACTATTGTAAGCAAGATTCTTGATAAAGCAAAAAGAAATATAAAAGTTGGTATGTCAACAAAAGATATTGAAGATATAGTAAGAGATGAAATTAAAAAACACAACTGTCAGCCTGCATTTTTGGGATACAGAGGTTATCCTGCAACAAGTTGTATTTCTATAGATTCAGAACTTGTACATGGAATACCTAGTAAAACAAAAAAGTTTGCCTATGGACAAGTTGTTTCAATAGATATAGGAATAATTCATGACGGTTTTTATGGAGATGCTGCAACTACCGTTTTAATTACTGAGAAAAAAAATACAGATACCTCTAATAAAATTTGGAATTTATTAAATGTAGCTTATGATGCTTTAATTTATGGTGTAAGAATATTAAAAGAAAACATTCGTGTTGGCGATTTAAGTAATGAGATTCAGACATATATAGAAAAAAATAATTTTAGTGTGATCAGAGAATATGTAGGTCATACTATAGGTAGACAGTTGCATGAAAAACCAGATATCCCAAATTTTGGTATGAAAGGCGAAGGTCCAAGATTTTATGATGGACAGGTTATATGTATAGAACCGATGGTGAGTATTGGAAATTTTCGTACCAAGGTTCTAAATGATGGTTGGACCGTTGTTATGCAGGATGGTTCGTTATGTGCTCATTATGAACATATGGTTTTAATAACAAAAACTGGATATGAAATCCTAACAGACACAAACATAATAAAACCAGAAAAAATTAACTAAGTAATAAAATGAAAACTGAAAGAGAAGATAAAGTTGTTGCAAATGGAACTATTGTTGAAGTTTTGCCTTCAACAATGTTTCGGGTAAAAATTGAAAATACAGAACATGTTATTTTATGTCATCTTTCAGGAAAAATGAGGTTACATTTTATAAAACTTGTAGTTGGAGATAAAGTTAAGGTAGAAATGTCCCCTTACGACTTAACCAAAGGACGAATTGTATATCGGTCAACGGAGAAAAAAAGATATGAAAGTACGTAGTTCAGTAAAAAAAATTTGTAAAAGTTGTAAAATTATTAAAAGAAAACGGTCTGTAATAGTAATATGTTCGGATCCAAGACATAAACAAAAACAAGGATAATTAAAATAAATGGAGGATTTTTAATATATGGCACGTGTTGCTGGAATAAATTTACCACCACAGAAAAGAATTGATATCGCTTTAGGATATATTTATGGTATAGGTAGATCAAATGCTAAAGTAATTTTAGCAAAAACAGGAATTGACCCGAAAATTAAATCAAAAGATTTAACTGAAACTCAAATTGCAACTTTAAACACCTATATAGAAAACAACTTAAAAGTGGAAGGAGATCTACGGCGCGATACTCAACAAAATATTAAACGTTTAGCTGAAATAAATTCGTATCGTGGGTATAGACATAGAAGAAATTTGCCTGTCCATGGACAAAGAACACGAACTAATGCTCGTATACGTCGAGGAGCAAGAAAAACTGTTGGTTCAGCAAAAGCTGCTACAAAACCTGCTGCAACAAAAGAAAGTTGATTTTTAAGGATTTTCTTTTTAAAAGGAGAAAATAATTTTATGGCTACAAAAAAGAAAAAAGTTTTGTCTGATAATACTGGAAAAGTTCATATAAAAGCAACTTTTAACAATACTATTATTACTATTACTGATAACAAAGGAAATACTATATCTTGGGGTACTGCTGGTGGATCAGGTTTTAGAGGAACTAAAAAGGGAACACCGTTTGCAGCACAAATTGCAGCTCAAAATGCAGCAAAACGTGCTGTAGATGCCGGATTAAAATATGTTTCAGTATATGTTAAAGGACCAGGTTCTGGAAGAGAACTTGCTGTAAGAGCTTTACAAACTGCAGGGTTAAATGTTACTTCTATTAAAGATATTACACCAATTCCTCACAATGGTTGTAGAGCACGAAAACCAAGAAGAGTATAAAAATTTTGAGGGGGTAAAAAATGTCAAGAAACACAAAAGCTGTATGTAGATTATGTCGAAGAGAAAAAACTAAACTTATGTTAAAAGGTTCTAAATGTAACTCAATAAAATGTACTATAGATAAGGGGAAAAATTATCAACCTGGACAACATTCTAAAAAACAATCAAAACTTAGTGAATATGGAAAACGACTTCGTGAAAAACAAAAATTAAGACATATTATGGGATTAACAGAAACACAGTTAAGAAAATATTTTGCTGCAGCAAAATTGCTAAAAGGTGTTGCAGGTGAAAATTTGCTCAGATTATTAGAATTACGTCTGGACAATGTTGTATATAGACTTGGTTTTGCACCTTCAAGAAGTTTTGCTCGACAATTAGTTTCTCATAAACACATTTTAGTAAATGGAAAAACAATTAATGCGCCGGGATATAGTTTAAAAGTAGGAGATAAGATTAAAGTTAAAGATTATTTAAAAGACAACATAAATATTCAAAAATCTATTGAAAAACAAACTTTACCTACATGGTTAAGGTTTGATAAAGAAAATTTTGTTGGCGAAATATCTGCATTACCAACAAGAGAAGAAATATCCTTTGCAGTTAATGAGTCATTAATAGTAGAATTTTATTCTAAATAACAATTCATACTTTTTAAATATTTTAACATAGGAGCTAAAAATATGGAAAAAATTGTTTTACCAAATAAATTTGATACCATAATACAAGATCAATTTTATGGTAAGTTTGCTATATATCCATTTGAAAAAGGATATGGCCATACTGTTGGTAATTCGTTGAGACGAATACTTTTATCAAGTCTTGAAGGGGCTGCAATTACAAGTTGTAGAATACCCGGTGTATCACACGAATTTTCTACAATCCGTGGTGTTAAAGAAGATGTTATTTATATACTGATGAACCTAAAAAAAGTTAGATTTAAAATTTATTCCGAAGGCAGTGAAAAAATTTCTTTATCTGTGAAGGGACCAAAAATAATTACTGCAGGAGATTTTAAAACTTCGCATAATGTTGAAATTGTAAATAAAGAACAAATAATTGCTACTCTTGATTCAAATGGAAATCTTGAACTTGAAGCAGAAGTTAATAAAGGACGTGGATATTATTTAGCCGATGAAAATAAAAAACCTGGTTCACCAGTAGACACTTTATTTATAGATAGCATATTTTCACCTGTAGTAAAAGTTAACTATGAAGTTGAAGCTACTCGTGTTGGACAAAAAACTGATTATGATAAACTAATTCTTGAAGTTTGGACGGATGGAACTATTATTCCTGAAGACAGTGTGATTTATTCTGCTAATATCTTAAAAGATACACTAAAAATATTTTTTACCAAGTCAATTTTAGAATCAAAACAAGAAGAAACAAGTCAATCTGCAGAAGAAATTGCTGAGAAAGAACATTTAAAACAATTATTATCTCAACCTATAGAAATTTTAGAATTGTCAACACGATCATATAATTGTTTAAAAGATGCTAAAATTAACAAAATAAGTGATTTAGTTAGTAGATCTTTAGAGGAATTAAGAACAATTCGTAATTTGGGAGAAAAATCGTTAGAAGAAATTGTTGAAAAATTAAAATCACAAAATCTTTCATTAGGGACAAAGATATGATAAAAAATATTTCTAAACGAAAACTTAATAGAGGTTCATCTCACAGAATGGCTACGTTAAGAAATCTAGCTACGAATTTAATCAAATATGAAATGATAAGAACTACAGATGCTAAAGCTAAAGAATTAAAACGTTTCGTAGAACATTTAATAACAAGAATTAAAAATACACCTTTAGAAACTAACAAATATAGAATTGCTAATAAATATATTACTAAAAAAAATGTTTCAGATAAATTAATCAAAGTAATCATTCCAAGGCTTGTTAATAATAACAGTGGCTATACAAGAACTGCAATTTTAAAAAACCGACGTGGTGATAATGCTAAAATTGTAATTGTTAAGTTTAAATAAAACCTATGTTTAATTTTATTTTTAAATTATTTTCCAATGATATGGGTATGGATTTAGGAACTGCAACAGTTCTTGTCTATGTCCAAGGACAAGGAATAGTTTTGTGCGAACCATCAGTAGTTGCATTAGACAAAGATAGCAAAGAAATTATTGCAATTGGTACTGAAGCAAAAAAAATGTTAGGCAGAACACCAGGAAATATTATTGCTGTAAGACCTTTGAGAAATGGTGTAATAGCAGATTTTGAAATTACAGAAAAAATGATACGGTATTTTATACAAAAAGTTCATAACAAAAAAACTTTACTTCATCCAAGAATAGTTATAGGCATTCCTTCTTCAATTACAGAAGTAGAACGACGTGCAGTTCGTGAATCAGCAACGCAAGCAGGGGCAAGAGAAATTTATTTAATTGAAGAACCAATGGCAGCAGCAATTGGTGCTGGGATTGAAATTCAACAACCTACAGGCAGTATGATTGTTGATATTGGTGGTGGAACTACTGAAGTTGGAGTAATTTCACTCGGTGGAATGGTGGTGAGTAAATCTATAGATATAGCAGGTGATGAACTTAATGATGCTATAATACAATACTTTAGACGTAGATACAATCTTTTTATTGGAGAAAATTCTGCAGAAGAAATTAAAATTAAAATAGGGTCAGTATTTCCTCTTGAAGAAGAAATGTCTCTAGAAGTAAAAGGAAGAGATCAAGTAACCGGATTACCCAAAACAATAACAGTTAACTCTGAAGAAATTCGTGTTGCACTTATGGAACCTATAAATTCAATTGTTGCAATTATAAAAGATGCTTTAGAAAGTACTCCTGCAGAAATTGCAGCTGATCTTGTCGAAACAGGAATAACAATTGCTGGTGGTGGAGCATTGATTAGAGGAATTGATAAATTGTTAGAAAAAGAAACTGGTCTTCCTGTGAAAATTGCTGAAGATCCTGTAACTTGTGTAGTAAGAGGTACTGGTAGATATTTAGAAGAACTTGATAAGTTGCAAAAAAAACGTTCATCATTTCCTTTACTTTCCTAAAATAATTTTAAACAATTAAGCAATAATGACCTTAAGAGAATTTTTAAACAAAAATAAACCAACAGTACTGTATTTTCTTGCCAGTATTTTAAGTATCACATTCCTAAATTCGGAAGTTAATGTTTACATAAAATCTATGAGATCTTTTATGATATATTTTTTTTCTTCAACATATGTTCCAATAAACAATATTATTGACTATCCTATAAATGTTGCAAATAAGTTTATTGAATTATCATATTTGAGAGAAGAAAATATAAAACTTAAACATCAACTAAAAAAAATGTTTTTATATAAAATACAACAAGAAGAAATTATAAAAGATTATAATATTTACAAAAGAGTATTAGAAACAAAAGACGCTTTTAAATTTAAAGAACTAATCCCTGTAAATGTCATATTTAGAAACAATATTAGTTGGTATAATTATCTAATTATTTCACAAGGAAGAAATTATAATTTATCTGAAGATTTGCCAGTTGTAGTAACTTATGATTTTAACAACTTTTATTTAGTTGGACGCATATGGACTGTAGAAGAAAAAACTTCAAAAATTTTGTTAATAACAAATCAACTTAGTGGTATCCCAGCAAAAATTAAAAATAAAAATATTCAAGGTGTTATAATAGGAAGTGGAACAAATGAACTTGTTATGGAATATGTTTTGTTAGAAGATGAAGTAAATGTTGGAGATGTTGTGGTAACAAGTTCTGTGTTAAGTTCTATCCCACAAAATATTGAAATTGGCACAGTAAAATCAGTTAAAACTTCTATACTAGGATTTAAAAAAGTTATAGTTTTACCTTCATATAATATAAACAATTTGGGAAATCTGATTGTTTTAAAGTAATGAAAAAATTTTTTACAGTAATATTTACTATTTGTTCATTAGTATTATTAGACATTATTTATACAAAAATATTTTTTTACACATTACTAAAACCAAATTTTTTACTTATATACATATTATTTGTGGCACTGTTTATAGGACATACTGATGCCGTGATTTTAGGATTTATCTGTGGAATGCTACTTGATATTTTAAACTTAAAATTATTTGGAGTAAACACTTTCGTTTTAATGACTATAGGATATATTTTTGGATTTTTAAACAAAAGAATTGATGAAACATTGATAAAAGTTCAAATATTATCTTTATTTTTAAGTTCAGTATTTTTTTTATTTATATATTATATAATACTAAGCTCCTTTTCATTGTCTAAAAGTTTTTCGTATCATATTTTCTTTATACCTTTATTTGATATAATTTTTGGTTATCTTTTACTAAAAATTTTTGTTTGGTACTATAAATTATTAGGAATAATATGAAATGGAATGGACAAACTCATCATATATAATACGTAAAAAAGTTCAACAAACTTTTTCTTTGCTTAAGTACATTTTTATTTTTCCAGTAGTAATACTATATTTATTGATAATTTATTTCCAAATTTTCCGTGGACAATATTATTATAATCTAGCTGAAAAAAATCGTAGTAGAACATTTATAAAATTTTCGCCAAGAGGCATAATATACGATTCTAATGGTATTGTTTTAGCAGACAATCGTGCTTGGATGCGAGTCTATTATTATCCCTTTATTGACCAAAGAATAACCCCTATACAAAAAATTATTGAAATTTTACCCGAGAGTAAAAAATTATTATTTCAAGCTATGAAAACACAAAAAGTAATTTCTCTAAGTAAAAATATATCACGAGAAAAACTTTTTGAATTATTATCTTTAAGACATAAAATTAATGGTATTGAAGTTGATGTTGAATATAGAAGACGTTATATTTATGATGAAATTTTTGCACATGTTATAGGATATGTTAGTGAACTCAATCAAAAAGAATATTTAAAATTAAAAGACCAAGGGTATTATTTTAACGATCTTGTTGGCAAATCTGGAATTGAAAAAACTTATGAAAATTATTTGCGCGGTGAACACGGAGCTTTAGTTATGGAAGTTGATGCACACGGAATTCCTACAAAAGTTTTAAGAGAATTGAGGCCTATATCTGGTAATAATATTCATCTAACTATTGATTCCAAATTACAAATTTTGGCTCATAAATTGTTAGTTAATACACAAAAAAATGGTGCTGTAGTAGGTGTTGACCCAAGAAATGGTGCCATAAAAATAATGGTCTCATGCAAAGATTTTAATCCAAACACTTTTATAACTGAAATTGACGAAAGACGAAAATATTTAAATGACAAAAATCTTCCTTTGTTTAACAGATGTATTCAAGGTGTGTATCCGCCAGGTTCAACTTACAAAATTCTTGCTACAATTGCAGCTTTGTCAGAAGATCGTGTTTCAAAAAATTGGAGTGTAACCTGTACTGGACAATTTAAGTTTGGGGATAAAATTTTTAAATGCTGGGAAAAAAAAGGGCATGGAAGTATGGATATGTTAAATGCTATAAAAAATTCGTGTAATGTATACTTTTGTAATCTTGCATTAAAATTAGGTATTGAAAATTTTGAAAAATATTCTGCCTTGTTTGGTTTTGGTAATAAAACAAATATTGATATACCTTCTGAAGTCAGTGGAGTATCACCATCAAGAGAATGGAAAGAAAAAAATTTTAATTCTCCATGGTTTGATGGAGACACAATAAATATTGGAATTGGGCAAGGGTATATATCAGTGACACCTTTACAACTGGCAATGTTTACCGCTACAATAGCAAACAAAGGTATTTTATATGAACCATTTATCGTATCAAAAATTACTGACCAGAATAAAAATATTATATATAAGAAAGAACCAGTCAAAAAAAATATTTTAAAAATTAAATCTGAAATATTTGAATTTGTTGAACACTCAATGATAGAAGTTGTTCGTAGTGGGACAGGACGAGCAGCATTTTTAGGTAATGAAATTTTATTAGCAGGGAAAACAGGAACTGCACAAAATCCTCACGGAAATGATCATGCATTATTTATATGTTATGGACCAATTAAAGAAAATACTATCCCAACATTAGCTTTAGCAATAGTTATAGAACATGGATTACGTGGAGGTGCAGTAGCAGCTCCTATTGCTAGAGAAATTTTTAAACAATATTTATCACCTGAAGAAAAAGATGATAAAGATATTTTCATAGAAAACTATAAATCTTTAGAAGAAACTTATGTCGGAGATTAATCCTTTACTTATTAAACATATTGAAGAAGAAGAAAGCTTCATTAAACGCATCATATATAAAACTAATTGGAAACTAATATTATCTGCAACTGGACTTTCTATAATAGGTTTTATAATGATTTATTCAGCTACTCTAAACACTGGAAAAGCAGAAATTTTTGTTTCGAAACAATTATTTGCTTTAATATTTGGTATAATTTTAATGATTATATTTAGTTTGTTAAACTATCAAATTTATCATGCTTATTATAAATATTCCTATATTTTGGGAATTGTTTTGTTATTAATAGTTTTAATTTTAGGAACAAGATTTAGGGCAACTCGTGCCTGGTTAGATTTTAACATAATAACTATACAACCATCCGAAATTGTAAAAATTTTATTTATAATTTTTTTAGCAGGATATTTTGACCAAAACTGGGAAAAAAATAATACTTTTAGAAAAATTTTAATTGCAATAATTTTATCTATTATAACAATAATTTTAATTATGCTACAACCTGATTTATCAAATGCTATATTATATTTCCCAATAATCATAAGTATATTTTTTCTTGCAGGTGTAGATAAAACTTTTTTAATCACTTCTTTATTATACCTTTTCATTACTTCAAATTTATTTTTATTAAGAATATATTTTTCTCTAAGTGATATGTTGTTATTTCCTTCTTGGGTAAGCAAATTTTATTTAGCATTATCAGGTTCTTGGAAAGAATTAATATTTATAATATCATTTATTTTTTTGATTTTATTAATTATTTGGTGGGTGTTTAAAAATTTACGTTTCCATATACCAAACTATTATTTAATTATATCAATAACATTAATATTGTCAAGTTTTATCTCAGCAATTGCTTTAAATAAATTTGTAAAACCTTACCAACAAAAGAGAATTATTGCTTTTATAAATCCAAATGTAGCACCAGCAGATGCAGGATATCAAGTTATTCAAACACGAATTGCAATAGGAAGTGGGAGATTGTTTGGAAAAGGATTGTTTCAAGGTACCCAAACACAATTAGGTTTTGTTCCTGAAAAACATACTGATTTTATTTTTTCTTTAATTGGCGAAGAATTTGGTTTTATGGGAACATCGTTCGTAGTATTACTGTTTACATTAATTATCTTACAGGGGATAAACATAATGTTAACTTCTAGAGACAGTTTTGGTTCATTATTGGCTTGTGGCATAACTTCTTTATTTTCATTTTATTTTTTAGTTAACATTGGGATGTGTCTTGGCATTATGCCCGTGATAGGCCTTCCACTACCTTTTGTTTCTTATGGAGGTTCTAACTTAGTCTCTGCTTTTATATCAATAGGAATACTTAATTCTATACATTTAAGAAAGTTTATTTACTAATAAATTCTATGAATAAATACAACTTTTTATTAAAACAAATACAAAATCCAGGGCAATATATTGATTCAGAAAAAAATAGTCAATATCATTCAATTAAACAAAAATATTTAAAAAACAATTGTATAAAAATTTGTCTATCTTATCCTGATAAATATGTAATTGGGATGTCTAACTTAGGAATTGAAATTTTATATAAACTTTTAAATTCACAAGAAAATATTTTATGTGAACGTGTATTTGCTCCTGATATAGATTTGGAATTATTATTAAAAAAAGAAAATATTACATGGTTTTCTTTAGAAACAAAAAATGAACTGAAAAATTTTGATTTAATAGGATTTTCACTTCAAAGTGAACTTTGTTACACAAATGTTTTTACCATATTAAATCTTGGAAAAATAGAATTTAAAAGTTCCAATCGCAAAAAATTTTTTCCATTAATTACTGCAGGTGGAATATGTACAAGTAATCCTTATGTTCTAAGTGATTATATTGACTTTTTCATACTTGGTGAAGCAGAGGATAGCATTTTAAAAGTAGTTAATATAATAAATAGATACAAAAATATTTTAAAAACTAAAAATTTTGTTCTTGAAGATGAATTTGTTTTAAAAAAAAATTTTTTAGAAGAAATAAATCTTTTCAAAGAAATTTTTGTCCCAAATACATTAAATTTAGACAAAAAAATTTTTCCTTCAAAAACAGATTTAAAAAATAGTTTTTATCCTACAAACCCCACAGTTCCAAATATAAGAACAACTCAACAACGACTTAACATAGAACTTAGTCGTGGTTGTGCTTATAATTGTAACTTTTGTCAGGCAACATATATTTCTAAACCTTTACGAATACGCCCTGTTGATGTTGTTGAAAAAATTATAGAAGATGGAATTTTATCTACTGGTTATAACGAAATATCATTTACAGGTTTCTGTGTTACAAATTATCCAAAGTTAACTGCTCTAATAAAAAATACCAAAGAAAAATTTAAACACAAAAATGTTTTCATAAATTTACCTTCGTTGCGAATAAACGATATCTCAGAAGAACTTTTAATGTTATTAATAGAACCAAAAAGAGCTTCTATAACATTAGCTCCAGAAACTGGTAATGAAAATTTAAGACGATTAATTAATAAAAATATTTCAGATAACGAAATATTTGAAAAAATTAAACTACTAAATAAATATGGATTTAAAAAAATTAAGTTATATTTCATGATAGGTCTACCAGGTGAAACAATGGATGATGTTGATTCTATTGTTAAAATGACAAAAAAATTAAGCCAATTGTTTCCAAAGATAAACTTTACAGTAACAATATCTCCATTTGTTCCAAGACCACATACAACTTTTCAGTTTTCAGCTATCAATTCTATAAAAGATTTAGAATATAAAATGAATTATTTAAAAAAAAACATTTGTGTTCAAATAAGAAAAAATAATATTTACGCTTCTATTATAGAATCATTAATTGCTCGTGGAGATAAAAATATAGGTGTTTTAGTAGAAAATTCATGGCTTGAAGGAGCAAAATTTGATAATTGGGAAGAAAAATTCAACTATAATATATGGTTTAATAATATAAAAAAATTAAATATTAATATTGAAGATTACATTTTTAAAAATAAAACTGACTTAGACAACTTTGTTTGGGATAATATAATATATTCTAATACAAAAAAAAGTTTATATGAAAAATACATTAAAATTCTCGATTTAAAACAAAACACAAAACTTTTTTGGAATCAATATTTTGAAAAACCAAAAGAAGTTTTTATATCAAAACCAAAATTTCAAACAGAAATAAACAATATAAATAAACAAACATTCAGATATAGAATAAAATTTTCAAAACAGGGCAATGCAATTTTTTGTTCACATTTAGACCAGTTAGAAATCATAAAGAGAACTATCAAGATGTCAAACTTAAAACCAGCATATACTAATGGATTTCATCCTGAAATAAAACTTGAACTTGGACTTCCTACACCAATAGGATACTTTAGTACTAGCGAATTTTTAGACATTGAATTAATTGAAGAGATAGATTTAAACAATACCGATTTAAATAAACTTTTACCAGAAGGGTTTACCATATTACAAATTTACAAAATTACATCAACAACACAAAAATTAAGCACAGTTAATCTTGTAGAATACGAAATATTTTCCGAAGTAAAATTTGATTTAAATAAATTAACAGATTTTACAAAAACAGAAATTAGCATACTTAAAAAAAATAATAAAGAAATAAATATCAAAGAAATTGTTCACAAGATAAGTTTATCACAAGATAAAGACAACAATAATTTTTTAGACAAACATTTTGCATTAACTCTTTTTTTAAATCTTATACCAACAAAAAATTTAAAACCAGAAGTTATTTTAGAAAAAATATTTGGTTTAAACCAAAACGAAATCTTACAATTTGAAATTTTAAGAAAAAATTTGTATATAAGAAATTTAAATGAACTAATAAAAATTTAAATTTATAGGAGAAAATTTATGAATTTTAAAATTGTAGAATTATCACAACCATTATCAGTTCTTACCCCGCCATGGCCTACTTATGAACCTTTACAGGCGAAATTTTTTAAACGTTTAGTTCCAAACGGTGCCAATGGACAACTAATAACCACTTCAAATCACGTAGGCACACATCTTGATGGATCTTTGCATTTTTGTACTCATGGACGAGATATTGCATCTATACCTTTGGAAGAACTTGTTGCTGATGGGGTAGTTGTAGATGTAAGTGATATCGCTGAAGATTATGGAATATACACTTCAAAAGATATATTGGACAGAGTAGAAGTAAAAGAAGGTGATATTTTAATAATTCACACTGGATATCATCATTATTCGTGGGATCAACCACAAGCTGACGAAGTTAGATATATGTGTAAACATCCTGGACCAACTATGGAATTTGCCGATTGGTGTAAAAAAATGAAATTAAAATGGATAGGTGTTGACTGTGGTAGTGCGGATCATCCTATGAATACTAAAATTAGAGAATGGATGCCAAATCTTGCCAAAGAATGTGACAGTTATTTAAAGAAAAAATATAATAAATCTTTGGAAGAAATTTTTCCTGTTCCACACTATCAGTTAATGCATATACAACTTTTTCCGTTAAATATTATACATGCAGAAAATTTAGGTGGCGATATAGACAAAATCTTGAATAAACGAGTCACTATTGGATGTTTTCCATGGCGGTTTGTTGGCGGAGAATCGAGCATATGCCGAATTGTTGCTTTCTTAGACAAATAGTTCAAATAATTACAATTCTATTCATTATCACAAAATTTATTTGTGCGCAAGATTCGGATTTAATCTTAGAATTAAGAAAAAATTATTTATCTGGCAACTTATCTGTAAAAGATATAATAGAATCACAAGAATTTGATTTCCCGTATAACATCCTTGCCGAGATAACTTTATTTGAAATATACTCAGATCAAAAAAATATTACAAAAATGTTAGAATTGTATAATAAAAATTATAATTATTATCCTATCAGTCAATTATTAAATTATAGAATCGGACTTTATTACTATAATAACAAAGATTTTGTAAATGCAAAAGAAAAGTTTAATGAATGTATAAAAAAAGATTCTCGTTTTTTTGAGGCAAGAGAATACCTGGCTAAATGTTATAATCAAATAAAAGATTTTAAACAAGCTTATAGACATTATAACGTAATTTCATGGTTTGATACTAAAAATAAAGAAATACAAAAAGAACTGTATCGTCTATCAACTTATATAAATCTTCCAATACCTGTTTATAATAAAAATTTTTCTTATAACATAGCACAAAACATTTCTGCAACAACTTTTTTGCAAAACACACCTAAAATAAAAATTGGAATTTCAACAAAAGATAATGGAAGTATTCTTAACATTGACACTGTAAAATTAAAATGTAGTGACGATTTTTTTATTTTAAACGATAAAGATAAAATAGTATTAAATTGTCCTTCAGTAACAGAATCTGACAAAAAAAAGTTAAAAACAGATTCATGGAAAATTGTTTATAAAAAAAAGTTAGAATCTATTGCTATTATATCACCATATTTAAATAAAGAATATAGAATAAAATCAAAATATATAACTTTAAAATCATCAAATCCTTATGCTACATTTTTAATAGAAGAATATGGCAATTTTAAACATAAATTACCACAATTTAAAGAATATAGAGATGAAATAATATTAAAACAATTTAAAAACAATCTTATTGTAATTAATAACACCTATCTTGACCACTATTTATACGGTGTTGTGGCAAAAGAAATTGGTAGTGACAAACCAGTTGAAGCATTAAAAGCCCAAGCTGTAGTTGCAAGAACAGTTGCAATGTATTCTAAAATTAATAAACTTCACAAAGAATATGATTTATGCTCAGGGCAACATTGTCAGGTTTATGATGGTATAAGAGATGATAAAGACACTGTAGTCAATGCCGTAAATTCAACCTATGGAGAAATAATTGTGCACAATAGTACACGTCCAATACACGCTTTTTTTCATGCTAACTGTGGTGGATATACTCAAAATTCACAATCAGCAGGTTGGCGTACTTTAAATTATTTACAAAATGTATCTGACATTGTAGGAGCTACAAATTATAATGTTAACGATAATCTTTACATATGGTTTTTGTTTCCACCAAAACTTTATTGTGAAGAATCTGATTATGTACATGCTGGAACATCAAGATGGTTCCGCATTATTAAAAAATCTGTTTTATCAAGAAATTTAAACCTACAACTAAATATCGGCGATTTAAAAGATATCCAGGTTTTATCTCGTAGTTCGTCCGGTTATATAAATAAAATAAAAATTGTTGGAAGCAACAAAAATATTACTTTAAGTAATGAATCAAGAATCAGAAAAATTTTTTTTAATACAGGACTTCGCTCAACTGCATTCTTATTAGAATACAACAAAAATAACGATTCATACTATTTTTGGGGTGGTGGTTGGGGACATGGAGTTGGGATGTGTCAAAGTGGAGCATGTGGTCTTGCAGAACGGGGTGAAAATTATATAAATATAATAAAATATTATTATCCAGAAATTGAAGTTTTAAAAATTTACTAATTTTCAACTTAATTGTTTTTTGCATATTTTTAAATTTAATTTTAAATGTGGAGGGATGCGTGAGTGGTTTAAACGGACGGTCTCGAAAACCGTTATCTTGCGTAAGCAGGATCGAGAGTTCAAATCTCTCTCCCTCCGTATTTTAAAGTAAGTATGAATTTCAAACAAATATTTTTTATATCTATATCATTTTTTGTTTTAACATTATTCATTTGTTTGGAACATATAACAGGTGAAATTTGATCTACCAGTTGATGAAATGATAAAAAACTGATGATAAAATGTATAAAGTAAAAAAATAGTAGGGAAAAATAATATTTAATATTTTGCTCACAACTAAAAAAATAATTGATATGGAACTTATTGGATTTGTAGCAGGATTATTAATTGCTATATCTTTTTTGCCACAACTTATTAAATCATACAAAACAAAATCTACAAAAGATATTTCTATTTTATGGAGTATGATAAATCTCGCAGGACAAATTTTGTGGATAATATATGGTATTTTAATTACGAGTTATTCTTTAATAATTATGGGTTCTATAATAACAACAATGAGTTTGTTGTTGTTCATATTAAAATTAAAATATGGTTGATTACATTTTGTTGAATACTATTGAAAAATAAACTTATAATTTGTAACAAAATAAAAACTTAATTTTTGGAGGGAGAATTTTGAATACTTTTATAACAATATTATTAAGTCTTGTAACTATAGGGTTTATAGTATTAGTTTTTTATGCAGTTATAACTTTAATACAAATTAAACAAACAGCAAAAGAAGTACAAGAAACTTTAAAAAAAGTTAATCTACAATTAGATAATATGAACAAAATTATATCTATAGTTTCATCAATTACTTCTTCTATACCACCAGTTTTGTTGCCAGTAATATCATTTTTAGGCGGTAGCATTGGACTAATAGTTAAAAAAATTTTTTCTTTTAGGAGGAAAATAAATGAGCGAAAATAATTCGGGATCAACATTATTAGCTTTTTTACTTGGTGCAGTAACAGGTGCAATAGTAGGAATATTGTTTGCACCAGCAGAAGGTAAACAAACAAGAAAAGTAGTGGCAAAATATATAGAAGATTTAGAAGAAAAAGGTGAAGAATTAGTTGATGATGGTAAAAAATTTGTTGAAGATGGAGCAAAGAAAGTTAAAGATTTCATTGATGATGGTAAAGAAAAGTTAATTAAAAAGTTTGGCAATAAAGAAACTACTGCTTAAAAAAAACAAATGGCGCGGTAGCTCAGTGGTAGAGCGTCGGTCTGAAAAACCGAGCGTCGGGAGTCCGATTCTCTCCCGCGCCATTTTCGTTTTTATACTATTTGCCCGGATAGCTCAGTTGGTAGAGCAGTGCTTTCGTAAAGCTCAGGTCGGAGGTTCAAATCCTCTTCCGGGCTGAGTTTCTATTTATAGTATTAGGTTTTTTAAAATATGTCTAAAACTGATTTGCAACAGAATATTACTATCCAAAAAAGTAATTATCTATACTTATTGTTTGATAACATAATAAAACATTTTATACCAATACTATATTTTCTAATTGCAATAATGTTTTATTTACGGACATATGATTCTTGTCAAATAAAAATTACTTTAACACAAGTTGGTGGAACTGTTTTAATATTGTTATGGTCATTAAAATTTTTAGAATCGCCAAAAGAAACTTTTAAGTTTTATAAAAACAATCTTGTTATAATAGTGCCTGTAATACTTTTTCTTCTTTCAGGAATTTTTTCTCATTTAGTAATGTCACCATTAAAAAAAGCTTCCGGGATGGAACTAATAAGGCGTGTAGTTTACATGACCACAGTTTTAGTAATAATCAGAGAAATTAATAGTTTAGAAAAGTTCAATCGTATGTTTAGATGGTTAATGTTAGCATTGTTTGTTGCAACTTTTTATGGAATAATACAATATCTTGATTGGAAATATTTTTTGCCTAATCCGGAACCAGGATTAGACCCATTTATATGGCGACAAGCATTTGGGAATAGAATATTTTCAACTTTTGGTAATCCTAACTTTTATGGCGATTTTTTGGTTGCATTAGGACCTATTAGTTTAGCAATGTTTGCTTGGAAAAAAAATCCGTTCTATTTAATTTTGTGGATAATGACAACTTTTAATGCTTATGTGACATATTCAAAAGGCACGTGGATAGGTTTTGCTGCTGGGACAGTGTTTTTTTTCATATTTTACATAATATTTTTTTCTCATTTTAAACTAAAAAATGTTCGCAAATATCTTGTATTTGGAATAATAGGAGTAATTCTACTTACTACTTGGGGAGTATATTTTCAACTTACACAAAGAACTGATTCTGCAAAATTTAGAGTTAATACTTGGTTATCTTGTTGGGAAATGATAAATACATCACCAATTTTTGGTACAGGAATTGGCACTTTTTATGTAACATATCCTTCATGGCGAAGACCACAAATTTTTTATATTGAAGGAAAACATAATACAGAATCAGACCATCCTGAAAACGAATATTTAGAAGTTTGGTATGACGAAGGAATAGTAGGTTTTGGAATATTTATATGGCTAATTATAACTTTTATATTTAGTGGTATTAAGGGACTAAAAATTTTTTCAACACCAACAATTATTACTGACAGAAAAGGTAGACAAAAAGAAGTTTCAGAAGATCCTCGTGCTTATTATATGTTAGGACTGTTATCTGGTTGGTTGGGAAGTTTAACACATAATACCGTATGTGTTTCATTAAGATTTGTTTCTTCAGGAACATATGTTTGGTTAATTGCAGGATTAATAGCAACACTAGTTGCTAATAATCCGTTACCAAAAGAATCTAAAGAAAAAAATGTGATTTCCTCTACAATATCAATTTTTATAATATTAATTTTTTGGGCAGCAAACTTTCTATGGTGGAAAATGCCTAACAATCTTGTAATTTCCATAGTATCAATTTTGTTTATAATAGGATTTTTGTTAGAATTAGGTAAAAATAAAAAAGAAGAGGTAGAAACTGAAATAAAAAATAACTTTATCTTAAGGATACCTCAAGTAATATTTTTAGTTATTTGCTTTCTAACATGTTCAGTATTTAGAGGATACTTTATAGGTGATATGCACCATAATATAGCAATATTTTATTCAAAACAAGCAAATTGGTCTGAAGCATTGACTAATTATAACATTGTAGCAAAGTACAACCCAGGTTTTATTATGTGTCATTATTTTATGGGCAATGTTTTTAATGATAGATGGATATTAAACCGTGAATTTCATCCAGAATGGGGTGACAAAGAAGATGATACTCCATGGACAAAAATTGATTTAGGGAAAAAAGGTAGAATTGATGTTGAACGATCAATATCAAAATATGAAGATGTGTGGAATTTAGCTCCTAATTATGTCCAAAGTCATCATCAGGCAGGAGTTGTATATTTAAAATTAGCAGATTATTTTAAAAACATCGGTAATAATGAAAAAAAAGAACTTTATTGGGAAAAAGCTCTTAACGAATTTTGGAAATATCATAAAATAGATCCCATATTTCCGATAAACTACCAACGAATAGCTTCAATTTATATTCAACAAGGTAAAATGGAAAAAGCAGAGCAAACATACAAGGCACATTTATTTACTCAATGGTTATGTCAAACTCCTGAAGATATAATTAAAAATCCAAAAAATGATGATGAAAAAAAATTATTAGAAAAAATTACACTACAGTTTAAAGAAGAAAAAGAGTGGGGATGTTGTGATTATCATAATCGGCAACATTATTTAGTCGCAACTGAAAATTGGTCTAAGAGACGTGCATCTGAATATTCAGATTCATATCTACAACTTGCGAATATGAAATATTTACAAAAAAATTATGATGAAGCAATAAAATTTTATGAAAGAGCAATTGATACACATAAAGATAATTTTCAAGCTTGGAAAAATCTTATCATAGTATTACAACAATTGAAACAAACTGAAAAAGTTAATAATATAATACAATTATACCGCCAAAAATTTCCAAATGATCCAAACTTATCACAATTAAACAATATATGAATTCAGCCATAGTAAATTTTTTATTTTATACATTAATATTTTTTTCTCCACTAATTTTTTTCACTGATTTGACACGTAATCCATACTATTTCCAAATAATATTTGTTCAGATTGGGACTGTTTTGTTGTGGATATTAATTATTTATAAACAAAAAGGTAAATTATTGCACAAAACAAACCCATTTGAAATCCCAATGTTACTGTTTTACACATATGCTACGTTATCATGGTTAATATCATTGTTTTTACTAAATCATAATTACTTACAACCAGAATTGTTACAAGATTCTATAAAAGTGTATGGGAATAATTATTTTAAACTTAGTATGTTCAACGAAGGATATAAAAAATTGTTGTTTGTGATAACTAACGTGCTTTTAGTTTACTTTTTTGCAACAAATTATGTTACTACAAAAAATTTTAAAAAAATATTTTATACTTTTTTTACTGTTGGTTTTATAGCAAGCATTTATGGCATATTACAATATTTAGGGATAGAACTTATCTGGCCTAAAATTTTAAATCCGTTTGGTGGTCGATGTGTCTCCACTTTTGGTAATCCAAACTTTTTATCTTCATATTTAATACTTTTATTCCCTATAACTTTTGCTTATTATTTGATAAACAAAAACAATTTTTTTATGCTAATTTTGATGTTGTCATACTTTTGTGCTTTGCTATCTACTTTGACAAGATCTTCCTGGCTTGGGTTAGCGGTTAGTTTAATGTTGTTTGTAACATACATATTTTTTTTACAAAAAGATTTGTTTGAACAAAAGAAAAAATCTATAATCTCACTAATAACAATTTTAACTTTTGTATTTATTGTTTGGCCAAAAAGTCCTGTAGGAGAATCTAATCCACAACCTTTTCAAAGAATTGTTGAAGCAAAAGATATTTTTGCTGATAAAACTTATGCTCCTGTTCACCAACGATTTTTAATTTGGAGTTGTGGATTTGATATGATAAAAGAAAAATTTTTTACTGGGAAAGGGTGGGGATTATATGAACTTTTTTATCCTTTTTATCAAGGAAAATATTTGTTTTTAGACCGTATGCGCAATTTACGAACTCATGCAAATAATGCTCATAATGAAATTATAGAAATCTGGGCACAGACAGGAACTGTTGGATTAGGATTGTATATTTTGTTTCTTGTAGTTTTTTTTGTTTATTCATACAAACTTATAAAAAATATTTCAGATAAACAAAACAAACTTTTGGTGTTAGGGATAACTGTTGCAGTGGCAGGAATGTTAGTTGATAATATGTTAAATGTTACTATCCATTTTGCAATACCAGCATTCTTATATTTTTTCATAATAGGGACTGTTCCTATATTTGACAATTCCAGAAAGGAAGTTAATATAAATTTATCTATATATGGAACAATTGGTTCAATAATAATTGGTCTATTGATAATTATAAAACTTATATTTAACTTTGTCGGAGAGATAAATTATTTTATAGGATTTAAACATTCAAAACGTAATGAACTTGATTTAGCATTAACTTATTTATCTAAGGCAAATAAAACTCAAAAATATGAAGTTAATAATAATTATGAACTTGCAAACACATATGCTAGAATGAACAACAAAGAAAAAGCGATATATTATTACTATGAAGCACTATCAAGTAATTGTGGATATGATGAAATACATTTTAATCTAGCAACAATATGTGCACAACTTGGGAATATAGAAATTGCAAAAAAACATTATACACAAGCGTTGACCATAAACAGTTTGTCAAAAGAAGCTTATATAGCATTAGGAGGAATTTTTTTAAATTCTATTGAACAATATTTAGAAGAAGGAACTGCTCTGTTTAATCAAGCAATAAAAGTTTTTCCTCAGGAAAAAGATTTTTATAACAATTTAGGATATTTTTATATAAAAAAAGGTGATGAACAAAGTGCACTAAATATTTATTACAAAGCGTTACAACTTGATCCTAATTACGAATTTGCAAGAAAAAATTATTCTATCTTAGTACAAAAGTTAAATTTAAAAAATGATCCAGTAAAAAAATATGAAGATTTAGTAAAAAAACTTAATAACACTATAGAAAAAAATAATTTTGATGAAGCTAAAAAAATTATAAGTTCTATGTTAGAAATTTTTCCTAATGATTTATTAGCAAAATTTTATCTTGGCAACATTTATTTTACAAAAGGTGAACTTGATTTAGCAATAAAAGTTTATAAAGAAATTATAAACATTAACAACGACTATTTAAATGCAAGATATAATCTTGCCATGGCATATTTACAAAAAAATGATTTAAACAATGCAAAAGAACAGTTAGAATTCATCCTTTCAAAAGATCCTAATAACCAAAATGTTAGAAAACAGTTAGAAAAAATAAATTCCATTCTTTTTATACAATAAAATATATTTTTTTACAAACTATTGATTAACAAAAATTTAATTTTATATAGTATTAAAGTTAGCAGGATAAGCTCGCTAACAGAATGTTAATAAAAAAGGAGGTGAAATATCCGTGGTAAAAGGTAAAGTGAAATGGTTCAATGATAGAAAAGGTTACGGTTTTATCAGCCGTGAAGATGGATCAGGAGATGTTTTTGCACATTTTTCAGATATACAAAGTGAAGGGTTTAAGACATTAAAAGAAGGTGATGCAGTAGAGTTTGAGGTCAGTAATTCTGATAAAGGACCAAAAGCAGTAAATATAAAGAAGAGTAAATAATGATGTTTACTTTTTGAAAACTTATATTTGCATAATCATTTCTTATCAAATGTTATTGCAAAATATTTAGTTGTTTAAAGCTGCAAAAAAAATAACCAAAGATTTTAAGAACCTAAATAAACTTCCCTGAAATTAAACAAAATTTATTTTTCAGGGAAGTGTTATTATAAGTAATATCATTTTATATATCTATTATGCTAAAATTTATTTTATACAAGATTTTTGGTTCGCAGAATGACCGTATAATAAAGTCAATTCAACCAATAGTCGAAGAGATAAATTCTTTTGAAGAAGAATTAAAAAATTTATCTAATGAACAATTAAAACAAAAAACTTCCGAATTTAAACAACGTTTACAAAATTCTGAATCTTTAGATGATATCTTACCAGAAGCATACGCTTGCGTACGAGAAGCTGCAAAAAGAACATTGAAATTACGTCATTTTGATGTTCAACTATTAGGTGGTATTATCCTTCATAAAGGTAAAATTGCTGAAATGCGAACTGGAGAAGGGAAAACTTTAGTTGCGACATTACCTGCATATTTAAATGCTATTGAAGGTAATGGTGTTCATATAGTCACGGTAAACGATTATCTTGCTAAAAGAGATAGATTTTGGATGGGACCTATATTTGAACTTTTAGGACTAACCGTAGGATTTATTGAACACGATATGGAACCGCAAGAAAGACAAAAAATGTATGGCTGTGATATTACTTATGTTACCAATAACGAGTTGGGGTTTGATTATTTGCGAGATAATATGGTAATGCGAAAAGAAGAACGTGTGATCAGAAATCTTAATTTTGCTATAATTGATGAAGTAGATTCTATTTTAATTGATGAAGCACGAACACCACTAATAATTTCCGGCCCTTCTGATGAATCTACTGAAAAATATTATTTTGCGAACCGTATTGTCCCAAGATTAAATGTAAAACTTATCATAGAAGATGATATAATCAATGCTAAACATAAAGGTATTGATATTTACAAAGGGTTTGACGCTGTTGTTGATGAAAAAAATCATACCGTAGTTTTAACTGAAACAGGTATATCAAAATGTGAAAAACTTTTAGGAGTTAAAAATATTTATGAAGATATACAAGCAGAATGGGTACACCATTTAACCCAAGCGATCCGCGCTCATTATTTGTTTAAACGTGATGTTCATTATGTAGTAAAGGATGGAGAAATAATTATCGTAGATGAATTTACAGGTCGTCTAATGCCGGGCAGACGTTGGTCAGACGGATTACACCAAGCAGTTGAAGCTAAAGAAAATTTACAAATTAGAGAAGAAAACCAAACATTGGCTACAATAACATTCCAAAATTTGTTTAGAATGTATAAAAAACTTGCTGGTATGACAGGAACTGCGTTAACTTCTGCGGAAGAATTTTGGGGTGTGTATAAACTTGATGTTGTTTCTATACCCACAAACAAGCCTATGATTCGTCAGGACAAACCTGATATAATTTACAGAACTGAAAAAGAAAAATGGACTGCTATATTAAACGATATAGAACAACGATACCGTAAAGGACAACCAGTACTTGTTGGCACAAGATCCATTGAAAAAAATGAACTATTATCAATTATGCTACGTCGTAGAGGTATTCCTCACCAAGTTTTAAATGCAAAACAACACGAACGTGAAGCACAAATTATTGCTCAGGCAGGTCGTAAAGGTACCGTTACGGTTGCAACTAATATGGCAGGACGTGGTGTGGATATAATTTTAGGTGGAAAACCTGATGAAAAAAATGCGTCAAATGATATATGCAAAAATTGTAGTAATGAAATAGAGTTTTTGCATAATAAAGAATATCATGAAGTTGTTAAACTTGGAGGATTATATGTATTAGGAACAGAACGGCACGAAGCAAGACGAATAGATAACCAGTTAAGAGGCAGAAGTGGTCGACAGGGAGATCCTGGAGAATCTAGATTTTATGTTTCTTTAGAAGATGAACTTATGCGTCTATTTGGAGGAGACCGACTTTCTGGAATGATGCAAAAACTTGGTATGAAAGAAGGTGAAATGATTGAACATCCTTGGATATCTAAATCTATAGAACGTGCACAAACAAGAGTTGAAAATATGAATTATGATATCAGAAAACAACTTTTAGAATATGATGACGTTATGAACAAACAACGTGAAGCTGTATATTTATTAAGAAATACAATTCTTGAAGGTGGTGATGTTTCAGAACGTATTCAAAATATGTTTGAAGAATCTGTCGATGAAAAAATTGAACTTAACTGTAGCAATAAATATCCCGAAGAATGGAACTGGACAAATTTAAATTTGTGGTTAAAAAGAATAATTGGTGAAAATATCAGTTATTCTGAAGATAAACTTAATTTTTTAAACATAAAAATTTTAAAAGAAAATATTTTAGAATTGATAAAAAATAAATATGCCGAAAGAATAAAATCTTTAGGAGAAGAAACATTTTTAGAATTGCAACGAATTGTTTTGTTACATACACTTGATGTTGCATGGAGAGAACATTTATACGAACTTGACCATTTAAGAAAAGGTATTGGCCTTCGCGCTTATGGACAAAAAGATCCGTTAATAGAATATAAAAAAGAAAGTTTTATAATATTTTCTAATATGCAAAACCGTATCCGTGAACAAACTATTGAATATATTTTTAAATTACAACCATTGATTACACAAACAAACCAAAATTATCATCGTTCAGTAAATTATGAAAAACCAAAAACAAATCTTATTCCTTCATCAAACATAGATCAAGAAAATAAAAAACTTACTCAACAGCAAAAACATAATTTTACTTCTTCATCTACTACTGTTTCTACTGTAAAACACAAAATCGGTAGAAACGAACCCTGTCCGTGTGGAAGTGGAAAAAAATATAAAAAATGTTGTGGAAAATAAAAATCAGTTTAAACAAGTTTTCAAATTTAAGTTTGTCAATTTTGTCTGGAATTTTAATTTTTTTATCTTTCCCAAAATTTTTAGTTCCACAAGTTAATTCAATTCTTGGATTTTTAATGTTTGTACCATTGTTTTTGACAATTTTTAACATCAAAACTCATAATAGCAGAAGTTATAAAACTTTCTTTTTTTCTTTTTTATCTGGTATAATAGGATATTGTGGAATTTTTTATTGGATAGTACCAACATTTAAAGTTGCAGGTGAAAACCAATTTCTGGGTATTGTCGGAACAGTTTTGTTATCTTATTATTGTTCATTATATTTAGTAATTTTTTGCACTGGGATAAAACCAGAATTTAATTTTTTAGTTATACTAAAATTTGCATCTCTATGGGTAATATTAGAAACTATTAGAGCAAATATTTTTAGTGGATTTCCGTGGATGCTTGTAGGTTATACACAATATAGTTTTCTATATTTTATACAACTTGCAGAATTTGGTGGTGTGTATATTATAAGTTTTTTAGTAATATTGGTAAATTTAATTTTAGCAAATATAATATTTTTTTCAATAAAAAATTTTAAACAATATAAATTTAAAATCATTAGCAACTTATTTTTTATAATTACAATTTTTTTTGTTGTGACAATCTATGGGCAGAAAAGAATATCAGAAATAAATTCTAAAATCTATTCTTCAAACACAAAATTAAATATAATTTTGTTACAAGGTAACATTGACCAGTACAAAAAGTGGGATACTAAATATCGCAATGAAATTTTATCTAGTTATTCGCAACTAATATCTGATTCTATTTTCCAACTATCAACTTTTAATTCCAAAAATTCAACTCTTTATATATGGCCGGAATCTGCAATACCGGGATGGTTGTTGGAAGAATACAAATTATATGATTGGTTAAAAGAATTAGTAATTAAAACAAATTCCTATCATCTGGTAGGAACAATTTTTTATGATGAAAACAAAAATGAGGATAAATATTATAACGGAGCGATATTGTTTAATAACGAAGCAGAAATTATACAAAAATATTCTAAAATCCATCTTGTCCCGTTTGGTGAATATGTACCACTAAGAAAATTTTTAGCAAAATATATCTCTACAATAAATGAACTTGGTGAGTTTACTAAAGGAAAAGAGTTTACTATATTTAAAATTTCAGATTATGTTTCAACACCTGACAATTTAAACCAAACAACTAATAATGGTATGACTTTTTCAACTTTGATTTGTTATGAAAGCATTTTCCCTGAACTTACTTGTAAATTTGTCAAAAACGGTGCAAAATTTTTGGTAAATATTACCAATGATGCATGGTACTTAAAAACTTCTGCTCCATACCAACTGTTCATTTTCAATATTTTCCGTGCAGTAGAAAATAGAACTTTTGTTTTAAGATCAGCAAATACAGGAATCTCTGGATTAATTTCGCCTACTGGCGAAGTGTTGGAAAAAACAAAAATTTTTACAACTAAATACCTAATAAAAAAAATTAATTTATATCATGAACAAACTTTTTATACCAAAAATAGTCACTTGTTATGGTTAATTTATCTCGGACTATATTTAGTTTGTAGAATTTTTATTTTACAAAAAAAATTATAAGATAATTTGTATTAAAAATTGAAACAGTTACTGTTTGGACACAAAAAACAGTAATGGAAAATAATTATTTATATTATTACTTAAAAATATTGTTTTACAATTTTACTGTGATTCATTTTTATTGATAAAATCAAAAAAATTAATTTTTTATAGTTTATAGTTTTTTTAATCTTTAATAAATTTGATTTAAAAATTTTGATTTACTTGCAACATTTTTGTATATTGACAAAGTTATCAAATTATAGATAGAACAACATTTGTTATTTTTTAGCAATAAAAAAATTTAGTTATACAATCCATAATGTAAATTTTAAGGGCGAACATAGTAGGTAATTAAAAAGTTAACTTCGTCCATATTTTTGGAGGATTATATGCCAATAATAAGAGTAGAAATGTGGGAAGGAAGAAACATAGAAACAAAAAAAGAGTTTGTAAAAAAAATTACTGATGTAACTTGTGAAACTCTTGGATGTTCAAAGGATGCTGTAACAATTGTGATTTATGATGTTGCAAAACATAACTGGGCACAGAATGGAAAGTTGGCAGAGGAAAAATAAAATTTTAAAAAGAAATTTAAAAAAAATTTCTAAAAAAACTTGATTTTTAATAAATATTTTTGTATAATAAAAGTAACTTCAGGGTGAGGTGAAATTCCTCAACTGGTGGTGTCTTAAAAAGACCAAAACTAATAACAATAGTTTTGATAGCCCACGAGAACTTAAGTTAATATTTAACTTAGGAACAGAACCTGTGAAATTCAGGTGCCAACGGTAAGTTTTGTGTAACCAACGTTTTTTGTTGGTGAATCAGGCAAGTCCGGATGGAAGAAGGTGCTTGAAAACAATTTATCTGGCAATAAGTGCATGGTTGTGAAGTTAGTTAATATTTTACAAAGTTAACAAAATTTTAACAAGCACTGCAATAGTAACTTCCCAAAAAAAATCCCTGATAAACTTAAAGTTTTAATTCGTTTTATTCACAAATTTTAAAGATTAAACTTATTGGTAGTGATAAATTGCTGTAACAAACTCAAAAACAATATTATGAACAAAAAAACAGACCAAAAATATATAAATATGTGCTTAAAATTAGCCAAAAAAGGTGTTAGAAAAACTTTTCCAAATCCAATGGTTGGATGTATAATTGTAAAAAATAATAAAATTATAGGAAATGGTTATCATAAATCATTTGGCAAACCTCATGCAGAAATTGAAGCAATAAATTCTGTAAAAAATAAGACCACACTTAATGGTTCTACACTATATGTAAACTTGGAACCTTGTGTACACTGGGGTAAAACACCACCTTGTGTAGAAAGTATAATAAAATATGGAATAAAAAAAGTCGTATGTTCAACTTTAGATCCAAACCCTTTGGTAAATGGAAATGGTATAAAAAAATTAAGACTTAGCGGTATAAAGTGTAAAGTCGGTATATTAGCTAAAAAAGCTATGAAATTAAACAAAAAATATTTTGAATGGATAAAAAATACAAAAAAACCAAGAATTACAATAAAAATAGCAACTACTTTAGATGGCAAAATATCAACTTACACAGGAAACTCTAAATGGATTTCTTCTGAAAAATCAAGAATATATTCTTACAAACTCAGAACTAAATACGATGCCATCCTGGTAGGTATTAACACCGTATTACATGATGACCCAAGCTTAACTTCTCACGGCTATGGAAAAAATCCTATTAGAATAGTTTTAGGTAATATCAATAAAATTAAAAATCCATCAAAATATAAAGTTTTTAATGATGGAAATCAAACTATTTTTATTACTTATTCTAAACCAAAAATTAAAGCATTACTTGAAAAAAATAAAAACATAAAAGTAATTGAATTTATAAATAAAAGAACAAAAAATAATAATGAAAAAATTAACTTAAAACAAGCCATGTCACACCCGATATTTTCAAGTATTACATCAATTTTAGTTGAAGGTGGGGGCGAGACTATATGGAATGTAATAAAATCAGGTTTGGCAGATGATTTCATAGTATTTATGTCACCAAAAATATTTGGTGGTAAAGATGCTAAAACTTTTGTTGAGGGGGTAGGAGTTGCAACACCTAAAAATGCAATAAGACTAACTTTTGACAAAATTAAACGGTTAGGCAACGATTTAGTAATTAATGGAATGTTTGTCAGAAGTTAATTAGCAGTTGAAATTATGAGTTAATAATAATGTTATAATAATGTTCATCTTGTGTAAATACAAAAACGTAATTTAAAAATACTATATAAAAATATGTTTACCGGAATAATAGAAGATATTGGAAAAGTAATTAGTTTTGATGGCAAAAAACTAATTTTTCTAACCAGGTTAAACGACATAAATTTAGGAGATAGTATTGCAGTTAATGGGATATGTTTAACTGTAGTAGAAAAAAAACAACTTAATCCTGAATTAAATAAGATTTCTGTTGAAGTATCTAAAGAAACTATTCACCGAACAAATATTTTATCACTCAAAAAATCAACCGAAATAAATTTAGAGCGCGCTTTAAAACTTTTTTCTAGAATAGGAGGACATATCGTATCAGGACATATTGATGCAAAAGTTAAAGTTACTAATATAAAAAAAGAAACTTCTTACGAAAAAAATTTGATTTTATCTGTAGAATTACCAAAAAATTTGTCAAAATATATCGTTGAAAAAGGGTCAGTTGCTTTAGATGGAATAAGTTTAACTGTATCAAATATTAGCAAAAACAATTTTTCAGTTGTTTTAATTCCACATACTTTAAAAAATACAACCCTAAAAAATAAAAAATCTGGAGATATTTTAAATTTAGAAGTTGATATTTTAGCAAAATATGTAGAAAATATAAACAATAAAAATGTGTCATACAAAGATACAACTTTGTTAAAAAAACTTAAAGAAAATGGATTCTTTTAGAACTAACATAAAACTAAAAACTTAAAAATTTTATTAGCAAAAAGAGAGTAAGTAATATGAAACAATTTTCAACAAAAAAAATTTTTAGCACAATACCTCAGGCAATAAAAGATTACAAACAAGGTAAAGCAGTAATTATAGTCGATGATCCGGGACGTGAAAATGAGGGAGATATTGTTTTTGCAGCAGAAAAAATTTCTCCAGAAAAAATTAATTTTATGGCAAAATATGGACGAGGATTGATCTGTGTTTCATTATTAAAAGAACGACTGGATGAACTAAAAATTTTTCCTATGGTAGAACAACCAGATGTCCCCAAAGAAGCTTCATTTACAGTATCAGTTGACGCAAAGGATGGTGTTACAACTGGTATTTCTGCCTATGATAGATCAACTACAATAAAAAAGTTGATTGATAAAAATTCTACTGCGAAAGATTTTGTCCGCCCAGGTCATGTGTTTCCTTTAGTTTACAAAAATGGCGGTGTACTTGTTCGTGCAGGTCATACTGAAGCTTCAATAGATTTGGCCAAACTTGCAGGATTATATCCTGCAGGGGTAATTTGTGAAATTATGCATGAAAATGGTACAATGGCACGGTTGCCTGAATTGATAAAATTTGCCAAAAAACATAAATTAAAAATCATAACCATCAGCGATTTGATAAAATATTTACATAGAACAAAAAAGTTTGTAAAAAAAATTGTCTCAACCATATTACCAACAGAATTTGGCGAATTTAAACTTTATGTTTATGAAAATACAATAACTCAAGAAAATCATTTAGCAATTGTTAAAGGAAATGTAAAAAATAAAAAAAATGTTTTAGTCAGAGTTCATTCATCTTGTTTAACAGGCGATGCTCTTGGTTCTTTAAGATGTGATTGTGGAATACAATTAAAACAAGCAATGAAATTAATCAGCCAAAAAGGTGAAGGAGTAATAATTTATTTGCACCAAGAAGGTCGTGGAATCGGATTAACAAATAAGTTAAAAGCTTACGAATTACAAGATAAAGGATTGGATACAGTTGAAGCAAATATAAAATTAGGTTTTCAACCAGATTTGCGAGATTACGGGATAGGTGCACAGATTCTTAATGACTTAGGGTTAACTACAATAAAACTTATTACCAACAATCCTAGAAAAATTGTTGGTTTAGATGGATATGGACTAAAGATCGTGGAAAGAATACCAATTGAAATTCCACCAAAAAATGTTTATATGAAAAAATATTTAAAAGGTAAAAAAAATAAGCTAGGACATTTGTTAAAACATATTTAAGAAAATAAAAAATTAAAATTTATAAATTAAAAAAATGGAGGTTAAAAAAATATATGCCAGGAAAAATTTATGAAGGAAAATATAGTGGGAAAGGCAAAAAAATTTGTATTATAGTATCAAGGTTCAATGATTTTATTACATCAAAACTTTTATCTGGTGCAATCAATACTTTAGTAAGACATGATGTAGAAGAAAATGATATTGATACAGTTTGGGTCCCAGGAAGTTTTGAAATACCGTATATGTGTAAACTTGTTTCAAAAACAAAAAAATATGACGGTATAATTGCTCTCGGAGCAATTATAAAAGGTGAAACTTCACACAATGAATATATTGCAAACGAAACTACAAAAGGTATCGCTCAGGTAATGTTAGACAACGAAGTACCAATATCCTACGGTGTTATAACACCAGAAAATTTAGAACAGGCAATTGAACGTGCAGGAACAAAAGAAGGTAATAAAGGTTCTCAAGCCGCATTAACAATTTTAGAATTAATCAATGTAAAAAATTTATTAAAACAGTAACTTGAAATTTTAAATAAAAATTATTTACATTTCAGTTTAATTTTTGTAGAATATTTAAGTGTTTGTAACTGTTTTTTTTGTTTAAAGTATAATATTTTTGAAATCATTTATGGAAGAGAATACCTCTAAGAAATCGGGTTTGCGACGATTAGCACGTGTTGTTTCTTTGAACATTTTATATTTAATAGATAACTGTAATTTAACTATTGATAATGCAATAAATATAGTTTTTAATGAATATGAAAAATATCCTGTATCTTTTAAAAATTTTTCTGCTATGCTAATTACTGGCACCGTACAAAATAAAAAACTAATAGATAACTTGATTGAAAAATATGTTAAAAACTGGACAATTGACCGGATGGCAATAATTGACAAAAATATATTACGCATAGCTACTTTTGAATTTTTAGTTTTCTTAGAAACACCAATAAATGTTATCATTAACGAAGCAATAGAAATCGCAAAAGAATATTCTACAAACGATTCTGGCAGATTTGTCAACGGATTACTTGATCAAATAAAAAATGTTAGAAAAGATAGTGAGTTATTAAAACAATTTATAAATAAAGAAAATTTAGATATGCTGCCTTTATTAGAAAATCAACTAAATAATAATACAAATGACACACCACACAAATGAATTAAAAAAAATTCAATCTGAAATATTAAATCTAAAAAATTTAATTCAACATTATGATTATTTATATTATGTACTTAACCAACCTGAGATATCTGATTATGAGTATGATAAGTTATACAAAAAATTAGAATCTTTAGAAAAACAATTTCCACAATTTGTTACTCCAGATTCGCCCACACAACGTGTTTCAGGAAAAGCAATAAAAGATTTTAAACAAATAAAACATGATTCACCAATGTTGTCATTAGATAATACATATTCAAAAGAAGAAATAATTGACTGGTTAGAAAAAATAAAAAAATTTATCCCCCAAGAAATTCAAGATTTAAATTTTATCGTAGAACCAAAAATTGATGGATTAAGTTGTTCAATTAAATATATAGAAGGAATTTATACCCTCGCTGCCACACGAGGCGATGGAGAAATAGGTGAAGATGTAACTTTAAATGTTAAAACTATAAAATCTATCCCATTAAAACTAAATTACATTAAAAAAAATAATTTACAAATCCCAAAAAATCTTGAAGTAAGAGGAGAGGTTTTTATTAACAAAAACGATTTTAAACTTCTAAACAAAAAAATGGAATTATCTAATGACCAAACTTTTGCCAATCCACGTAATGCAGCAAGCGGTTCTTTAAGACAAAAAGAGCCAAAAATAACTGCTCAAAGACCATTGAAATTTTTTATTCATTCGTATGGTTCTGTGGATAAAAATATAGTTTTTAAAACAGATTACGAATTTTTGTCTTATTGTAAAGATCTTGGTTTACCAGTTATAGAAAACATTTCTGTATGCCAAACTATTGACGAAGTAATTGATAAATGTTTATATTGGGAACAAAATCGTGATACTCTTGAATATGAAATTGATGGCATGGTAATAAAAATTAACCAGCTATATTTACGAGAAAAAATTGGTTCTACAATGAAATCACCACGTTGGGCAATAGCATATAAGTTTCCCGCAAGACAAGCTACTACTGTTGTAGAAAATGTAATTTTTCAAGTAGGACGAACTGGTATTATAACACCTGTTGCACAATTAAAACCAGTAGAATGTGGCGGTGTAATAATTTCACGTGCTACATTACACAATTTTGATGAAATTAATAGATTAAAATTGTTAATAGGAGATACAATTGTAGTAGAACGAGCAGGAGATGTTATACCAAAAATTGTTAAAGTTATAGAATCAAAAAGAACTGGTAAAGAAAGTAAAATTTTAATACCTAAAAATTGTCCCGTTTGTAAAACTGAAATTGTTAAAGAAAAAATTGACTATGTCGCTTATATATGTCCAAACCCTTTTTGTCCCGCACAAATAATTAAAAGTATAATACATTTTGCAAAACGTGAAGCAATGAATATTGAAGGATTGGGCGATTCTGTTGCAGAACTTTTGGTAGAAAATAATCTAATAAAAAATATCTCTGACATTTACAAATTAACAAAATCACAATTGTTAAAATTACCTCTATTTAAAGAAAAAAAAGCACAGAATTTATTAAATGCTATTGAAAAATCAAAAAAACATCCTCTAAACAAACTTATTTATGCTTTGGGAATAAAACATGTCGGAGAAAAAGCTGCTTTAATTCTCGCTAATAAATATAAAAATTTAGATAAACTTATTACTGCTACAGAAGAAGAGTTACAAAAAATTAATGAAATAGGACCAGTTATGGCAAAATCTATTGTAAGCTTTTTTAAAAATGAAAACAATATAAAGATTATTAATGAACTAAAAAGTTTTGGTATAAATTTTATCCAAAAAGAAGAAAAAAATTTATCTGAAAAAATCTTTGCTGAAACAACTATAGTTTTTACCGGAGAATTAAATTCAATGACACGAACTCAAGCTGAAGAACTCGTACAAAAACTCGGCGCTAAAACTTCATCTTCAGTGTCAAAACAAACAACATTTTTAGTAGTTGGTAAAAATCCCGGTTCAAAGTTATTAAAAGCAAAACAGTTTGGAACAAAAATTTTATCTGAAGAAGAATTTTTGGAAAAAATAAATAAAATTGTAAAATGACATTAGTAATATATTTACTAATATTTATAAATGTTATAATTGTATTTTTTTTCTTACAACTAATATTTTATGGCATAGTTTCATATTTATTATACTGGAGAAAAAAAAATAAGTTAAACTTATCTTTGGACAATATAATAAAACTTTCTGAAAGTCAAAACTTAGATCTACCAAAAATTACCATAATTATCCCAGCACAAAAAGAAGCTCGTGTCATAGGTAATACCATTGACGCTTTTGTTCGTATAAATTATCCAAAAAATAAATATGCAATTTTACTTGTACTTGATGATAAAGAATTTGATGAATTCCCAAAAGAACAAACTACACATTATTTCGTAGAAGAAAAAAGAAAAATTTATAATCATGCATTTAATCTTGATTTTATATCTTACACTTCTGTACCAAAAAATTTTGATGGTAAACTGAACGGGAAAATATTAGAAACAGAAGTTGTATCAAGTAAACCACGTGCTCTTAATTGGGGATTAAAATTTGTTCCAAAAGATACACAAATATTGGGTTTTTATGATGCTGATAGTTCGCCAGAAGTTGATACTTTACTATATGTAGCATATAAATATCTAACTCAGCCTGAACAAAAAATTTTGTTACAAGGTTCTGTTATACAAACTAAAAATTATCATAATATAAAACCTTTAAACAAAATTTATGCTTTATATCAAGCAATAACACATGAGTGGTATGTGCCAATATTATTAACTCAACTACCATTTATTGGTGGAACAAATTTTTTTATTGATAAAAAACTTATAACTTCTATTGAAGGATTTGACACAGAAACTCTTTCAGAAGATTTAGAGTTAGGATTAAGATTATTTTTAAAAGAAAATATCTGGCCTGAATTTTTACCTTGTATAAATTTAGAACAAACACCTCCTGATTATAAATCTTATTTCAGACAACGAGCACGATGGGCAACAGGTTATTTACAAGTAGTAGAAAAATTGTTAAAACACAAAAGTTCTCTCCAAGATAAAATTTATCTTTTATGGGGACTATTTTTTTATGGATTCTTACCTTTGGCTCTTACTCAATTATTAAGTTTATTCATTTTAGGTATAATTTTGGTATCTATACTTGGAATAGTTCATATAAACAATTTTTTCCCTAACGAAATAAAATTATTTTTATTTTTAATGAACATGTTTTATTTTGTGTTTACAATATACTATTTTGAACGTGCAAAAAATAATTTTTATATCAAGATTAATCACAAAACAAATCCTGCACTTTATTTACAAAACTTAAAAAATTATTTAGAAATTTTAATTTTACCTTTGGCAGCATTTTTAAGTTGGCCACCTTATGCATACGGTATTTTTCGTGGTTTATTTGCCAATGGTGAAATAAAATGGGAAAAAACACCAAGAACAAAAGAATAGTTATGAACAAAATTTATTTTATAAAAACTGTTAGCAAAGAAACTTTTGAAAAACTTATCTCAAACATTCCAATGAACATATTTTCAAAAAATGATTTTGTTGCTATAAAAACACATTTTGGTGAAGAAGGAAATACTGAATATATAAAACCTGACCTATTTAGGCCACTAATTAAAAAACTATATAAACTTAAAACAAACGCTTTTTTTACTGATACAAACACAATTTATTCTGGGAAAAGATCAAATGCTATAACACATTTAAAACTTGCACAACAACATTCTTTTAGCCAAGAAAAAATGGGAGTTCCAATAATAATTGCTGATGGACTTAAAGGAAATGATTATGTAGAAGTTGAAATAAACCAAAAATATTTTAAAACTGTCAAGGTAGCTTCTTACATATATTATAGCAATGTTTTAATATGTCTGTCTCATTTTAAAGGTCATATGATTTTTGGATTTGGCGGAACAATAAAAAATTTAGGTATGGGATGCACTTCTAGACAAGGAAAATTTTTGTTACACAACTCTTTAAAACCAAACCTAAAACTTGAACGTTGTATTGCATGTTATATATGTACAAAATATTGTCCTGGAAATGCATTAACTATTAACTGTGAACTTAAAACTATTAATTTTATTCAATCAAATTGTATCGGTTGTGGAGAATGTATACATCTGTGTCCTAAAAAAGTTTTCTCAATACCTTGGGATTTGTCATATAAAGAAGTTCAAGAAAAAACTGCAGAATATGCACTTGGTGTAGTAAAATCAAAAGAAAATAAAGATTCTAACTACAAAATTTTGTATTTCTCAATTTTAGATAATATAACAAAAGATTGTGATTGTATGAACAATCCTCAACCATCAAAACTTAAAAATATAGGAATCTTGGCTGGGTTTGATCCCGTAAGTATTGACTATGCTTCATTAAAAATTGTTAATGAGTATTATAATCGAACAAACCATAATAACATTAAAGAAGATTTGTTTAAAACATTCTGGCCTGAAATTGATTATTCATACCAATTAGAGTATGCAAAAAAAATTGGTCTAGGAAATGATAAATATGAAATAATTGAAATAAAATGATAAATTATAAAAAAAACCTAAATTATGAATAACAACATCTATGAAACAAAGTTTATTGTTGATTATATGTGTGGTAGATTAGCTAAGTGGTTAAGAATTTTAGGTTATGATACAGAATATTCAAATAAAAATCTTAAAACAAAAATTTTGTTAAAAAGCCTACAAGATCAAAGAATTGTTATTACACGTAATACTAAGTTAAGCACAAAAAAAGCTTATAAACTAATTTTTATAAAATATGATAAAGTTTTTGATCAAATAAAACAATTAATCACTGAATTAAATTTAACAGTTGACAAAAAAAATTTTTTTTCACGGTGTTCTTTTTGTAACGTTATATTAACTGAATTTTCTAAAAAAGATTTAGTTAAATCTAAAGTTCCACCATATGTTTATGAAACACAAAAAACTTTCTTTTATTGCAAGGAATGCAGTAGAATTTATTGGCATGGTAGTCATTATGAGTTATTTTTAAAAGATATAAACAAATTATTATAGATTGTAATAAAATGAAAAAAAATGATTTTACCTCTGCATATAATTATGCTTGTTTATTGTTAAAGTATCGTGATAGAACGGAATCTGAACTTGTTCATAGATTAAAAAATAAATTTTTTTCAGATGAAATTATAAAAAAAGTAGTTGATAAACTTAAAGAATCAAAGTTTTTAAACGATGAAAAATTTGTCAATGCATATATTGAAAAAAATTTAACTAAAGGTAAAAGTCTAAAACTAATCCAGTATGAGTTAAAAATTAAACATAACATATTAGTTGACGAAAAAAAATTAAATTTTTATAAAAATGATAGTTTAAAAAAAATTATAGATATTGTCAAAAAAAGATTTGGTAAAAAAATTTCTGATCTCAACACTACCAATAAACTTAGAAATTTTCTATTAAGAAAAGGATACGATTATAACGAAATTAAAGATATTATACAAAAAACTGTTGGAAAAACAGATAATAACTATTTTATAGGAGAAGAAAATGAATAAAAAAATAATTTTAACATTTGACTGTGAAAGGACAATTGTACAATTTGCATTGTTTGAAATGCCAAAAGATATGGAACTTATCAAAGGAAAGATAGAATCTATTGGTGCAGAAATATCAAAGTTTTCGTATGTAATTAAAAATAAACTTTATCAAGAATATGTTAGTGCGGAAAAAATTGAATCTGCAATAAAAATTATAAAAACTAAAATTGAAAAATTTTTCCCAGAGCAAAAAATTTTTGCAATAGGTCACCGAGTGGTCCACGGAGGTGAAAAATATGTTTCTCCGGTAAAAATTAACGATGAAGTAATTTCTACAATTTCTGAATATTATAATTTAGCCCCAATGCATAACCCATATAATTTAGCCGCAATACGTGTCGCAGAAAATCTTTGGAATAACATACCACAAATTGCTTGTTTTGATACTGCTTTCCATCAAACCATACCTGAAAATATTTTTAGAAAAGCTATCCCGGAAAAGTTTTACTATGAAAATTATATTCGTAAATACGGTTTTCATGGATTATTTCATAACTATGCTTTGTTAGAAACTTCTAGAATATTAAAAAAACCAATGAAAAAAATTAATTTAATTTCAGTTTATATAAGCCGTGGAGCAAGTATTTGTGCAATTGTTAATGGAAAATCTTATGATACATCAATGGGGTTTACTCCTATTAGTGGACTGATAATGACTACAAGGTGCGGTGACATTGATGCAGAAATACCTTTATACTTAATGAAAATGGGTTATTCCGTCTCTGAAGTAGAAAATATTTTGATGAAAGAAAGTGGTATTTTAGGTGTTGCAAAAAAAAGTTCTATCTCTGAAGTAATTAAAAATTATTCTAAAGATAACAATTGTAAGTTAGCTATTGATATGTTTGTTGTAAGAATTAAAAAATATATTGGTTCATACTATTTGCTTATGAATTCTGTTGTAGATGCAATAGTTTTCACTGGAGATATTGTTTCAGAAAATCCTATTATAAGACAAAAAATTGCTAAAGAACTATTTTCTATTGGGGCAATTATTGATACTAAAAAAAATAAGTCTCTCGGATCAAAAGAAGGAATTTTTAGTGTTCCGAAAAGTAAAATTAAACTCATAAACATCCCACCAAATGGACATTTAATAATTGCACGATTAGTATATAGTTTTTTAAAAAAATAAAATTTGTTTTTAAAAAAATGAACAAACTTATTCATCTGTTTTTTTGTGTATAATTTTTTAATTATCGGAGTATAAAAAAATGAATTATGAAACTGAACAATTTTATAAAAATATAAAAGATAAGTTACAGAATTATGAATATAGAATAGGTTTAGATATTGGAGTAGGTTCAATAGGGTGGTGCATAGTATCGTTAGATTTTAATAAACAAACAAATGATATAAATTTAAAAGATATAATTTTTTCTGGAGTAAGAGTTTTTACTCCATCCGATGGTGCAAGTGATAGAAGACAAAAAAGAGCACAAAGAAATCTACACAGACATAAACGTGAAAGATTATATTTTTTATGGAAATTATTGGCTGAAAAAAAACTTGCCTTACCTGCACCACAAAAATTGTTTAAAGAAGATCCTTTAACAGATAATTCAATTAAAAGATTTCCAAAAGAAGTTTTATCTAATATTCCTTATACTTTAAGATACAAAGCTTTATATGAAAAAATCTCTTTAATGGAAATAGGATATGTAATATATCATTTAGCGAACCATCGCGGAAGCACTTCTTTACGCAGTTTTGAAGAAACAGATGAAAAAACAAAAAAAGAATATTCTGATCTTAGAAAAAAAGTTACTAATACCAAATTAAAAATAAATGATAAAAAATATCAAACTTATGGCGAGTTAATTTATAAAGAAAAAATTGATATAAAACATACTAACCAACTACCTTCTATAAGAAATAAATCAGAAAAAGTTGAGTTTATTCCAACTAGAGACTTGATTTTAGATGAGTTAAAAAAAATATTAAATAAACAAAAAGAGTTTTATCCTGAAATATTTGCTGATGATTTTATTGAAAAAATTATAAATATTGTAAACTTTGAATATGAGCAGGTTGTCCCAGAAGTTGGAAAATGTCCATATTTTAGAAATGAAAATAAATTGCCAAAAGCTCATCCTCTGTCAGAAGAAAGACGAATCTGGGAGTTGTTAAACAACATCCGTATATCTTATCCAGTAAAAAAAGATTCTATAATAATAAGTTATCATGAACGTGAATTGAAAATTGAAGAAAAAAAATTGTTACATAAAAAACTTTATCAACAAAAAGAACTTACTAAAAGTAAAGTTAAAGAAATCCTGGACTTACCACCAGATACTGAATTAAAATTTTCCGAAAGAGATAAAAAGGATGAAAAATTGAAAGGTTACCGAAATATTGTGTTGGAACAACAACCTTTCTGGAAAAGGTTATCTGAAGAACAAAAAGATTCTTTTTTCTATGATTGGATAAATATTTCAAATGATCAAAAACTAAAAAATGTATTAAAAGAAAAATATAATCTATCTCAAGATGAAATAGATTTTGCAATAAACAATATCGAAATTTCTAAAACTTATTCACCAATAGGGAAAACTGCAACAAAAATTTTACTTGAATATATAAAACAAGGTATTTCTTTTACTGAAGCAATTGATAAAGCTATTGAAGATAAAAAAATAAATATTAAAGAAACTAAAATTTATGACACTCTACCTTATTATGGTGAAATATTAAGTGATTTTACCCAACCTGTGATATGTAAAGGTCTTATGCAAAAATTTAAAAATAAAAATTATAAAATACCTAATACTGACAAAAATGAATTAAAATATGGCAGAATTGCTAACCCTGTAGTTCATCAAACTTTAAATGAACTTAGAAAATTAGTCAATGAAATAATTTTTGCTACAGGAAAAAAACCTTATGAAATATCATTAGAAATTTCACGCGATTTAAGAAAAAGTGACGAAGAACGAAGTTATATTATAAATCTTCAAAATAAAAATGAAAAAGAAAATCAACGAATTTATGAACAATATTGTAAACCACATAATTTATCATTAAATTGGATATTAAAATTTAAACTTTTTGAACAACAAGATAAAAAATGTCCTTATTGTTTAAACCAAATTTCTGTTGATGATATCGTAAATTCACGAGTAGATATTGACCATATATTCCCATTATCAAAAAGTTTAGATAATTCAAGAAATAACCTCGTATTAGCACATAATTATTGTAATGAAACCAAAGCAGATAATCCTCCTTATAATATATTTTCCAAAGATATTGAAAAATGGAATGATATATTAAGTTATTTAGAAAAAACTGACGGTATGAAATCTAAAAAATGGAGATTTATGAAAGATAGTTTTGAAAATTTTTTAGAAAATTTAACTATTAAAAAACGGTTTGAAACTGATACCACATACATAGGAAAAATTGCTTTAAGATACTTATCTTGTTTGTTTGATAAAAAAACTAAAGTTATACCTTATAAATCTGGTCTTACAGCTCAACTTAGATTAGCATGGGATTTGAACAAAATATTGATACCTTATGTAAAAGAATTGTTAGAAGAAGAACAAATAGAAGATTTTGAAAAAACTGCATCATTAAATATTAAACTAAAAAATGATTACAGAAATCATACTGTAGATGCAATAGTTTTAGCATATGCTACAAGAAATTATTCTAATGTTTTAAACAGAATATCTGCCCACGGATTTAAAATTGATTATAAAAACAAAAACTGGATGTCAAAAATTTTTGTCCCACCAAATAATATGTCTGTGGAAGATTTTTCTAATTATATAAAAGAAAAAATTAAAGATTCTTTTATAAGTATAAAACATAATCACGACACAAACGGTCCTTTATTAGGAGAAACTTTTTATAAAGTATTCTTGTTAAATAACAAATATTTCCTTGTAACACAAAAAGATGTTGCTAAAATTGATGCTAAAAATGAAGAAAAATTAAATGAAAAATTGTCCTTTGCTAAAGATGCTATTGAACAATCAAATAACCAAGAACTTAAAAAAATGTTACAAAAAAATTTAAAAATATTTGAACAAATTAAATCCTACCTACCACAAGCTGAAAAAATCTTAAAAGAAAAAAATATAGATGAACAACAAGAAGGTAAAAAAGTTAAAACCATAACAAAAGAAAATATTATTAAAAAAGCGTTAGAAGATATCCGCGGTAAATATTATGATTTCTCAAACAAAGAACCAGGAAAATTTTTTATAGTAAAACAACCTAATAAAGATAAAACTGGCTGCGGATATGATACCGGAAAAAGTTTGTGTATCGATTTGTTTTATAATAAAGAAGGTAAACTTTGTGGTGAAATTGTTCGTAAAATTGATGCAATGAAAAATAAAACTCCTAAGTATATAGAAAATGGGTTTAAACTTTTTGAACGAATATATCAAGGTGATGTTTTAGAATGTGATGTTTCAAAAGAAATTAAATCTTTAAGTGTAAAAACTGCAAATGCTATTGGAAATAGAGTGTTAGTAAGAGTGGCAACTTTTACTGAAGTGGGAAATTATTATAGTAATAAATTAAATAAAATACAAATATTTTTCACAAATTTATATAAATCAGATAACAAAACTAAAGATAGTTTCTGTATCTCATCAATGCAAAAATATAATGTTAGAAAAGTAATTTTAAGTAGTTTAGGAGCTATCAAATATAGATCTCCTATTTTAAAAGACAAAAATGTGGCGAATAATTGATATTACAGGAGATAATTATAACTTAATTTGTAACCAAGAAAATTTGGTTATTGTAAAAAATAATGAAGAAAAGTTGCGTGCTCATTTCTCTGATATTAACTCTATAATTACACACTCTTATTCCATACTAATAACTGGTGTGTTAATGCAAAAACTAATTGATTATAACATACCACTAATAATCTGTGATAGAACACATAACCCAGTAGGGATTTTGTTACAAACTTTTAAACATTCTGAATATGGGAATAGATTACAACTACAAATTTCTGCCAGTAAACCTTTAATTAAAAAAGCCTGGAAACAAATTATTCAAACTAAAATTTTTAATCAAGCAAAAGTTTTATCTAAAATCGGAAAAAAAGAAGAATCTGATCTTTTAATAAAATATTCTAAAGAAGTAAAATCGTTTGATAAAACAAACCGTGAATCTGTTGCATCAAGAGTATATTTTAGCACTTTGTTTGAAAATTTTAGACGAAATAGCAATGGAAATGATATAATAAACGCTTCTTTAAATTATACCTATACAATTATTAGAAGTTGTGTCGCAAGAAGTGTTGTTGGTAGTGGACTTAATCCTTCATTAGGAATTTTTCATAGTTATAAACATAACTATTTTTGCTTAATAGATGATCTCATAGAACCATTACGACCTTTTGTTGATCTTTATGTTAAAAATAATATTGCAGAAATAACAAAAAATAATATTCTTACAAGTGAAGTTAAACATCTTCTTGTAAAGATTTTAGAAAAAGATTTTGACTATAACTCTGAACAACTAAATCTTACAAATATAATTCAAAAATATGTTTATTCATATATTGAATATCTATCAAAACAAACAAAAAAAATTAGTATTCCTATGCTATGAAGTCACCATATAAAACTATGTGGGTAATGGTAGCATTTGATTTGCCAACTTTGACTAAAAAACAACGTAAAATTGCTAATAATTTTAGAAATAATCTTATAAAATCAGGATTTAGTAAATTACAACTTTCAGTTTATACATATTTTTGTGAAAGCAAAGAAAAAGCAATACAAATATCAAAAAATTTAGAGTTTAATGTTCCTGAAAATGGACATGTTACAGTGTTTTTTATCACTGATAAACAATTTGGTATGATAAAAAATTATTATGGAAAATTAACTACTGAAATCAAACAACCAGAATTGTTTGATTGTTTGGAATAAAATTTAATTGTACGGGATAAACCCGCATTTTGCGAATTACTCTTATTAGGATGTACCCCTGTGAAATTTTTTTTCTTAAAAATTTACATTTTTTATAAAATATTTGTCTAAAAAATATGTTTTTTTTCTTAATTTTATATTTCAACTACGACGGAAAATAATTTGAGTATTTTTCTATACTCAATTTCACAGGGCAACCCTAACCAAAAGTTATAGCACAACTAATGCATAATTATTTTTCTATACTCAATTTCACAGGGCAACCCTAACGGCAGAAACGATAAATTCTCAAATACAAACATTTTTCTATACTCAATTTCACAGGGCAAC
>CALDDQ010000019.1 GCA_937936785.1 uncultured Endomicrobiia bacterium
CTTATATTGCTTTCTTTCGTTTTGTCTATATTAATAAATTTCCATTGCCAATCTGTTGAAAACTTCTGTTTTGATAAACTCTCGATAAGTGGTTTGACTGAAACACAATAAGGACACTTTTCTGAAAAGTAAAACCTAACAGAAGCAGAAGAAACGAAAGAAACAGATAAAACCAAAAGTAAACTACAAATTAAAAAATAGTTTTTATTCATTATTTTCCTCCTTTCAATTTTTTATTTTTTTATTTATAGTATACTTAATAAACCGTACTATATAAATTTAACTGTTTTCTTTTGTTAACTTTATAGTTACATCATTTAATAAAGGTTCTATTCTTTCTTTAGTAATAATATACTTTGTTCCTTTTATATCACAAAAAAAATCACAATTTAATCCTCTTCTTTCATAAAAATATTTTGAAGGATTTATAGCACAAGCATCATTTTCTTTTTTTAAATGAATAATAATAAACACAGACACAACTAAAAAAATAAAAATAATAAAAAAAATTAAAAAATCAATAACCTCGGTTTTGAGTACTCTCATTTGATTTCCTTCTACCAGCTTTTGTTCTTTTAATTATTAAATTTCCTTCTTCGTTTGTTCCTACGAAATAAATGTATCCTTTCTCTCTTTTTATATCAGTTACTTTTATTATCTCCTCCATATTCTTTTTCTTGCTCGGAGTACAAAATTTTTAATATTATCTCTGAAAGATTGTTTATTGCTAATTGTATCTTCGTCAGTGCTGCTATCAACTCCATTCTGAATAGTTTCTCGTCCGACAACGATAGAAGATAATTTTCTGCTCTCATTCTTGTCATCTCCTCCAACAACTCCTCTTCTTTCTCTAATCGCTGTGTAGAGGATTTCGTATGGGTCTCTTCTTTCTCCGTCATTTTCAATACCTCCTTTCAATAATTCTTCTATTTTGTTTAGTAATTCAATTTCTTCTTTTGGTATATTCTCAATTATTTTCTTTTCTTTCTTTTTGTTTATTATATAAAAAATAAGATAAAACAAAAAAAGTAACAACAAAAAAAGATAAATAAGAACAATCATATCGGTTTTAAACCTCCCCCTTGAATAGATTGTGCTGTTTTTAGTAGAGAATTAACCTTGTCTACTAATTCTGCCATTACTTTTGTATTCTGCGACATTTCTTTAACAGCCGTTGTTATTTCTTTCATCCCAGTAGAGAACTCTTTAAACATCAACCACAAAAAAACACCTGCTATAAGCAAAAAAACAATAGAAAAAATAAATGTTCCATATTTTTCTAAAAAACTTTTAGTATCTCCGTGCAGTGTTTCTATTTGTTTTTCAAGAGCAACATATTGCCCCCTCATTAAAGGATTTGCAGTTGTTACTGGAACTAAACCTTTATTTTCATCTAAATAATTTATCCCTCCTTTAAGCATACCATTATACCAATAACCATCAGGCATAACAAAAAAATAATAATCGTTTTTTAAAATTCTCCCGCCATAAGCAACTCTATAAACTTTTAAGTTCTTAAGATATAAAACCTCGTATCCCCCCTTCCCAATCTTTACTATCCTTGCAGTATCTCTTATTGTGGGATACCAATAACCACCTATCATCTCAAATACAGTAATCCTTTTGTTATATAACTTTTTGTTTTTGTAGTAATAATAAACGAATAAAGCAGAGAAAATTATTAAAGAGAAAAGTATAAGATTAAAAATGATGTTGAACCAATTAACATTAAAAATAGAATTTAGTAACTTCTTGTTTATTTCTGTTACTGGATCAACCATCGTAATTTAATACTTCCCCTATTTTATCAAAAAAACTTGTTTTGTTTTTATCATTATTTGTTTTCATGTTTTCTTTTACCTCTTTACATTCTTTACATTTTTCAGAGAATTTTTCTAATACCCATTTACTTAACTTTTTTTCTGCTTCTGTTGGTTTATAACCTTTTATTAATCTTAAAGAATGAATTAACATGTGACAATTCTCGCAGAACTCTTTATCTTCCATTCTATATTATCTCCTCCCCTATTTCAAAGCCTGAAATTAATTTTTTTATAACATCTTCTTTCGATTTAACCAAAAAAACAGATTTAAGTTTTTCAAGTTTTTCATCTTCTTCACTTGTTAAGTAAACATTTATTCTTCCCATTATTATTATTGATATTATGATTATTTAAACCTTTGTAACAACTGAAGAGTAAAACAAAAAACTTATAAATAAAGAAGTATATCTTTTATGTAACATGATAGAAAACTATGAGACAACAAATATTCACTTAAAATGGTTAGAAGTTATTTTTAATCAATTGAAAAGAATACAAGATTTTGAGAGGTTAGCGAACGAGGGTTGTTTAAGTATTATAGATTACTTTCAATATACAGATGAATATTATAATGTTCTTCTGCCAGAGATACAATATAAAAATTTAAGATTTCTTCTTCTTGAAATGAATATGTTAATAAAAAATTTATCCCCCATTTTAAAAAAGGACGAAAAAGAAGAAAAGTATCTAAAAAAATTAGAACCAGTAAATAATTCAATAAATAACAGGAAATTATTTTTAACAGACATAAAACAGAATAATAAACTAATAAAGGTTATTCCAAAACCTTTTTTATACAAAACGATTAGTTATCTAAATGAAATAAATAGGGAATTAACAAATGATATTAAATATTTGTTATATATCCCAGAAAGCGAAAACAAGAAAAGATGACGGAAGAAGATATTGAATTTAAAGATGAAAGTGAATTTGGAGAAAAGAAAGTAACCTTTAAAGAATTGGTGTTGAGACATATAAGAAAAATAAGTGATATATGTTGTAAAGAATTTACAGAAGGTTATTGGGAAAAAAAGCCAGTTCAAACATCAGGGGGCATAATGTTTATGGAGGTTTACCACGAAGATATGAGGCAGGCATATTGCAACGCCATAAACTTTTTGATTGACTTAATATACCCAAAAAGCGATAAGATTTTAAAAGATTATTTAAAAAATTTTGAAGGATATAAAGAACAAATAAAAGAAGAAAAAGACTTGTTGTTTAATGAAGAAGAGGATATTGAAAAAAAATTGAAAAGAAAAAGAGTTACATTCCAACAAATAAATTTGATGTTTGAAAGAGTTAATTTTTGGAGTGGTTCAGACGAATATGTTGAATAATGGGATATTTCTCTCCTATTGTTATTTATAAAAACCCTAATGAAAATAGAAGCAATAGTATTATAAGGTATATAGGGCATAGAGTTAAAAGCGAAGGCAAAAAAAATTTCTTATGCTTTATAACTGGGCAAACAGGAGCAGGCAAATCTTATGCTGCAATATCTATGGCGGAGATATATTCAAATATGTTCGGTATTGAGTTCTACCCAGAATATCATATAATTACTTCATTAAAAGAGATGTTGTTGTTAATTAATGAACCGAAAGAAACAAGAAAAATAAAATTCGGTAGCGTTATTGTTTTTGATGAACCTCAAGTTGAAGGTGATGCTTCCAGATGGCAATCTGAGATCAATCAAGCATTAACACAGCTAGTTTCTACATTTAGAAATCAAAGACTGGTTGTATTTTTTGTTTGTCCATATAAAGAAATGATAGTAAAATCATCCAGAACATTATTTCATGGAGACTTTAGAGTTTTAGGTTACAACTTAAATACGAAACTTGCTCTTGTTAAACCAAGATTTTTAGAATGGAACGATAAAAAACAAGAGTTTTATTATAAAAGATTGACGGTTGGTTATAAAGAAGAAGGAAAAGAGGTTCTTACTTACAGAAAATTAAATAAATGGTTGGTTCCACTTGCTTCTCAACATATTCTTGACATTTATGAAAGGAAAAAAGAAGAATTCACAACGCAATTAAACAAAAAACTGCTTAACTCTGTTATTCTTGAAGAAAAAAGAAAATTTGGTTATAACAAAAACGAAGAATTTCTACTTATTGAAAAACTTTTTGATAAATATGGTGAGGATTACTTAGCAATTTCAAAAGAAGTTCCTCATATTAACATTCTTTCTCTTGAAAAATACATTTATCTTATCAAAAAAAGCAAAAAATTAACCCAAAAACGCACAAAAAGAGACTAAAATGCTAAGAAAACACGAAAAAATGACCTTTTTAAGCAAAAATAAACAAAATAATAGAGAATAAACCTTCTTTCTTAACTTAACTTGTTTATTTTTGAGAAAATTAGAAAAAATATTGTGTATAACTGCCTTTTCCCGCCTTTTTTTAAGAAAAAATCAGAAAAAACGATATCTTGTTGCAAAAAAATCAAAAAAATAATTATTTGCTAAAAAAAAGCAATTATTTGTCTGTATTTTATGCGGACAGAAAAATAAAAAAAATATAAGATTTTAAACTTTAAGATTAAAAGAAAACACAGGTTATAAAGGTTATGAGACTTTAAGATTAAAAGAAAACACAGGTTATAAAGGTTATGAGACTTTAAGATTAAAAGAAAACACAGGTTATAAAG
>CALDDQ010000020.1 GCA_937936785.1 uncultured Endomicrobiia bacterium
CTACGATACAGCCAACAGTACAACCTACGATACAGCCAACAGTACAACCTACGATACAGCCAACAGTACAACCTACGATACAACCTACAATAAAACCTACTATAAAACCTACTATACAACCTACAATAAAACCTACTATAAAACCTGCTACTTTTTTGTTTAAAAAAACACTTTCTCCTTTAAAGAAAGTTAAAACTTATGATGTTTTATTAAAAAGAAAAGGTAAATTTATAAAAGTAGGAAGCGGATTATCCATTGGTGAAGCAAAGAGAGTTGGAGAAAGAGTGACAAAAAAAACACTCGGAAGGACATTCAAAATTCAAGAGGCAGGAGTTAAAGAGATATCTAAGGTTGATGAAGATTATAATTTAAACGAGGATGTATTTAGAAGATATATTGTAAGAAAAGGCAAGAGAATAGATGTTCCAAATATGTTTATACAAAAAACAAAGTTTGCTTTAAGTTCTCCAGAAGAAAAAAGAGAAATTGCTATTGCAAAGAGAAGAGCGAAAGAAATAAATAATCTAATAAATATAAAATTATAATATGAAAATTCAAGATTTAATAGACCAATCTGAAAGAGAAGAAAAAAAGAAAAGAAAAATAGATATGCAAAGTTTGTCAAGGAAGATAGTAGAAAATATTAGAAAGGAAAGAGAGTATAAAAGAAATTTGAGAAAAATAAATTTGTTAAGAAGAAAAGAGGCTTATGGAAGTAGTAATGTCGGAAAAATTAGCAATTTTATTTCGAAAGGATTTAGTTTTTTGGAAAGTCCTACGAAGACAATGTACTCTAAACAAAAAGAACTTGGCAAAATTGATAAATCTTTTAATAGAAAGTATTACGATAAACAGAGAATAAAATTTGGTAGAGGAAGACCTAAAGGTTCATTCGACCCGAGATATGCTCAATTTGGAGGAGTTTATGGTTATCGTAAGTGGTTGTCTCAACAAAGATGGAAAGAGAAAATGGAGATTATGCAAAATAGTCTGATGAACCCAAGACAAAGACAGATATTAGAGAGCATAAAAAGAAGTGAAGAAGAAAGAATGAAAAGCCCTGAAAATAGGACTTTCCCAGATACAAACGGTTATTTTAGTTTAGACCCAATATTCGATGAAATAGATAAATATTCCCGTTTAATTGATTAGAATGGCGAGCGAAAAAGATCTATTAGAGTATAAAAGTAATTTAGAGAGTTATGAAAATGAACTAAAAAAGGCACAAGAAAAATTAGAAACACAACAAATGATGATGTCTCAATATGCTTCGCAAGTTTATTCTTTAGGTGGGAAACAAAATCTTATCGAATGGGAATTAGATTTTAGTGAGGAGATAGAAAAAATAGCTCACTCTTTAAGATGTGATATATGGATAATAGACAAGGAAGGAAATCAATATTGGATTGAAAATCCAGATAAATCGAAAGTCATATTAAATGAACTTGGTGTTAATGATATATTAAGAAAAATTGTTACACTTGTTAATAAAAACAAAACCCTCTCTTATTACACAATTGATGAAATAAAAGAAAGAGTTAGAATGATAGGTCACGAAATTTCTGCTTTAATCTACAAAAATTACGAGGCTTATGGAATAGACAACGAATATAAAATGAACAATTATTCTTCTCTTGTTTTGGATATTTTGGACATTATAGAAAGTGCTTATAGGAGAGCACTTGGAGGAGAAACACATAAAGGATTAAATGAGCAAAGAATAGTTACTCAAACAGAACCATTAATGCCACCACAAAAAATTCAAAATACTTCTGATAAAGTTAAATGGTATAATCCTGCAACTTGGGGAGGATAGATGAAAAAGACAAATTTCTTTTTTGTTTTTTTCACACTGCTTTTGTTATCATTGGTTTTTGCTCAACAAGAAAGTGCTGGCGTTTATAAAGCAGGAAGCGTGTTTTCTTTTACACAAGTATGTTATGACGCAAATTACATAACTCTTTCTTCTATAAAAAAACCTGATGGTGAAATTTTGATTATAAACCAAAATATGACCAAGATTTCAGATGGTGTTTTCAAGTATGATTTTTATTTAGATGAAAAAGGAAAATATTATTTTGAGGGCGTATCTGACGGATGCGAAAAGAGTTTTGTTACTTATGTTGAAGCAACAATAACAGGAAAAGAATTTAATTCTGGAAAAGCAATAATATACTTTTTAATACTTGTTTTTTCTATTTTTCTTTTTGTTGGATTATTGTACCTTGCTTATAATATTAATGGTTCAAACGGAAAAGATGAAATAACTGGATACATCTTTTATGTAAATAATCTAAAATATTTAAAATATTTTTTGTTTGGTTTATCATATCTATTTTTTGTTTGGATAAATTATCTGTCGTGGATTATTTCTTATTCTTATTTAGATTTTGATTTTTTATCTACAATATTCAGGTTTGTTTTTATTTTTTCGGCATTTTTAATTTTGCCTTTATTTATCTTATTTGTTTTTATAAATATAGCGAATTTAATTAGAGATTATAAAATTAAAGACGCAATAATGAGGGGGGTAAGAATAAGATGACTAATAAAAATAGAAAATTTGTTATAGCAAAAGTAGACCCTGATTTTTATAAAAAAATAAAAGATGTTGCTTTGGAAAGAATTTCAAGAGGATTGGAAAAAGACATAAACAAGGAAACATTTAGTATACGAAGGTTTACAAAAGCAATGACAAGATATGAACCACTATGGGATATATTAAAAAAAGCGGAGTTTAGAGAATGATAAAGAATAAAAAAGCACAAATTGGAACTTTTAATATATTTTACATTATGACAATATTTTTTGTTTTTATTCTTTTTTCTGCTGGGGTAATTTATTTCACTGGTAAATTAAATGAAGTATTTAAATCGGTAGGAGAAATTCACGATGCACAACCAAAGAAAAATGTAACCTTTCCTTGTTTAGACAACCAAAACGAAATATGTGGCGGAACTTTCTCTCCGAATTTAACAGAAGCGGCAAATATTGTTTGGGGTAATGTCTATAATTCTACAACTGCTTTAAGAATGGTTACTCTTGTTTATATGCTATCATTAGCGGCGTGCTTTATAATAACAAGTTTTTTAGAAAGAAAATATCCTTTTTTGTTTTTTGCTTATATTCTAATATTCTTATTAGGGTTAATTCTCTCTCCAGTTGTATCAAATAGTTATGAGAAAATATTAAATTCAAATATCTACGAAGGAGAATTGTTAAATTTTGGTGCTGCTAATTTTATAATGTTAAATCTTCCTTTATTTATTCTTGTTATCGGTGCTTTATCTTCGATTGGGTTATTTCTTAATCTTATAAGGGGAGGAAATGAAAATGAATTGTAAATATCTTTTTTTTCTGTTTGTTTTTATTCCTTTAATTTCTTCTTTTGATTATTCTTTAATTAAAAAAGATTATTCTTATTATTGGAAAATAGAAAAAACAGGCAACGAGAGGCTTTTTAATGTTGAAATAACAAATAAGGAAGTAGATGTTTCTGGTCTA
>CALDDQ010000021.1 GCA_937936785.1 uncultured Endomicrobiia bacterium
AGACGACAATACTCCGATTTGACATTAAAGGAAAAGAACTTGTTTATACAGCAATAAAAATTCTTTTTGATAATAATGATTTTATAACTTTTGTTGACAAGTTCGGCAAAACTTTTACTTACAATAAAAAATATCTTATAAGCTCGGAGGAGGTTTCTAAATGATTTCTGGATACACATCTACTACAAAAAGCACAATAAAAAACCACTTCTGTAACGAAAATTTCCTAAAAAATAGCCAAAAAAACGCAAAAATAAGCAAAAAAAATAGATTATACGAACTTTTTTTCAATTCCCTCTATATATACTCCAAAAAAAACTTTAAATTAAAATTGTTTACCTATTACGTAGAAAGTATAGAAAGTATTGTATATGTAGTTTTATTCCTATTACTTCAACAGACTTTTTATATATATAATTATAATTTTTTATTTTTTATAATATATATAAAAGGGGGAATTTTTTTGGGGGCGGTTTATGGTTAATTTTGATGGTTTTATAGAAATTAAATATAGCAACAATATAGTTGAAAACTTTATCAAGTGGCTTTTAGAAGGTGAAGAGATAAATTACAATGAATTCAAGAACTTTATTAAGGATGATGAATTGGTTAAAGAGGTTATAAGAGAATTAAAAGATAAATCAGTTATTATTGAAACAGATAGCGGTTTTATAGTTTCTGAAACAGCAAAGATTTTCAAACATAAAAAAATAGAAGAATTGAAACCTATTTTATTTAAACTATTGGAAAAAAAAGAAGGGTTTGGGTTTGGTGTAAAAACAATCATTAAATGGGAAAATATAGATCAATACTTAAAGAAGTTTGTTATTTACAAAGGTGAACCGATTATTTATGAGATGACTTTTGAAATAGATGGGAAAGAAGGAGTTATTCTTTTAGAAGGCAAGGATATTGTTGATTATAAAAATTTTATTTTGAAGTTTTTCGAAGAGTTTGGGACTATGCTTCCAACATATCACGGGATAGGGAAGGATTGGGCTAACCTTTTAACAAAATGGTGCACTTTTAACGCCGAGATAAATTATGAGAAATCTGAAACATTAAATCCTTTAATTGAAGCAAAGGAACTTTTGATAAATTATATAGAAAATTCTGTTATTTCTGATAACTATTCTTTGAAGGAAGGGATTGTTTGTTATAAAAACGATACTCTTTTTGTTTCAACTCAAACAATAAAAAAACTTCTCAAAAGAAATGATTTAAATGTTTCTTTAAGAAACCTATCCTATCTTCTTAAGGATTATCTTCTTTCTGGTTCTATTCCTATTAAGATAGAAAATAAATCAGAAAGATTTTGGAGGTTTAATCCTAAAAAGTTTAATCTTAATTTTGAAAATAAACTTGATAGTGAAGAAAAAGAGGAAGATAATGTCTAAACATATAATTTTTGGAGCTCCTGGAACAGGCAAAACTACTTTTTTAATGAAAACTTTAGAAGAACTTTTCAATAAAGGTTATAAACCAGAAGATATTTGTTTCTCAACTTATTCTTGTTCAGCAGCAGAAGAAGCAAAAGAAAGAGCAATGTTAAGGTTTTCTATTGAAAAAAAAGATATACCTTTTTTTGGTACAATTCATTCTATTTGTTTTAGGGCTTTTAATTTTGAAAGAGAGGTTATGACAAGCAAAGATAAAACAATCTTTTTTGATAGTGAAAAAATCGATTATAGGGTTGTAGAAACAGACGAAGACCTTTTAACAAATGAAGACAATATCGAAATTGAAGGAAATGTTCTTTTAAACTTTTATGATAAGTTGAGGTTGTTTTTTTCTCGTAACATTTCTGATTTTCAGGAAAAAGATTTAAAAAAAGCATTCTTTAGTTTGCCTTTAAATGAAAAAGAATACGAGAAAATATTTTGTTCATACTTTAATCCTTATGATGTTTTAGTTAGATATGAGAAGTTTAAAGAAAAGAATAATCTAATTGATTTTATTGATATGTTGCTTTTTGCTTTAAAAAATAACTTTATTGTTCCTACAAGGGTTCTTATTATTGATGAGTTTCAGGATTTAAGTCCTTTACAATACGAAATTTATAAACTATGGTCAAAAGACAAAGAAGAAGTTTATATTGCTGGTGATGATGACCAGACAATTTACAAGTTTATCTGCGCAAATCCAAAGTTTCTTCTTGACGAAAAAACAACTTTAGATAAAGAAAAAGGTGATGAGGAAATTATTTTACCATTAACTTATCGGCTTCCTTCAGAAATTCATAACTATTGTCAGGAGTATGCTAAAAAAAATATAAAAAAAAGAGTATATAAAGAAGTAAAACCAAAAAATTCTGGCGGGGAGGTTATAATAGAACATCTTGATGGGGATTTGGAGAAGGTTTTAGATTTTATAAGGAAAGACAAGTTTACTTTTATTCTTTTTAGAACAAATTATCAAAAAAGAGTTTTCATAGAAGAAGTTCTTATACCAAACGGAGTAGTCTATTATGAAATAAAGGGGCAGAGTATTTGGAATAATAAAACAATAAATCTCTTTAATGCTTCTTATAAAATTCTAAATAATATCCCTTTAACTTTTGAAGAAGTGAAATATTTAATAAGTTCAATCTCTTTCAAAAAAGGATTGTTTTTAAGAGGTTTAAAAGAAAATTTTATAAATATTGAAAAAAAAGAGTTTTATACAAAAGAAGATTTGATAAAAATTGGTTTTTCTTTTGAACTTTTCTCTTTAGATAATTATGAAAAAATATTTAGTATTCTTGATATTGGTGAAGGAATTAAGAGATCTTTCAAAAATAGAGAAAAAATCCCGATAGAATTTCCTATAAAGTTAAAAATTGGTACAATTCATTCTTCCAAAGGAAAAGAGGCGGATGATGTTATTCTTTTTAAGGATATTTCTTTATCTTTATCAAAAAAGATATTCTCTGGTTTTCATGATTTAAAAGATAGATTAGAAGATGAGGTGAGGGTTTTTTATGTTGGTATGACTAGGGCAAGAGAGAGATTAGTTATATTAAGAGGCGGTTTTGCTCGTTCTGACACAGAAATAATACCTTAAACCTGCCTGTAGAACCTATCAAATTTGCGTTTAAAGGCACTTTTTAGACACTTTTTTTTATTTTCCGATTATTTACACCATAAGTTGTCTATTATGCCTTTTATAAGCGATTTTTCTTCTTGTGTCATTAACTGGTTTGCAACATAATGGGCATAAGCAACATCTATTGTGTGTCCCATATGTGCCTGTAGGGATAAATGGTTAACATTTAAACAAACCCCCCAATTTTCCAATGTTTTTCTTAAATTATGGCAAGAAAAATCTTCCCAATCCTCTATTCCTGCCATTTTCGTGTATTTCTTTATAATTTTGTTCATTCCTGCTGTTGAAGGAAAACCCAAATAATCTGTTTTCCCATCTATGTTGTTGGCACTTAAATAACTTTTTATTCTGCTTGCAAGATATGTCGATATTTGAATTACTCTAGTGTTTCCTTTGTTTTTTCTGCCTTTTGTTACTCTTAATGTTATTTGTTCTCTTTCAAAATCAATATCACCTACCCTTACATTTCTTGCCTCATTTATTCTTGCTCCTGTATGCAAAAGAAACTCCATTAAAAATTTATGTTTATCGTTTTTAATAACACTTAAAACACTAAACCATTCTCTTGGAGTATAAAATCTTTTAAGATTTCCTTTTATTCTATATTCTCTTTTTGTTTCTTCTGTGTTTATCTTTGCTGTGTTTATTTCTTGTTCCATTTGCTTTTTATAAATAAGCAAAGCTATACTTAATCCTTTCTATAAACTGAAAAGTAGTAAAAGATATAATTATTTATATCTTTTTTTTCTTTTTCTTTTTTTATACCCCATTTTATCTTTTGTTTATTTTTTTAAAATTTTGCAACTTTTGTAACTTCTTATCTAATAATTTTGTTTCTGCAACAAACTTCTTTCCTTCAAAATTTTTAAATAGTTCTTTCATTCTTTTCATTTTACCTCCGTTTTTTATATAATAATAAGGCGGTTTAATATTTAACCGCCAAAAATTTTTAGCAAGTTGTTATTTTCTGTTGTCAGGCATAACTGCCCCGTGTTCGGGACACAGAATTTAACCCGTTGTAGTTCATAGTTGTGGTGTTGCTTCTCTATTGCCTGGAGTTACTATCTTTACTATGACAATAAGCACAAGTATAATTATCATTACTGCAAGAATACTATAAACAGGATTTATTGCAGTAAAGAACGTAGATATACCACTACTAACGCTCGTCAATACGGCTTTGCTTTCATTGTATCCTGTTGCGTTCGATTGGATAATATTTGCGCCTAGCAATACGCCCATTATCGTTATAACGATATAAGCGAGCAAAGCTACGCTAAGCAAAAGAACTATAAAGGAGTTGACGGCTGTTAATCCAAAAACACCTTTCTTGTTCATTTTTCTTTCTTTTCGAAATTTGCTGAACAACATTTTATTTAAACCTCCTTTCAATTTTTTTTATTTAAAAAAATAACTATTCTTTAGTTTATAAATTTGAGTAAACTTTGGTTACCAAGATTACTAAAAAGCATCATCAGAGGTTATGTTTGCTATAATACCCAAAATAATCATTCCTAATATAATTACAAAATAAGACGGATTTAAAATTCCAGAGTATGTTTCTAAAATTATTGCAAAACCAAGTGTAGCAAAAGAAGATGCCAAAAAACTTGTTTCTACTCTTATAAATTTGCCACCAAATCTAAATTGCATAAGTAAACTCCCTATAAATACTGCAAGGAAAAAACTAATAACCAAAAATAAAGCAAACCAGTGGTTTGTTACACAATTAGCATAAATTATTATTTCTGCTAAATTCTCTTTTACTCTTGTAGAATTTAATAAAGCATATCTTGTTTCATTTGCCACATCACAAATTGGATTTATCATCTCGCCCTCCCAGTTCTTATGAATTCAATGACATAGATTATAAAAATAATACCGAGTATTAAGAAGACAATTGAAATAATAAAATAAACTAATTCTTGAGACCCAACACCACCAAATCCCTTAAATATTATTTCTGGGATTGTTTCAAATCCCTTAGTTACTGTTGAAAATACATTTTTTGGTATTTCAAATAACGCTTTCGAAATTAAAAAAGAATATGTAACAGCATCTGGATTAGAATTTTCTAAACCTTTTTTTGTTTTCAAAGAAACATTTTCCATTGTTTCAGTTAAATCTTTCGTTAAATTAATTGTTTTTTTTATTTGATATTTTTCATCTGTTAATAATTGTGAAGAAGGATTTGTTACTTCTAAATATTTTCCTACAAAATTGTATATGAAGAACATTGCTGCTATAAGTATTATAAACCCTAATGTTATATCTTTAAATCCTGCCATTTTTTATTTCCTCCATATTATAGTTATTATAACCACCCCCGCAATAATATAATAAAGTGTTGCACCAATAATTGAACCTAAACTGCCTTGCCCAATATAAAGTAACAAGGTAGATGAAGAAAATCCAATAATCGCTCCGATAACAATAAAAATCGGATGTGCTATTAAGAGCATTACTAAACTTGTAAACATCAGTAACATTATAAATATCTCTGCCCCCTTCCAGTTTATTTTTTCTCCTCTTGTAAACATTTTTGTTCCAGCATACTCGCCATTTATGTAAATATCTGCAAAAAAAGTAGTGTCTTGGTATTGTAAAGGGATATTAAAGATTATTGTTCCAGAAGTTCCAATTGAGGTTTTGTCGTCTATTGTTGTGTTTCTGTTATTATCTGCCTTTATTAAAATTGTTCTCACTTCTTTTACAGCACCATCTGTTGAAGAATAGGTTTGATAAAGAATATTATTTTCTTCATCTAACAAAAAGGTTTGTTTTACATTTCCATAATCTTTAAAATCTTTTAAATCAGCACTTGGAGAACCGACATTAAGAGTAAGAATGCAAACATAATTGCTGCATTGAACTCTATAATTGTTAAATGAAGCAATAACTTTTCCATAATAACTAACAACGAAATTATAAAGAACATCATTAGGAACAAGATTTAAGATAGTGTTTCCATCATAATCTGTAATAGCACTTTCAACAGACAAATATTCGTCTCTTTCAATATATTTTCTTTGAGCATCCACTAAAAGATTAGAATTTCCTTCGTCTCTAAATGTATTGCCTGTTATAACAATCTTAAAAGGATAACCTATATTGTTTTTCAAATTGTAAAGATTAATTGTTTGGTTTAATGTTTTGTTATTTATCGTCATATACTGAATATTTTTGTATCTTTTTAAGTATTCTGCTTCATTTCCATAAAATTGAATTTCATACGCAATAGTGTAATCGTCGTCTATTTCTTTTAAACATATTCTTGTTTGCGTAGAAGGATTATAATTGAATGTTGTATTATAACTCGATACCAAGTTCCTTGTATCATTTGAATAAATTTTAAGATTTATCTTTATTGTTCCTGGGATTTTTGTTAAATTATTTTCATCAAACATTGTAAAGTTCAATAAGGTTAAATTATATGAAGAACAATTATCAATTAAAAAAGGATTTATTGTTTGATTGAAAATATCTGTTAAAATCTCATAAACTCCTGTTGAATTTGATAATCTTATTAAAAAGTAAAATGTTTTATTCTCTTGTGAAGAAACGCTCGGAGCAAACATTGTCTTTTTAAATACTTTTGTTAAACCAATATCTTCGGTTTGCATTAAATGAGAAACATTATCATAAACCAAATCAACGCTTATTCCAGAAAAAGCATTATTTTGTGTTATGTTCAAAATAAATTCATTTAAAGAACCAGATAGTGCTATATTTTTATACTTTCTTGAATTCTCAAACACCTTATAGTCCCATTCAAAAGTAGTAACATTTAAATTCCCAGCCGTATCGTTAGCATAAATAGTTACATTTTTCTTTCTTGAGAGAGTTATATTTGAAATGTTTGCAACACCAGAAACTGCTCCTTCTATCTGCTGATAATATTCTATTTCGGTGGGGTATAATTTACAAAATAATCCTATTCCTCCAAAAGAGATCTTACCTTTGTATACTCCGTTTTGATAAAACTTATACTCTTTAGTACTAGGGCTAAATGGGGGATTAGTTACTTGAATATATAAATTATTTTGATTAGCCGTTAGAGGAATTATTACTTGTTGATACTTAGGATTGGGGTTACATTCTATATCGGTTCCCTTCAGTGTTATATCTAAATAACCTGCACCGTTTCCGCTTAAAATAAAAGAATAAATTCCATTTTCTAAAATATCTGCTTGTGTCTCTCTATCTCCATCAAATAGAGTTATTAAGCTATCATTATAACTATCTGGAGCTCTATATTCATACCAAACCTTATCTAAATTAACATCTTCTGCCGTTATATTTAATTGCAGTGTTCCATTAAATCTTCCGTAATCTATTAAAGAGGTTGGGTAGTTTAAACTTATTGTAGGAGTGGTGTTATCTATTGTAATATTAAATGTTTTATTATTAACATTTCCTACCGTATCGTTAGCCCATAAAGTAAAGTAAAGTTGAGCCATATTTAATGAGAAGTTTGTTGTATTAATCATTCCATTTGTGCAAGGTATAGTTCTGTTTGTGTTATTATAATTTAACCAACAACTTAATAAATTTGTATCGTTTATTGTATAAGTAATTGTATGGTTAGCCAAGATGTTCATTACTATTGGATTATCAACTATTTCAATTGTAGGGGCAACGCCATCTATTGAAAAAGT
>CALDDQ010000022.1 GCA_937936785.1 uncultured Endomicrobiia bacterium
AAAAATTCTATCGGTTTACCTTTAGGGTCTGGTATGTCCCAGTTAATTCGTTTCACATTTGACGAACGTTGAATAAAAACTGGACATTCATCACCACAACCCATTGTTACTATATAATCAAATTCAATATCTTTTACTTCTTCAAACCCTTTACTTTTTTGGTTAGAAATATCTACTCCTAATTCTTTCATTACATCTATTGCATTTAGGTTTACAACACCAGAAGGTTTAGACCCTGCACTGTAAGCACAAAAAGTTTGCCAGTAAAGATTATTTGTTATTGCTTCTGCTATCTGACTTCTACAAGAATTTTCAATACAGACAAAAAGAATATTTTTTCTAACTATAACTTTTTCTTCTTCAATCTTTCCATCCATAATTTTGAAAGCCCGAACTTCTGGATTACTAAAATCTCTTAAAGAGATTATTACATAAACTGCTTCCGGATAAAATGCGAGTTCACAATCCTTTTGTGAAGGATAACTAGGACTATTTGAATGTGAGTGATATATACCTAACATCTCTATTCCTAACTGACGAATCTCTTTAAACACTTTAAGTTGTTCTTCAGGGTTCATAAAATAACATATATGTGGACTTTCCGAAATATTAGTCATTTTATAAACTTTAGTTACAACTCCCACTAAAGTAGAGCCTTCATGCTCGTTAGGAATAGAGCCTTTAGGCTCGTCAACGGGGCTAAAGCCCCTACTCCTCTGGTTAACGGACGTAAACACCCTGCTTCCTGCTAAAATACCACACGCTTCTTTAGGATATTCTTGTTTAGCATGTTCTATTATGGTTAAATATTGTTCTTTTATTAAGCACAACATTTCCGTCTCTCCTTTATATTTTTGGTAAAATCTCTAAAATCAATAAATGTAATAAATAACTTAACAAAAATGTAAAAACTGGTCCTGCAAACCAAACAAAAAATATTTTTTTCACAACGGATTTTTTATATGTTAAATAAAATCCATCCTTTACACTACTTATTGCAAGAACTGAAAAAGTTGTAAACTGTGCATAAGGTGTAGGTAGACCAAGCAAAGATGCAATTATCACAAAACTTGATGTTACAAGAGATATTATTCCTGCTGATATTTTTCCAATTGGAATTATTTCCTTTGAAATTGTATTTATAACACCCTTTCCCAAAATTAAACTACCTATACCAAAAGATAATCCTATAAATAGAATACATACTGTTGTATTTACAGAGACAGATAATAACACAGGCGCTACTACATTTGCAATATTGTTTGTCCCAACGGCAAATGCAGAATAAAAATCTGTCAATATAATAAATTTTTTCAGTTTATTATTATGAACAACAGATTTTTCATAAAGCCAAAGATTACCATTTCTTGGCGGATAGAATATTTTTTTAATAAAATAAGTAAGTAAAAATGCTAAAACACAGAACGAAATTCCAGTATAGAAAATTTTTATTATTATACCCCAGTTTACATAATGATAATAGAAAGCAGCACCTGTAAAAGCGGCAACAGTTATAAAACTTGTTGACTGTGGTATTTTTAACAAATTAGCAAGAAACATCATTATTGCTGAAGAAACAAGAATTATTAAACCTGAATATTTTGAGAATCCAAATGGTGAACATGATATTTTATTAGTTAATGTAGCAACAACTCTTGGTCCTATCAAAATACCACCTATCAAAATAAATATCGTATAAAACAAACTTGCTTTTTCCCTTGTCAACAAGCCACTACCATAAGATGGAGTAAAAGAGATAGAAAACCCAGAAGTTCCCATATTCATCGCTAAAAATACTGATATTACTATAAGTAAAATAATTTCTGTCATTGTTTTATCGCCTTAACTAAATATTATAGTCGGTTCTTTTCTTTTTCGTCGCTTCAATTAAAATTTTAGCGATTTCAGGACGAGTAAACTCAATAGGTGGCATCTCTTCTTCTTGTAGCATCTGCCGAACTTTTGTTCCACTTAACACAATTCTATCTTCTTCTTTATGAGGACATGTCTTAGAAGAAGCCATATTACCACATCTCTTACAATAAAAAGTGTTTTCAAAAAATAATGGTACAATACCAAGTTCTTCAGGATTAAATTCATAAAATATTTTTTGTGCATCATAAGGACCATAGTAGTTTCCAACACCGGCATGGTCACGACCTACAATAAAATGTGTGCAACCATAGTTTTTTCTTACAATAGCATGAAAAATTGCTTCTCTTGGTCCTGCATATCTCATATACGCAGGGTTTATTGCTAAAACTACTCTATCTTTGGGATAATAATTTTCTATCAAAACTTCATAACATTTCATTCTCACTTCTGCTGGAACATCATCAGATTTTGTCTCACCTACTATTGGATGTATAAATAAACCATCACAAATCTCTAATGCACATTTCTGAATATATTCATGTGCACGATGAATAGGATTCCTGGTTTGAAATCCGACAATTGTTTTCCAACCTTTTTCTTTAAAAAGTTTTCTTGTTTCTTCTGGAGTAAGATAATATTTGTAAAAACTATTATGACTATTTCTTTCCACAACATTTATTTTACCACCAAGTAAAACTTCGCCCTGAGAATATAATGTTCTAACACCAGGATGTTCCTTGTCTTTTGTTTTATAAACTTTTTCTGCCTCCAAATCTTTATCATATTTAAATTTTTCTTCTAAAAACAAAATAGCTACTTCTTCACCTTTTTCATCTAACAATAAAATTTTATCTCCTAAGTCAAACTTATCAGCTTCTTCAGAAGTTGTAGATAAAGTTATTGGTATCGTCCATATCAAACCATTACTTAATCTCATATTATCTATCACACTAATATAATCATTTTGACACATAAAACCTTCCAAAGGACTAAAACCTCCTATAGAAATCATTTCTACATCTGATAATTCTCGTCTATTTAAATTTATAGTTTTTAAGTTATATTTATTTTCCTTAAAAATTTTAAATTCTTCATTAGAAACTATTCTGTTTATCAATTTTCCACCATGAGGATTATTTGTCATTATTTTTATTTCTCCCTATTGTCATAATTACAAACTATTTCACGTGAAGACCACACTCTTTTTTATCTGGCGTTTCCCACCACCATCTTCCAGCACGAATATCTTCTCCTGGTTTTACTGCTCTTGTACACGGAGCACAACCTATACTTGGATAACCTTTATCGTGTAAAATGTTGTATGGCACATTGTTTTTATTTATATAATCCCAAACCTGTTTTTCAGTCCAATCAGCAAGTGGATTTATTTTTAAAATACCGTTATGTGTTTGATCAACTTCAACTTTTCTAACTTCTGATCTTGTCACTGACTGCTCCCTTCTTAAACCACAAATCCATGCCTCGAGTTCGCTTAATGCAATTTTTAGTGGTTCAACTTTGCGAATCTTACAACACAATTTTCTTAATTCAACACTCTTATAAAATAAATTAAACCCATTTTCAAAAATCATTTTTTGCACTGACTCTTTATCTGGAAAATAAACATCTATTTTAATATTGTATTTGTCACGTATCTTGTCCATAAGATCATATGTTTCATAAGGTAACCTTCCTGTATCCAAAGTAAAAATTTTTACATGTGGTGATATTTTAACCATCATATCAACCAAAACTACATCTTCCGCACCAAAACTTGATGCTAAAGCAATCTTATCTTTATACTTATTTATAACATATTCTAATAGTTCATAAGCAGACTTGTTCTCCAAATCTGAATAGTTATTTTCCATAATTTTATTGTTCATCTTTACCTTTATTCCTCCTTTGTTGATTTTTATAAATTATTAAATATAAAAAATTTTTAAATCATATAAAATTTAACCATATTACAAACAAATTTGTTGTTTTATATGTAATATGCAATTTTATTATAATTTTTTAACTTCTTCTCATGCCACTTAACCATTTCAGATAATGTTATAGAACTTAACACATCATCTATTGCAAGTTTTACTTTGTGCCAGACATCTCTTGCAACACAAATTTTAATTTTATCACAAAATTTGTTATCTGTCACACAATCTACAGGAATTATTTCCCCTTCTAAAACTGTAACAATATCTTTAACAGTTATATCAGAAGGTTTCTTCGCTAAAAGACAACCTCCTTTTTTACCACGAATTGTTTTTACCAAACCTCCTGCTTGTAATGCCACTATTAAATGTTCTAAATATCTTCTTGATATCCGTTGTTTGCTGGCAATATCTCTAACAAGCACGGGACCTTTGCCATAATTTATAGCTAACTCTAACATAGACCTAAGTCCATATCTTGCTCTTGTTGATAGTTTCATTTTTTTGTTATATCTTAATAAATTAATTTGAAAATTTTTAAAACATATTTATTACTATTATGACCAATTTAGTAATATTTTACATTTTTGTTAATATATTGTCAATAGTTATCTTGTTATTTTATGTACTTAACTAAGAAGATTATTTTGTTTATTATAATTAAATTGTATGTAAAATTATTTTATTATTGGTAAAAATTTAAATATTTTTCTAATAAATATGTTTTCTATTTTTTAAATATAACAACACTGATGCTACTAAAAATCAAAAAAATAAAAGTATTTTTATAAACATCTCAACAGATAATTGTTAATTCGTAGTATATTACTAAACCTATTATTTAGCCAATATATTTCATTCTAATTTATAATTTTTTTTAACTATAAATATTTTTAATGACTATGTTTTGCTAAAAATATAAAATCATATCGCAATAACTTTTTTAACTTCTGGGACAGCTTTTTTTATTGCTTTTTCCACACCTTGCGTTAACGTAACCTGCGACATCGGACAACCACCACATGCTCCTGTTAACCTAACTTTGACCACACCATCTTTTACTTCTAACAATTCTACATCTCCACCATCTGATTGCAATGCAGTCCGAATATTCTCTAATGCTTTTTCAACTTTTTCTTTCATAAAATCCTCCTATTATCTTTTCTTTTACTACATTCTAAAATAAATTACTCTGCTATTTAGAATTTTATATTTTTTTCATCAATACTAAAATAAAATATCTCTTTCTGCATTTAACAAAACAAATTATAATATTATACTATACATAGCCTATATCATATTCTTTTAAAATTTATCTAATAGTTTACTTTTGACATATAACTCAATAATTACTTTTCTTAGCAAGATTAACAATAGTAACTTTTTTTAGTTCGTTCTCTAATAATTTTTGAGTTTTATTAAAAAATTTATTCATACCACAATCATAGTTCAATGAACATATTTTTCTGTTATATATACACTTTCTTAAAACAGGTATCCCATCTACTGCTTCAAAAATATCGTATAAAGTTATTTTATCCGTATCTTTTATAATCATAACACCACCTTTAACACCTTTCATCGAATTAATTAAACCTTTATTTGCAAGTTTTTGAAATATTTTTGCAAGAAATATTCTTGAGATTTTTAATTTTTCTGCGACCTCTTTTGTTGTAAATATTTTTTTATACTGACTGTTTTTTACAATATATATTAAACTTCTTACTGCATAATCGTTTGCTTGTGAAATTAACATTGAAAAAATCTCCCAAAATAGGATTAAATTAGTCTTGTTTTATATAATATTTTTTATTTTGTCAAGTTTTGTTATTATATTTTCTACTTTTTTAATATCATTGTTTCATATATCGCAAGAATAACTCTTATTTGATTAGTAATAGCTTTAGTAGTAAAAGTTGCTCCTGAAATAGCATCTATGTCTTTTTTAACCTGTAAATTATCATTTAGTTTTTTATTTTTAAACAACTCAAACCATTTTTTTGAAGGAAGATGTTCTTCTGGTTCATAAAATGCAAGAACTTCAACATTTTCAATCTCAGCTTTGTTATTAATAACTACCATAATTATAACTGGTTTTGTTTTCACAATACAACTTTCAATTGAAACATATTTTTTTTCATTATTTTTATTATAAACAACATAGTAAATAAAAAGTTTAGAATTTAACTTTGTTTTAGAAATATTTTGAACAATTTTAACCTCATCATTGCTTAAAAATAAAACTTTCTTTTCTATAACAGAATCTGAAAAATATTTTTTTAATACTTCATCTTTTGTTTGATAAACTTTTGCAAAAATGCTTGTTATAGTTATAGTAATAACAAATAATATTAATAAATATCTAACATTCATATTAATTATAAGTTAATGTCCTTGCTTGAAAAAAGCAAGGACATTAATCTTTTTTTTTAAAAAATAAATCCTATACTTAAATTAAACTGATCAATCTTGTTTTCGTCAAAACCTGACCCTTTACCTTCAGGTAATACTGATGCGGTATCTCTCCACTGATAATCCATTTTTAAAATAACATTTGAATGTGGTTTAAATCCAAATCCAACTGTAGTAACCTGTCTATTTTGTGTTTCATCACGACTTCCACTAAATACTTCTTTGTGAGTATCATAATTTTCGTATCGTATAAAAGGTGTCAAAGAAAATATTGACTCTGACTGAATAAACGGCATAATATCATATCCTATTTCAAGATACCATCCCTGGACCTCTTTACCTACACTCTTAGGTGGATTGTTTTTCATTGCATCATTACCATCTAATAAACCACTTGCATATAATCCTTTTAGTTTTAAACCTTTAATTTGATACTCATAATGTATTTCCCAAAGGTTAACATTTGTTTCTACTTCATTCGTTTTTATTGAATCCCTACCTTTTCCCTCATTAGCACGTCCTAAATAATATGCACCACCAACATTAAAATTTCTTGCAAATTCATAATCCAAACGCACAACTCCACCAACAGAATCAGCATTTATTTCTGCACCTTGCTGTCTACCCTTTCTAATCCAATCACTTTTTTTAAAAAGTTCTGCCCTAAGGCCGTTAACTAATCCTATTTTATATTTTAAATCACCCATACCACCATGCACCATAACTCCTAAATCTCTCCATGTACTCGGAATTATCATCCTTTCTACATCAGGTCTTAACACTCCATTAAACACTGTCGGTTCATGAAACTCGTTAACAATTCCTACAGGCATTAAAATTAATCCCGTCATAACATTAAATTCTTTTCTAAACAAAAAATCTAAATAAACAAATTCTGTATACACCTCTGGCTGACGTGGTGATACATTTTTTATACCTGCATGTTCAAATTCTAATTCTGCATTCATAATAATCCAATCGTTATACTTATATCCGACGTATAATATGAATCTTAACGCATCTGCAAAATCTTTTTTTGAAAAATTTTGATAGTTCTCATACACAACTTCACCATATCCACCAATTGAAACACCACTATCAACAAAATATATCTTTGATGCTGCAGGACCTAAACCCATAAAACTCTCATACTTAGGTTCTGCAACAGATCCAAGTTTAATTTTTTCAATCTCTTCAGTCAAAATTTCAATCTGTCTGTTAATCTGAGATAACTCTCTTTCTTGTGCAAAAACTCTCATGTTGATAAACCCAATAAAGATAATTAGATTTATTATTTTTATAATAAATATATTTTTTTTCATAAAAATTTCTCCTTATTATTGTATCTCTATTCTTTAATCTCTACAAGCAACATCTCACCTCCTTTTTAGAGCATATTTTATAAAGAAAGAGATTATTTTATGATTCTGATAATCATTATCATTTTATTAAAAAAACAAAAAAAAATCAACAACAAAAAATTTTTTATTAAAAGAGAAAATTAAATATTAAACAAGTTTTGAAACAAAATATTAACTGCTACATTTTTTGCATAAACCATACAATTCCATTCTGTGTCCTTGTGGATAGAAACCATATCGTTTAAACAATTTTTCTTG
>CALDDQ010000023.1 GCA_937936785.1 uncultured Endomicrobiia bacterium
AGAAAAACTTTACATAGGAGCAGCATGGTTGTCTGATACAGAACCGCAGATAGGTTGGCCTGTGATATTTGATGAGACTCCGCCATGTGCAATCTCAAACCTTACTGCGATAACAGGAGTATTTGATGGACAGGTAAAACTTTCCTGGACTTCACCTGGAGATGATGAAAATAATGCTACATTAAACAATGCTGTTTATAGGATAAAATATTCTACAACATCGTTTACATTTTTTTCAAGTACAGAAAGTTATTCAGTTCAATTTGCAACTACAGGTGTAAGTCCGAACACACAAGTAAGTTATGTTATAGGCGGTTTGTATGCCGGGACAACATATTATTTTGGTATAATAACACGAGACGATGCAGGCAATTGGTCTTTGTGGAACAAAGATGGAAACACAAACACGTTAAATTATGCTTCGGCACAAGATTTGTCTCCACCGGCAGTTTCAGTTTTAAACACCACAAGTGCAAACCGTCAATTGACAGTTACTTGGCAACACCCATCTCCTGACCCGGGTGATATTGACAAATATTGGGTATATGGTGCTACATTTAATTTTGTTAATATATCTGATGAGAATGTTATACATTATTCTACAGTTACTTATCCTATGAAACAAACTACAATTGATAATTTAGTCAATGGTAGAACATATTATTTTAAAATAAAAACTTTTGACAAAGGAGATCAAGGTAACGGGTTGTTTAGTATAGTTTTAGAGAGTATATTAAGCGTAGTTGTTAGTGGAATACCAAAAATTTCTCCTGCTACAAATCTTAATGCGAAACATAATGGTAATTCAGTGAGTTTATCGTGGACAAATTCGTCAGATTCAGGTGCGTCCAATTTTGCCGGGTATAACATTTACCGTTCTTCAGTGTCAGTTTTAGGACCGTTTTATTTAATTGCAAAACCGGGTAAAGTTGTAAGTTATACGGACACAGATGGTATAATAGCAAGTCAGGTTTATTATTATATAGTAAAATCTTCTGACACCGACGGAAGCGAAAGTGATTCATCAAACATTGCTACAGCAATACCGGACATAATTGCGCCGGAATTTTTTTCTATAGGACAGTTAACCAGTCGTGATTTAGGCAAATCTGTAGCACAGTTAAATGTTAAAATTGTAGATGATAGGTTTGAAAAAGATGACCGGTTAGGTAAAATTATAAGTTTGTCAGGAAAGTTTAGAAAAATAGGTGATACACAAGAAAATAATATAAATTTTGTCCCTGAATTTGTTAGTGGGATAAGTGAATATAGTGGTTTTGCAGAATTAAACTTTTCGTTAATTACGATTGGTATTGAAGGGGTTGAGTATTATTTAGAAGCTAAAGACGAAGTAAATGTTAGCAGTTGGCCGGTTGGTGGTGGGTGGCTAAAAGTTGAACCGACAAAAATTTTGCCAGAACAAAAGTTTGTTTCACCAAAAAATCCAGAGTTAGTGTTTGGTTCAGAAGCGCAAGAAGTGATAATTAGAGATTATGCTGGCAACGAACTATGGCGTGGGGATAGTAGCGGTGGGACAAAACTAATAATTTGGCGTGGTGAAGATAAACAAAATAAAAAGATAGAGTCCGGTGGGTATGTTTACGAAATTAAAACAAAAGATGGTAAGAAGAGGTATGGTGTGGCGGTGATTGTAAAATAACTCTTGTAAAGTGGGAATAGGAAATCGTAAATAGCAAATATAAAAGGTAAAAATAAAAAAATGCGCAAAAGACCACATGAACATTTAGATGTTTGGAAAAAATCTATTGAACTAGTTGAAATTGATTACAAGATTACTGCGAAATTTCCTAAAGAAGAAGAAGTTTATGCATTGCCGTTACAATTGAGAAGATCTGTTGTATCAATAAGTGCTAATATTGCTGAAGGTTCAGCAAGACAAACAAAAAATGATCTTAAGCAATTTTTATATATTTCGAGAGGTTCTATTAGTGAAGTAGAAACATAACTTTTAATTGTATTTAAATTAGGATATATTTCTTCAGAAGAATATGGAAATGTGATGGATTTATTAAATAATATTTCAAGTATGTTAACAGCATTTATAAAAAAACTAAAATTAAACGAGTTTTGAATGAAAAAAATATTTATAAAAATTTATTTTGGTATTTTACTTTTTACCCTTTGCTCTTTCCATTTTCCGATAAATTGTGCTTTCCAAGATTACGGTTGGTCGGTAAGAGCGGAAGGTATGGGTGGAATATTTACTGCAGTTAGTAACGATTCGTCAGGGATAATTTATAATCCGTCAGGGATAGGATATGTTACACAGAAATCAGTAGAGCTGATGTATACAAAACCGTATTTAGGTTTAGAAGGGGTAGATTTTGGGTTAATGTATGTAAGTGGTGTGGTACCGTTAGAGAAAGTTTCGTTAGGGATAAATTATAACAATTACAACATAAACAATCTTTATAACGAATCAATTGTAATTTTATGTGGTGCAACAGGATTACAAAAGTTTAATCTTGATTTAGCGGATATAATGGTTGGGTTAAATATAAAATATTTGACTAAAAAGTATACTTTTGATTCCGAGTTTAAAAGTTTAGAACCTAATCTTGCTGAAAGTAAAAGTGTGGTGTCAATAGATTTTGGGAGTATGTATAAACCAACAGAAAAATTGTCTTTAGGTATAATGGTTAGAGATATAAGTTCACCCAATGTTGCTGTTATTGAAGGAAGTCAAGACATAGTTCCTATGATGGCACGGGTTGGAACTTTTTATAATTTTGGTGATTGGAAAGTGTTAGAAGATATAGGTATAGGATTTGATGTGGCATATAGGATGCAAGATTGGGGTACAATTGAAGAGAAAGTTAGTTATGCAGTTGGTATGGAAACATTTTTGGCATTTCACACTTATGCTGTTCGGTTTGGGATAAATAAGACAAGTATAAATTTTGGGTTTGGATTTTTTAGTAGATTGTCTGAGAGTTTAGGATTACAAATAAATTATGCAGTAGGAATTTCCAGGGTGTATAGTGACAATTTAGGTAGTCATAAGGTGTCGTTAGAGTTTAGGTTTTAAGTAATTAAAAATTGTATCCTAGTGCCAAAGGTGTAAATTAGGTATAGAGTTAATTGTCTGAGTTATTTTGTGCTATTTTATTTTTTATTATTTGTAATTAAAATCTTCTTTTCATCAAATTTTCTAAAAAAATCTATATTTATTGTATTTTTAATAAAAAAACAGTATAATAACTTTATGAATTTATGAAAAAAAATGTTTTATTGTGCAAAATAATTTTTTTATTTTTATTTTTAGTGATTCAAAAACAGACGGTATATTGCGCAAAAAAATTTGTAATAAAAAATCCAGGGTTTGAAAATGTTATAAAATTTAATTATTGGGACAAAATAGGTTCAGATTCAAGTATATCGAGAAGTTCTAAAATTAAAAGGTCAGGTGTTTATTCATGTTTTTTTGATGATCCTACCGAAAATTATGAAAGAAGAGGAATAATAACTTCTGAAATTTCAGAAGCAGTTGGTGGTGAAATGTATGAAGTTGGAGCATGGTTTTATTTGGCATATAAAAGTGGGCTTGTTACAGATTCACAAATTAGATTAAGAATTATTTGGTATGATAGTAACAATGTAATAATTTCTACCAGTACATCTTCAGATTTAACAGTTACGGAATTTAATACTTGGGAATTGTTAACATTTACATCTAGTGCACCGATAAATGCTGTTGGTGCTAAAATTAGTATTTCAGTTAAAGAAACTGACGATAATAACAATGATATTTATGTAGATGATGTGTTGGCAGAAGAAATACCTTTACAATCTGAAACAACAAAAACTGTTGAAGTATTAAAGCCAAATCCATTCATACCACATTCAGGGGAAGAAACACGTATTGCTTATAACATACCTGTATCTGCTACAGAAGCAGTTTTGTTTAATAAAAGTATAAAAATTTTTAACATGTCAGGAAAAGAAATAATAACTCTTATGGATAATAGTACAAATTTTTTCACTGGTGTTAAAATGGACGATAATGTGGGAACAATTAGTTGGACTGGGACAGACAAGTATGGTTCAATAGTTCCAACAGGAGTGTATATAGTATATTTTGATGCATACAATCCTGTTACTGGGAAACGTTTTAGTGGTAAAGATATAGTTGTGGTAGGGAGAAAGTTTTAATGTTAGTAAAACAATATAATAAAGTGAAAAATAGATAAAAGTAACAAAATGAATAAAAAATTGATAAAAAAGGTATGGTTAAATTACTTTTTTATTTTTTTATTTTTTTATTTTTTTACTTTTCCGGTTCAATCTGCTTTTGAGCAGAGACAATTGTTTGCTCGTTCATCAGCGTTAGGTGGTGCATACAGTGCGTCTTATGGTGAAAGTGAGTCTATATACTACAATCCTGCTGGGTTAATAAATCTGCCAAAGTATGATGTTGCTTTTTCATATACTAATCCTTATGGTATGAACATTTTGTCTGATACGACATTAAGTTTTGCTACTGAAATAAAATCGTTTGGCAGGGTAGGATTTTTGTGGAACAGTTTTGGGTTTGATTTATACAATGAAAACAGTATTTATTTTGCATATTCACAAAATTTATCGTTAAACTTTTCAGTTGGTGCAAACATTAAATCTCAATCTTTAACTATAAAAGATTATGGTAGCAAAAGTGTTTTAGGGATAGATTTAGGTTTTATGGGAATTATTTCTCCTTCAGTAATTACTGGTGTAGTTATAAAAAATGTCAATTCACCTGAAATTGTTTTAGAAGAAAAGTTGTCCCGTGAGACAGTTACAGGAGTTAGGCTTGAATTTATAAAAAATTCGCCAAGTTATATTGACATGATAAAACCGCAGTTGGAAGATGTATATTTTAAATTAGGGCAGGAAATATTTTTAAATCCAGTTTTAACACTTCGTACAGGTGTGGAAACAGGTTCTAAAGATAAACCTGCTAAGTACAGTTTTGGTTTTGGAATTTTTTATAAAGATTTTTTGTTTGATTACTCAAATGTAACACATCCGTATTTAGGTGTTCAGCATTTATTTTCATTAGGTATAAGGATAGGACAAAAAGAAAGTTTTGGAGATATAATTTTTGAAGATAAAAAACCGCGTCGAGGTGCTAAAAGTACAACAACTACAAAAACAAAAGATTTGTCAAAGTTAAGAATAAACTTAAACACAGCCACTGTAGAAGAACTTACCGAACTTCCCGGTATAGGACCAACTTCAGCACAACGAATAATTGAAACGAGACAGTTATTAGGTGGGTTTAGGTCTGTAGATGATTTAGAAGAAGTTCCACGGTTAGGGAAGGTTACTTTAGAACGAATAAAAAATTATGTTTATGTTGATGATCAGATGTCTTCTATAGAACAACCAAAACGTGTGTTAAAAGAACCAAGAAAAATTGTAGTAGAAAAAGTTTTTCGTGAGGAAGATTTTATAGAAAAACCAATTATTACTGAACCTGTGCAAGAGGTAGAAAAAGAAAAAGTTAAAGAACAAGTTTTGGACAGACCAGTCTTGGAAAAAGGTGTTACACTTGAAGTTGAACAGGTTAAAACCGAAGTTGTTATTTCTACACCGAAAAAAGAGTTGAGTGTAAGTGAAAAAAAATATAATTTAAACAAAATTACAGAAGAAGAGTTGAAATTGTTAGGATTTTCTGTTATGGATGCAAAAAATGTTATTCGGTATAGAACAAAATTTGGAAATTTTAAGTCAGTAGATGATTTAAACAAAGTGCCAAATATTAATAAAAGGTTTGTAGAAAAAATAAAAGATAGTATTTATATAGAAGATTAAATGGGAAATGTTAAAAAAAGTTTTTTAATTACTTTATTTTTTGTAGGGACAATTTTAGCTCAAGAAAATGAAATAAATTTTTCTACTATACCAGTTTCTAAAAAGTTAGATATTAATGAAGATCTTGCACAACAACAAACACAGGAAGAAGATTTTGACCAATTAGAAGAGTTATATAAACAACTTGATGAAGTTGAGATAGATGTCGGTGAACAAGATTTGGGACAGGAAAGTGTTTCTACAGCAGTAACTTTAGATGAAGATATCAGTCTTGTTCAAGATGAGGATGAACTTTTAGAAAGATTATCTCGTGATCCGGTAGATTTAAACACAGTATCATTTGTTCAACTACGAACTTTACCCGGGATAAATTCGCAACTTGCCAGAGAAATTATTCGTCATCGTAGGACTAAACCGTTTAAAACCAAAAGTGCATTACTAACAGTTAAAGGTGTTACACCTGAAGTTTATAAACGAGTTTCGCCATATGTAACAGTAAAATCTGTTAAACAATTAAAAACAGATAAAAGAATTAAAGGACAGGTGCGTTTTAGAACTAAAATTTCAAAACCTGATTCTGCTGAAACTTACTTGAAATATTATTCAACTTCACCTTTGCGTAATCCTATATATTTATATAACAGAACAGAATTTTCATACTCGTCAAAGTTAGATTTAGGATATTTATTTTTATACCGACCGGAAGAACCACCGCCTACTTTTGATATGATACAAAAGTTTTATTTAAAAAAGTGGTGGTTAAAGTTGTATTCATTACCATATATTGACAAGGTTGTAGTTGGAAATTATAGAGCAGGATTTGGTTATGGATTAGTTTTTTATGAAAATACTACTGAAACCTTACGTCCGGTAAAACCTAAACCGAGAGGTTTAAGAGAAGATAAATCTTCCACTTATAATATAAATTTATATGGATTAGGAATGGAAACAGTTTTAGGTCCTATTGAAACAGCAGTAGTTTATTCTAAAAAAAGATATCAATTGTCAAGCAGTAAAGTTACTTCTGATAGTTACATAGATGAAGATTTGTTAAAAATAAAAAATTTAGATATTACTTTTAGTACTGTTAGTAGACAGGGTGAAAATTATGAAGATATATTGTTACCAGAGTTAGATAGGGCAAGCTTAACAGAGGAGTTGATAGGGTTTAATATTGTAACAAACATTTTTAATATGCGTGTTGGTATGACATTTTACGAATCTATGTTTGACAAGGTGATTGATCCTGACAAAACAGACAATTCAGGTTATGGTGCTTTAGTGAGTAAATATGCAGAGTATTGGTCATCGGTATATCGTGGTAATCATTTAACAGTTGGTAGTATATATTTTGATTTACCGATGTCAATGTTAAACATTTATGGCGAATATGCAAGATCAAATGCTGGTGGTGGAAAGGATAACTTAGGTAATAGTATACTACCACAAGATGGGAGCGGGTTAAACTTGGGTTTTATTATACCATATAAAAAAGTAAGTTATTATTTTCTTTATACAAATTTAGATTCAACTTTTTATTCTCCCCATGGAGTTGGATTTAGAATTTATTCAGATGCAGATAATGGTCAGGTTGGTGTTAGGCATGGGTTAGAATATCATATTGACAATTTAAATTTAAAATTTAATTATGCTACGGGAAATATTTTTAGAAATTTATGGAGCGGATATTCTACCAGCGAATCACCAAGGTATCCATCAAAGTATAACGAGATTATGTTTGAATCAAAGTATAAAATAAAAAAAACAGAGTTATATTTTAGATTATTAGACGATATTCGTGAAAAATATATTAAATTAAGCAATTATAACGATTTATTACCACAAGAAAATAAACAAGTTGATCAAATAAATTTAAGACGAAGATATCAAGTTACATACGATTTTACTAAAAATTTAAAAATGAGAGTTAGGTATGAAAACAGGTGGCAAATTTATGATTTGCCGGACACAAACAATAGTGCATACTATGGCGAGTTAATGTTTTTGTCAATGAGATATAAATTTTCAAATTTAGATTTAAATACAGGATACAAAATTTATGATGCAGACAAAAATATTTATTTAAGCATTTTAAATCCTCAGTGGTACAATGTGTATATTTCAGAAACAGAAAACAATTCTGCAGGGGATAAATTTTATTTTACAATAACATCCAAGTTTGCAAAGAATGTTGTTTTATGGTTTAGGTATAGATATAAACAGTATTTTACAAAAAGTGGTGAAGATGTTATTTTATCAACAGAATTGTCTAAAATATTGAATTCTGTGGATCACGATTTTCGGTTTCAGGTAGATATTAACTTTTGATGTTAGGCATTAATTTTAAGAAAGAGATAGTTAATGTACTAGAGGATTAAAAAAATTAGATAAAATATTGTGCAATGGGTAGGATAAAAAGTGTGATTATTATCACATAAATGTGTTAACATTGACATTTTTTCGTCTACGATTTTGTTGTTTAAAAACAGAAAAATGAATATTATTTTTACAATCTTGACAATTTATTAGAAATGTAATATAATAATAATAGAAGAATGAGGGTCTGTTATTTATTTTAATCCCAAAAAATGTTCTTCAGGGGGGTGAAAAGAAAAATGAAAAAAAGTAAAGGTTTTACATTGATAGAATTGATGGTTGTAGTAGTTATTCTTGGTATATTAGCAGTGGTAGTAGCACCAAGAATACCTGATATGGTGAGAAAAGCAAACGAAGGTGCAACAAAAGGTTCGTTATCTACATTGAGATCAACATTGAACATTTATTATAGTGATGTTGAGGGTTATTACCCAATAACAGCTTCAGGCGAGGTAGTTACAGGTACTTTTACAGGAGCTTTGGTTCCAAAATATATCAAAAAGATTCCAACTGCAAAAGTTCCAACAGCACATCCAACAGTAACATTGTCCGGGGTTTATGGATATGCTTCAATTGGTTCTGCACCGACTATTCAGAATGAAGGGATAAATGCGTGGGGTTATTGTGGAGTTGCAACAGCAAATGATTATGGTAGTATAATTGTTAACAGTGGATACAATGATACTGCAGGAACACCTTGGTATTCATACTAAAGTGTGATTATCTGAATGTGACATTTATTAAAGAGGTGATTACAAATGTTTGTAATCACCTCTTTCTTTTTTTATATAAAATAAAATTAGTAGCAAATATTGGTTTAGTATTATCACGAATCTTATATAATAAATTTTTAATGTGTTATGTTAATATTTTTTTTTGTTTTAGGCACAGTTTTTGGTAGTTTTGGTAATGTACTAATTTATAGGTTACCTTTAAATCAATCTATTTTATTTCCATTTTCTTTTTGTCCTAACTGTAAGGAACATATAAAGTGGTATTATAATATTCCAGTTATAAGTTTTTTTATTTTGTCAGGCAAATGTAAAAGTTGTGGTCAAAAGATTAGTTTTATATATCCTTTTGTAGAATTTGTTTGTGGTCTAATGGCAGTTTTGTTGTTTTTTAAGTTTGAAAATTATGTTTATACAATGATTTTTTTTAATTTAAGTTTTGTCCTTTTTGTTATAGCAGTAATTGATTATAAAACGATGGAAGTTCCTGATGTGCTTTCTAATTATTTGATAATTTCAGGTTGTTTAGTGTCAATTATAAATCCAGTTTTTGGAGATAATTTGGTAAACAAAGTTATGAATTCTTTATTAGGTGGTATGGTGGGATATGGTGTGATTTTTTTAATAGAACATATCGGAAATAAAATATTTAAAAAACCAGCAATAGGTTATGCTGATGTAAAAATTTTTGCTGCAATTGGGTTATATCTTGGGTATTTAGCAATATTTAAAATTTTATTTTTTGCTTCAGTGATAGCAACTATATATGTGTTATTTTTGTCTTTTAAAAGTAAAGAAAATATTTTTGGCAAATATATACCTTTTGCACCATTTATTTTTTTAGGAACATTTGGATATATTATTTTTTATTTAAATGTTAAATGAACAAAAAAAAGATTTTTGCTACGAGTTTAGCTGTTGTGTTGTTGGTATCAATAAATTTTTTTCAAGCAATAAAAAATGATTTTGTTAATTATGATGACGAGATTCTTGTCGTAAGAAATGATAATATAAAAGTTTTTTCATTTCAAAGTATAAAAAATTTTTTTATTTATCCATATCAAGGGCTATATCATCCAATAGTGTTGTTATCTTATGCAGTGGAATACAAACTTTTTGGTTTAAATCCTGCGATTTTTCATTTAAATAATGTAATACTTCATTTGTTTAACTGTTTTTTTGTTTTTTATATATTTTATTTGTTAGAAAAAAATTTTGTGATATCATTTTTTGTATCAATATTGTTTGGAATACATCCTTTACAAGTAGAACCTGTAGTATGGATTTCTGCACGCAAGGATGTTTTATATGCATTTTTTTATTTAATATCTATAATAAGTTATATACATTATATTAGAAAAAATGAAAAAAAATTTTATCATATTTCAATTGTTATGTTTTTGTTATCTTTAATGTCAAAAGTTATGGCTGTGAGTTTACCGTTGGTGTTATTGTTGATAGATTATGTGTTTTTAAAAGAGGAAATTATAAAAAAATATTATAAAAATTTTTCAAACAAAGATTTTTTGATAAAATGTGTTACTAAAAAAATACCATTTTTTATAGGTTCAATTTTTTTTAGTATTATAGGATTTTTTATTCATTTTCCTATAGAACAAGTTGTTGTTGATAATAGAATTTCATTTTTATCCGGAATATACAATGCAAGTTATGGTATAATATTGTATATAAAAAACATTTTTTATCCTACAAAACTATCTGTTTTATATCCTACATTTGAAAAAGTTGTTATACAAAATTGGTTTTGGTGGTTTTCTGTGGTAATATTTGTAGTTATAGGTATTTTTTTAGTTTTAGTAGAAAATAAAAAAGTATTATTTGGTATTATATTTTTTGTTATCACAATATTTCCAGTATTAAATTTTATTCCAATAGGTTTAGGCGTACCATCAGATAGATATGTGTATATATCATCATTAGGGATATTTTATTTAGGTGCATTGTTATGGAATTTTTTTATACAAAAATATAATAGATATGATAAATATTTTTATATATTATTTGTGTTTATAATAATTTTGTTATCAAATACAACTTTTAACAGAATATTAGTTTGGCGAGATAGCATATTTTTATGGAGTGATGTGATAAAAAAATATCCTTTAGAAAATAGAGCATATAGCAATCGTGCAATGATATATTTTAGAAAAAAGATGTATAATGAAGCGATAAAAGATTATACAAAAGCAATTAAATTAAAACCTAATTCCGCAAATTATTATTATGATAGAGGACTTTTATATTTTAATATTCAAGAATATGAAAAATCTTTAAAAGACTATACAAGAGCGATTGAACTTAATGATAAATATTTAGAAGCATATAATAATCGTGGGAATGTTTATTTTGTAAAGAAAAAGTTTGACGAAGCGATAAATGATTATAATAAAGTTTTGAGTATAAATCCTGATTTTATAAATTGCAGGAATAACCGTGGTTTAGCATATTTTTATAAAAAAGAATACAAAAAATCTTATGATGATTTTATGTATATTTTGAACAAAGGGTATAAAGTAAACGACAAGTTGTTGTTAGAAATTAGAGAAAAAATAAATGAAAAAAAGTTATGATATAATAATTGTTGGAGGAGGTAGCAGTGCAGGGTTTTTTTTAAGTTTTTTAAAAGATAAAAAATTTTTTAACAAACCAGGTATTTTAATAATAGAAAAAATGTCTAAACCGTTCAAAAAAATTCGTGCTAGTGGTAATGGAAGATGTAATTATTCAAATTTAAATTTTAGTAAAGAAGATTATTATTCTTTTTCCGCAAGTGATAGTTGGAAAAGTTTTATGTTTGAAAAAATAAATGGGTTTGATTTAAAAAAATATCTTTTAGATCAAGGGATACCTTATAAATATGATGAGTATGGAAGAGTTTTTCCATACACAAATTCTTCTCTAACAATAGAAAATTATTTTAATATTTGTATTAAGGATTTAGGAGTAGAACTTGTTTGTGATAGTGAAGTTAAAGAAGTATTTCAAAATAATGATAAAGATTATGTTGTTAAGATTTATGATAAAAATAACAATGTTACAATAATTGTTAGAACTAAAACAATAATATTTGCAAGTGGTGGTTGTTCATATCCACAGTTAGGCACAGATGGTTCTTCTTTTAATATTTTAAAAAAGATAGGACATAAAATAACAAAAACAGTTGCTGGGATTGTCGCGTTAGAAACAGAAGAAAAATTTTTTTCCTCTATTAAAGGGACAAAAATTGATTGTGGGATAAAATATAAAAATTTTTATAGAACGGGTGAATTGTTGTTTACTGATTATGGAATTTCCGGACCTAATGTTTTATATGTTAGTAATTTAGTATCAATGGAATTAACAAAAGGTAAAGTTGTTTTGAACATAGATTTTTTACCACAGAAATATCTTACTTTACAGTATTATAAAAATTTGTTTAAGAACAAGAATGATACTTTAGAGAAAATTTTTAATGGAAGTTTAAATCTTAATTTTATAAAATTATTTGTTAATAAAGTTTTGTGTAAAAATTATACTTTAAAAGATAAAATTAATGATAAAATATTAGAGAAAATTTATATTAATCTTAAAAATTATAATACAACAATTATTGGAACAAGAACATACGAAGAGTCACAAGTGACTATTGGCGGAGTAAATTGTAACGAAATAGATCCTGTTAATTTGGAGTCTAAAATAAGTAAGAATTTATTTTTTATGGGAGAAATTATAGATTATACAGGAGGTTGTGGTGGGTATAACTTACATTTTTGTTCTGTTTGTGGTAAAATTTTAGCTGAAGAAATGTTTAAAAAATTTAATAATTAAAAAGGTGAATATATGGATAATGGTTCAATGGATTTGATAAAATTTAATTTTACATCTATATTAGGTTGGTCTGTAAGTAGGTATGATAAATTTTCTATGTGCAAACGAGCGTATTATTATGATTATTATAGCAAAAATGAACCAATTGAGTTAAGAAACAAAATTGAAAAATTAAAGAAACTTACTTCCATATCTTTAGAACAAGGAAATATTGTTCATGATGTTATAAAGATTTTGTTAGAACGTCTTTTAAAGACAGAAAGACCTGTTGATGAAGAAAAATTTTTTAATTTCACAAGACGTAAAACTAATGAGTATATTAATAAAAAGGATTTTATAGAAACATATTATAATAAGATAGAAAAAATTGATGAAGAAAAAATTTATACTGAAGTAGAAAAATATTTAAAAAATTTTTTATCTTCAGAAAGATACCAATGGATACTATCAAAAGCAGTAAAAAACAAAAACAAATGGATAATAGAACCGCCAGGGTTTGGTGAGACAAGGATTGGTGATTTAAAAGCGTATTGTAAGGTAGATTTTTTGTTTCCTGTAGAAGATGAAATTTATATTTTAGATTGGAAAACAGGTCGGCGTGATGAAAAAAAACATAGAAAACAGTTATTGGGATATTCTCTGTGGGTAAATTTTCATTTTAAAAAAGAACCAGAAAAAATTTTCCCAATAGTAGCTTATATGCAACCGGTATATAATGAGTTTAAGATAGAATTGAACGAGTTTGATTTGCAAGAGTTTGTTACAATAGTAGAAAAAGAAACTCAAGAATTATATTCAATGTGTAAAAACATAGAACAAAATATTCCCAAGGATAAAGAAGAGTTTGAAAAAACAACTAATAATAAAATTTGTTTGTTTTGTAATTACCGAGAACTTTGCTATGATAAAAATATTAGTTAAATATAAATTCTATGTTGCAAAAAAGGTTTGTTTTTTATAGAAAAGTAAACCTATGAAAACAGGTATTGCAACAGGTATATTTGACCGCAATAAAATATCTTTAGAAGAAGCGTTAGCAATTATAAAACAAGTCGAGATAGAATATATAGAGTTATGGACAGTTTTTTATGGTGCAAAACCATTTTTTGCCTGGAAAGAAAAAAGTATAGTAGATAAAGTATCTAAATTTTGTGCAATAAATAATATTAAAATCCATTCTATTCATGCTCCATTTTCTTTTGAATACGAACTTGCTTCTTTAGATTGTGGAATAAGAACCAAAGTTATACAAGATATTAAAGAAGTTGTTGATGTTGCAAATGATTTAGGAACAAAAGTTGTGGTAGTTCATCCTGCGTCAAAACCTGATTCAAACAAAAATAATTTGTCAAAAGAAGAATATGAATTAAAATTTTCGTTTATAAAAGATGGGCTAAAAGAGATTGTGGAGTATATAATAAAAAAAAAATATAATGTTAAAATTGCGTTAGAAAACCAGTTGCCACACATAATGTGTTCTACTACGGAAGAATTGTTGGATTTAATCAATTCGTTAGACAAAAATATTGTTGGGGTTTGTTTAGATACTGGTCATGCAGAATTGTTTAATATTACTAACAGTTTGTGTGATATGATGGAAAAATTAAAAAATTATTTGTTAAATGTTCATGTTTCTGATACAAATGGAAAAAACGATGAACATTTGTTGTTCGGAGAAGGAAGAATAAGGTGGTATAATGTAGCAAAAATATTACAATCAATAAATTATCAAAATCCGTTTATGATAGAGATATTGTCATTGCTAAAAGATACTGATATAAAAGTAACATTGTTAGAAGCAAAAAAAAGAGTTAAAACTTTGTTTAAAGATTGGTGATTTTATGGATACAATAAAATCTGTCCGAGGTGTTAGAGATATAATAGATGTTGAAGCAAAAAAATTAAGGTTTGTAGAAGGTATATGCAGAGAAACAGCGATTAGGTATGGATTTAAAGAAATAGTTTTACCAACGTTTGAAGATATAAAATTATATACTAAAGGTGTGGGTGATACTACGGATATTGTTCAAAAACAGATGTATGAGTTTGAGGACAAAAAAGGTAGAAAACTTGTTTTAAGACCAGAAGGAACTGCTGGAATAGTTAGAGTTTTTAATGAACATAATTTAAAAGAAAAGTTTTCGTTGAAACGTTTTTTTTATTTTGGTTCTATGTTTAGATATGAACGTCCACAGAAAGGTAGATATAGAGAATTCTATCAGTTTGGTACAGAGATATTTTCTGAAGAATCGCCTGCTGCAGATTTGGTTTTAATAAAAAGTATAATTGAAGTATTTGAGAGACTAAATATTAACACAGAACTTTGTATAAACAGTGTTGGATGTAAAGATTGTAGAATTAGTTATAAACAAAAACTTATTGACGCTTTGGAAAAAGAAATTTTATGTGATGATTGTAAATTGAGAATTGAAAAAAATCCGTTACGAATATTGGATTGTAAAACAGATTCTGAAAAAATTAAAAATGTACCTAATATCATTGAAAGTTTGTGTGATAAATGTTTAGAAGATTATAATAATATAAAATCTCTATTAAAAGACCAGGAAATAAATTATTTTGAAGACAAGATGTTAGTAAGAGGGTTAGATTATTACACAGGTTTTGTTTTTGAATTTAAAAGTAAAAGTTTAGATGCTGCTCAAAATACAGTTTGTGCTGGTGGTAGATATGATAATTTAGTTAACGATTTAGGAGGACAGGACATTTGTGCATGTGGATGTGCGTTTGGGATTGATAGAATAATGGAAGTTATAAATTCAACTATTTTTCAAGTAGAAAAAAATAATAAAGTTGGGGTTGGAATTGTTTCGAACGAATATTTAAATTTTGCACTGAAAGTAGTTGACAAAATAAAAAATTGTGTTGTAGTGGGACCTTTTAGTAATAGAAGTTTGAAATCGCAAATGAGATGTTTTGATAACGAAAAATGTGGTTATGTAATAATTGTAGGCAAAGAAAGTTTAAATAATGATATAATAGTAAAAAATTTGGAAAAAAATTCTCAACATATAATAAACATTGAAAAAATAAAAGAGGAAATTAACATATGATAAAAATAAAAAAGATATTTGTTTTAATACTAATTACTTTTTTTACATTTTATAGTAATATAGTTTTTTCACAACAGGACCCAAATGTAAATTTTTCTACACAAACAATTGTGGCAGAAAAATTAAAGGTTGGATTTGATATTGATGATACATTGCTTTTTTCATCACCCAACTTTGAACGAGCATTTAATTCTTCAGTAGAACCATATTCAAAAGAGTTTTGGATAATGGTTAACAAAAATGATCGTAAATATTCAAAGATTAAACCTACAGTGAAAAAAATTGTTGATAGACATTTAAAAAATGGAGATGAAGTTTATGTAATAACTGCCCGGGAACCGTATGGTGGTGAGTATCTAAAAAATTATATTTCAAAAACGTTTAATGTGCCTAAAAAAAATGTTTATTTTGTTCCTAATAATAAAACAGAAAAAATAAAAATTTTAGAATTGAACATTTATTATGGTGATTCTGATTCTGATATGCGAGCAGCGATTGATGCAGGTGCGGTTCCTATAAGAATTTTAAGATCAAAAGAATCTTCATATAAAAAAAGTTATAATGTAGGAAGTTTTGGTGAAGAAATTATAGAAAATTCAGAGTGGTAGAATATTATGTTAAAAAAAATTAAAGTTGTAATATTTTTGTTTTTGTTGTCCATAGAACTGTTTTGTAAAATTAATTATTACGATTTAGGATTTTCTGCTCTGATTTCATCAAATTATGGTGTTTCAGAAGAAATGTTTAAGAAATCGTTTTTGTTAGAAGAGGACAAATCTGATGAATCATTGTTTTTGTTAGGGAACACATATTTTTTGGATAAAAATTATGCAGAAGCAAAAAAATGTTATGAAGAATTATTAAAAAATAATAATAGTCAGTTTTATAAAATTGCTAAGTTTATGTATGCAGAAAGTTGTGTTTATACAAACGATTTTGATAATGCAGAGAAAATATATTCTTCAATAGATTTAAAACAGATAGAATATCTCGAACCATATATTTTATACGGTAAAATATATTCTTTATATAGACTTGGCAAATACTCTTCTGTGCTAACAAATATATCTTTTTTTAATAGTAAGATAAAAGAAAACAAATTTTATGTTAATAAAGATGTTGAAGAACAAATTTTATATTTTTTAGCAGAATCCTGGTATAAAAAAGGATCGTTAAAAAATGCTCAACGAGAATTTAATAAATTTTTATCTCTATATAAAGAAAGTGAATATTTGCCATATGTTAATTTACGGTTATCACAAATTTTTTCAGAGCAAAAACAGTATTCTAATGCAGAAAATTTTTTAAAAGAACTTTCTTTTGAAAAGTTTAAAGGGAATAGTGAACTTGTTATAAAATATAATTTAAGTAAAATTTTAATTAAACAGAAAAAATATGATTTAGCACAAAATGTTTGTCATCAAATTCTTAATAATGGATTTAGTGATAATTTGAGCGATTATGTGAGATTAGATTTAGGATATATATTTTTTGAACAAAAAAAATATAATTCTGCAATAAATGTGTTGTCTAAGATAAAATCTAAAGATAGTAAAATTATGATGAATACTGAATACATTTTAAGTTTATCATATTTTTGTCTAAAAGAATATGACAAATCGTCTAAATTATTATCATATTTTGTTGAAAGATATGGACGAAAATCTAATTTGTATGATGATGCGTGTTATTGGTTAGGTTTAAGTTATATGAATGCACAAAAGTATCAAGAATCAATTAATGTATTAAAAGGTTTGGTAGAAAAGAAAAGTTCAATATATGCTAACCCATCAGAGTTTTTTATTGCAAAATGTTACATATATATGAAAGAGTTTGAACTTGCAAAAAATATATTTAGCAGATTATTAGATAAAACAAAAAATGAAGAAATTATAGCAAATATACTTTATGAACTTGGTGAATGTTATAAATTAACCTCTGAATATTCTATTGCAGAACAATATTTTGAAAAACTTGTTTCAAGAACAGATGAAAAAGGGTTAGATGCAAAACTTTCATTAGCAGATGTTTATTTAAGATCAAAAAGATACGATGAAGCAGAAAAGATTGTTTTGGATATTATTAATAGCAAAAAAAATGATTCTAAAATATCTCATGCAAAACTTTTATTATTTATCGTTAAATATAATAGGAAAGAATATAATGTTGCACTAAATATTGCAGATGAAATATTAAGAACAGATTTTTCAAGACAAGAAAAATATTTTTTGATAAAAAGTTTATCTAATATACACATAAAAAATTATAATTATGATGAAGCATTAAAATATTTAAAAACACTGGTTGAATTGTCAAACAATTTAGATGATAAATTTTTTGCTGAAATACAAATGTTTAACTTAATATGTGCAAAAAATGATACAAAAAATATAATACAAAAAATTTTAGATTTGGAAAAAATTTATTCTGAATCAAAATATAGAACATATTTATATTCCAAGGCAATAAGATATTTTAGTCTAAAAAATGACAGTCAAAAAGTTATGGAATATTTTGTAAAAATAAAAAATGATGAAAATACTTTAAGATTACTTTCAAGAGAAGATATATTTGAGTTAATCAATATAGCTTTAAAGTATGATTTTAATAGAGGGCTATATCTGGCAGAATTAGTTCCAAAACTTTCACAGTTAGACCGTAGGGAAGTTATAGATATTTTAACTAAGGTTGGCAAGTTATGTCTGGAAAATAAAAATTATATTGCTGGATTAAAATTTGCTGCAATGATTAAACAAGTTTCAACAGATACTGATTCGTTATTTTTTTCAGAGTATTTGATAGGAAAAATATATGAATCTATGGGAAAGTATTCTGATGCTAGCAATATTTATAAAAGTATTATAGAAAAATACAATGATTCCAAGCATATATCAAAAATATATGTGTCAATGATAAGACTTCAGATGAAATTGAATAATTATGACAATGTAAATAAATTTGAAAATATTTTATTAACACTTTATCCTGATGCTGAAGATACTTATGAATATTTATTTGAAACCGCACAAAAGTTTGAATTAGAAAAAAACTATGAAGAAGCAATAAAACGTTATAGTAGTGTAATAAATTCTAAAGACATAGAACGTCAATCTATGTCGCAAAAAAGTTTAGCAGATTGTTATTACAACCTTGGTAGGTATAAAGAAGCTTCAGTTGAATATTTAAAAATGGTATATATGTATCCTCAATATAAAAACTTATGTGCTGAAGCACAATATATGGTGGGAGTATGTTGTGAGAAACTTAAGCTTACAGATGAAGCGAAAAAAGCATATAATAGTTCAAGACAAAATTTTCCTGGCACTTTATGGGCACAAGAAGCAGAACAAAGACTAAAAATATTAAAGTAATCAATGAATTGTGAAAATAAAATTTGTTATTATCACTATTTTATTTGTTCCAAACATAATATATTTGTTAGAGAAAAATTTTGAAGAAGAACAACCTTTATATTTAGAATTTTATCCACAACCAAAAATTATTGAAATACCTGTCATTGACTATGAAACTATTGAAGTTCCGTATAAAAAATATATCTCTGCAGAAATTAAAAAAAAAGAGTTATTAGATAAAGTTTATATTTCTAGTTCCACAGAAAAGATTATTTCAAAATCATTTTTTTGGGAAAAAAGTTATAGTTTTTTTGTAGAAACAGACAAAATCGTTCCTTCAGAAATATTTAAATTAAAAACACAAAATAGTTCAAAAAAAATTGAACAAAACAAAAATTATAATTATGTTGACATAAATCTGTTATATAATAAAGTATTTGACAAACATATAGCAGGTTTTAAGTCAGAATTTTATTCAAAAAATTTTAATAATAGTTTAGAACAATATAGCATTTTTTTTAACTTTTTAAAAAATTATTTTAAAAACATATGTTTTTCTTACGAACCGGAAATTTTTTATATAAATAGTTCTGATGAGAATTTTATTTTTTATTTTATTTGGAATGGTTTAAATGTTAGTTATGTACCAAGTCATAATTACTTGTTTTCATTATATATTGTACCAGTAAATATAAATAATTCTTTTTTAAATTATTACATACTAAAAACAATAATAAAAAACTATTTTTGGTATGATTTTAAAACAGAATTATCTTTAAGTGTTAATGACAAAACACAAGATGTATATTTTGAAACAGATTTAGAACAAAAAATAGGATTGTTAAAAATAGAGTTAAATATGAACAAGAAATATTATTATAGTTATTTAAAAGAATATTTTATAAAGTTGCCCTATGTAAATTTTAAAAATTATAATGTTATAATACCTGATAGAAATGAATATTATGTTAAAACAACATTTGGTAACACAAATTCTAACCTTTATTTTGGATATAATAAAATAAAATATGATTATTTCCCTACCTATAAATATGAAGGTACAACTGTAGTTGCGTACAATGAAATAGATGTTGAATATCCATTATACACGCTTGGGTTAAAAACTAAAAATAAAAATATTATTTTTACATATGAAATTAATTCTACTGCTGATAAAGAGGAGATATTGTTTATTCCTCAACAACAACAAAATATAATTCTTGAAATAAAATTTTCAAAATTGCATATAAAAAATCTTATAGCAATAAAAAATAGAATGTATACAAATAAAAACAAAATGTTTTTGAATGATAATTTTGTGTACAAAACTGATATAAGTTTTTTGTTAAGAGATGAAATAATGATAAATATTTTGTATACATTACCAATTTATGGAAAAAATTATTTACAACCCGGGATATATTTAGAACCAGAGGTTATGTTTGGCATGAAAATTTCGTTTTGAACAAAAAAGTTTTAATAAGGAGCCATTTTTATGTTTGAATATTTTATAAAAGGTGGACCTGTGATGTGGCCATTGTTAGTTTGTTCTTTAGTGTCTTTAACAATAATAATTGAAAGGTTTATTTTTTTTAATAGTATAAAAGTTAATCACAGTTTAATACAAAAGTTTTTAGAATTGTTATCTAAAGGAGATATTTCTACAGCTTTTAAGATATTAGAAAAAATTTATACTCCATTTAAAGAGATATTTGAATCTGGAATAAAAAACTTAAATTCTCCATCAATAGAAACTATATTACAAGATACTGCAGAACAACAGATCCCAAAACTAGAAAAATATTTAACAATTTTAGCTTCAATAGCATCGATTTCTACCTTGTTAGGTTTCTTAGGCACAGTTACTGGAATGATTAAAGCGTTTGAATCTATTGCAGCAGCAGGTACAGCTTCTCCTCAGATAGTTTCAAAAGGTATTGCGGAAGCTTTAACAACTACCGCAGCAGGACTTTTTATTGCAATACCTACAATAATATTTTACAATTATTTTAATTATAAAGTAGACAAATATGTTCATTCTATGGAACATTATATAAAAGAAATTTTAGACATTAGGAGAAAATAATGAACCATGTTTCAGAAAAAAAACTTTTAATAAAAGATGCATATTTAATTGCAACCATGGATGATAAAAATACCAAATATGATGGAGGTTATATTATTATTTCTGGGAACAAGATAGAACAAGTAGGGAAAGTATTACCTAAAGATATTGATTTAAAAAATTATGATGTAATAGATGCTAAAAACTGTGTGGTATTACCAGGTTTTATAAATACACATCATCATTTATATCAAACATTAACTCGTTGTTTAAAGAAATCTCAAGACAAAGAATTATTTGATTGGTTATTATATCTATACGACATCTGGGGAAAATTTTTAAATCCTCAGACAGTTAGGTATTCTACATTATTAGGTTGTGGAGAACTTTTGTTAACAGGATGTACGACTTGTGTAGATATGTTTTATGTATTTCCTTTTGACCAACCAAAAGATTTGTTAGATTATGAAATTGAATCTGCAAAAGAAGTTGGGATACGGTTTGTATCTTGTAGAGGATCGATGTCTCGTGGTCGTGCTCAAGGTGGTTTACCACCGGATAATTTAGTTCAAAAAGAAAATGAAATTATAAAAGATTATTTGCGTGTTGTTGATAAATATCATGATGGAAAAGATTTTTCAATGACACAAATAGTATTAGCTCCGTGTTCGCCATTTTCAGTTACTGAAGAGTTATTAACTCAAACCGCTCAACTTGCAAAAGAAAAAAAGTTGTTATGTCATACACATTTGGCTGAAACAAAAGATGAGGAAAAATATTGTATAGAAAACTTTTGTTTACGTCCGTTGGAATATTTAGAAAAATGTGGTTGGTTGAATGAAAGAAGTTTTTTTGCACATAGTATATATTTAAATGATGACGAGATTAAAAAAATTGCAGAATTTGGTTCTGGTATTTCACATTGTCCTACATCAAATTTACGACTTGGGTCAGGAATTATGAGATTGAAATATATGAAAGATGCAGGTGTGAATATAAGTTTAGCAGTAGACGGTTCGGCAAGTAATGATACTTCAAATATGTTAGCAGAATTAAGACAATGTTTACTAATTCACAAATATTATTCTGGTCCAAGTTCTATTTCTGCTGAGGACATATTTTGGATAGCTACACGTGGTGGTGCAAAAGTTTTACATCGGGATGATATTGGTTATATTTCAGAGGGTAAAGCAGCAGATATTGTAATGTTTAATATAAACAGATTAGGTTATATTGGATCTCTTGAAGATCCATTATCTGCGTTGTTATATTGTGGAGATTCACAAATTGCGCATATGGTTATAGTTAATGGTAAAATAGTGGTAAAAGAAGGTAAATTGGTTAATGTTGATGAAGAAAAAATGTTTTACGAATATTTGTTAAAGTATAAGGATATTACAAATTATAGAAATTAAATTTTTGTAAGTTTTTTAGAATTTTATGTTGGATGTTTATGATATTATATCTGAAGATGAAGATTTTTTGTTTATTAATAAACGAGCAGGGATTCTTTCTATTCCAGACAGGTTTAACCAAGAAAAGTTAAATCTTTATTCCATATTAAAACAAAAATATGAGCAAATATATGTAACACATCGTTTAGATAAAGATACTAGTGGGATAATATGTTTTGCAAAAAACAAAGATGCACATCGTAATATGTGTTTACTTTTTGAAAACCGTAAAATAAAAAAAACATATTTAGCATTAGTAAAAGGTCAGATGCAAAAATATAGTGGGATAATAAATGTTTCAATTGAAGAAAATAAAAATAATTCCGGGAAAATGAAAACATATTTTTTAGGCAAAAAATCTATAACAGAATATAAAGTGATTGAGATGTTTAAAGATTATACTTATGTTGAAGTAAATCCTAAAACAGGACGAACACATCAAATAAGAATACATTTTTTACATATTGGTCATCCACTGGCAGTTGATCCTATTTATGGAACTGATTCAGGAATATTTCTTTCAGACATAAAACCTGGATACAAAGTTTCTGGCAAAGAAAAACCTTTAATGAACCGTTTAACATTGCATTCTTACAAAATAGAATTTTTTGATTATAAAAAAGATAAAGAAATAAAAATTATAGCACCTTTACCAAAAGATTTTGAGATTACGTTAAAACAGTTAAGAAAGTATGGCAGTATTAAAAATTAAAATTTTGGGACAATATTTATGGAATATTTAAAATATATAATTTCTAATAAACATATTCATATTAAAGAAAAGATGTTGTTTTATAAAGATGTTGTATCTTTAGTTTATAGCAAAGATTTTGATAAAAAGGTAGAACCTATATTTGAATTTTTTATAAAAAAAATTTTGCCACATTTTAAGATAGAAGAACTAATTTTTCTTTCAATAGAAAAATATTTAACAGTTAAAGAACAAAAAATTGTAAAAAAAATTATTGATGAACATATTATTGTCCTAAAGCAGTTAAATGAACTAAAAGATTTTGTTTTAGAGAAAGATATGAAAAGTTTGAAAATAAAAGAAATGTTTAAAACTAAGTTTAAAAAGATTGTTAATATTATTTTCAAACATACCGAATTAGAAGATAAAAAACTTTTCCCAATTTATAAAAAATATGTTGGTGAAAATGTAATTAATAAAATTTTAAAAAGTAGCCAACTTAAACCTTATGTAAAAGAAGAATTAAAAAAGGAGTTAGGGTTATGATAAAAGTAAAATTAGCAGATCTTATTTTTGATGAAATTGCACAGATGGGAATAATTTTGTTAGAAGATATAAATAACAAAAAAGTTTTACCTATATGGATAGGAATTTTTGAAGCACAATCAATTTTGTTTAAATTACAAAATATGTATTTTCCACGACCACTTACACATGATTTGATAAAAAATTCAATTGAACTATTAGGTGGCAAGGTAGAATCTGTGATAATTTCTGCTATAAAGGATAATACCTTTTATGCACAAATAAATATAAAAAAGAATGACCAAGTATTAGTTTTAGATAGTAGACCATCAGATGCAGTTGCGCTGGCTATAAGAACAGATTCGCCAATATATGTTAGTGAAGATATAATGAATGTTTCTTCAAAAACAAAAGAGGAATTTACAAAAGAACAAAAAGATAAATTATATAAACAATTATTAGAATTTTCTGATGCAGAAAATGATTCAAAATTAAAACATTAAACTATGAAACCGAATTTTCATATTCAGTGGCATATAACAGAAAAATGTAATTTAAATTGTTTACATTGTTACAAAGAACCTTTTCGTAGAGAGCTTGCAATAGATAAATTAAAACTTGTCGCAGACAATATAATAAATTTTGTTAAAAAAAAAGGGTTTGTTTTAACATTAACTGTTACAGGTGGTGAACCTTTTTTAAAAGATGAGGTATATAATTTGACAAAATATTTGAATTGTTTTAGCGAGATAAAAGAAATGAATTTTATTTCTAATGGCACAGTTTTGCCAAAAGAAAATTTTGTTATTATGAAAAAAATGAACAAATATTATGTTTCATTAGAAAGCTGGGATAAAGAAAACAATGATATTATAAGGGGAAAAAATGTGTTTGAAAAAGTGTTAAACAATATTAATATTTTGAAACAAAAAGGTTATAATATAGGAATAATGTTAACTTTAATGAATACAAACATAAAATTTTTAACTTCAAATTTTGACAAATTATACAAAATGTTAGAAAAATATCAAATCGATGAAATAATTTTTGAACGATTTGTTGCTGTAGGTAATGCTAAAAACAAAATCTATGAAGTTGTAGAAAATGATAATTTGTTAAAATTTTATAGCTCATTATCTGAATACTTTAAACTTGATTATAACGAAATAAAAGATTATAAAGCTTTAAAGATAACTTTTTTGTATAAAGATGGTGATATAGTAGACAGTAGTATATATGGTGCTCAATGTACTTCTGGAAAAGATGGTGTTGCAATATTATGTGATGGGACGGTATATCCTTGTCGTAGATTGGATATTCCTTTAGGCAATTTGTTAAAAGACGAGCTTGAAAATTTAGTTCCTTGTGAGACAATTTTTAAAACAATACAAAACAAAGATTTGTTTAATTGTTATGCAATGACAAAAAGTTTGAATAAAAATTAAACAAAGGGAGAAAAAATATGGCAATACATGTGTCAGAAAAAAAGAAAAATTATAGAATAAATCCTTTGCATATGGCTTGGGAACAGTTAGAAACAACGGCAAAATTTATCAAACTTGATTCTGGAATATTACAAAAGTTAAAATATCCCAAAAGAATACTTACTGTTTCTGTACCAATAAAAATGGACAATGGTAAAATTCAAGTTTTTAAAGGTTATCGTGTACAACATAATTTAGACCGTGGTCCTGGGAAAGGCGGTATTAGATATCATCCTGATGTGGACATTGACGAAGTTACTGCATTAGCGATGTGGATGACATGGAAATGTGCAGTAGTAAACATACCCTATGGTGGAGCCAAGGGAGGTGTTGTTTGCGATCCTACAAAATTGTCACAGACAGAATTAGAACATATTACCCGAAGATACATTTCAGAAATTGGTCTCATTATAGGTCCGGAAAAAGATATTCCTGCACCTGATGTTAACACTAATGCACGTATAATGGCGTGGATTATGGATACTTACAGTATGAATGTTGGATATTCAGTACCAGGGATTGTTACTGGTAAACCATTAAGTTTAGGAGGTTCACGAGGTCGGGCAGAAGCTACTGGGCGAGGAGTAGTTTTTGTTACACAAGAAGCTACAAAATATTTCGGTATAGATTTAACCAAAAGTAAAATTGCAATTCAAGGTTTTGGTAATGTAGGATATAACGCAGCACGGATATTTTATGATTTAGGTTGTAAAATTGTTGCAGTATCAGATGTTCAAGGAGGGATATATGATCCTGAAGGATTAGATATTCCTGCTGTTTATAAACATTCACAAAAAAATGGTAAAGTGCAAAATTTTAAAGGGACAAAAAATATTTCTAACAAACAATTGTTAGAAGTTCCTTGTGACATTTTAATTCCAGCAGCAATTGAAGGACAAATTACTGAAGATAATGCAAATAAAATTAAAGCTAAGCTGGTGGTGGAAGCGGCAAACGGTCCCACAACACCTCAAGCAGACAAGATTCTTGATCAAAGGGGAATAAAAGTTGTCCCAGACATTTTAGCAAATGCTGGTGGTGTGGTAGTATCATATTTTGAATGGGTACAAAGTTTGCAAGCATATTTCTGGAAAGAGAAAGATGTCCAACAACGATTACAAGAAGTTATTGTGAACGCATTTGATGAAGTTGTGGAAGTAATGAAAAAATATAAAAAGATAAATATGCGTACCGCAGCAATGATTTTAGCGTTACAACGTGTTTCTGAAGCAGCAATTTTGAGAGGATTGTATCCATAAAAATTATTAGTAATGTCTAAAGATAAAAAGGTGAAATATGTGAGAAAAAAAATATTTTTTAGTTTTTTACTGGCAATAATTTTGTTAAATTTTTTAGTAGCAAAAGATGTTCAAGAATTAAAAACAGTAGAATATGTTGATATAGAAAAATATATGGGTTTATGGTATGAAATAGCAAAGTATCCTAACAAGTTTCAAAAAAATTGTGTTGCAACAACAGCAGAATATACATTATTAAAAAATGGCGATGTGCAGGTAATAAACCGTTGTAAAAAAGGTTTATTAGATGGGGAATCAAATTTTATTAAAGGTAAAGCGTGGGTTTTTGATAAAAAAACTAATACAAAACTTAAAGTACAATTTTTTTGGCCTTTTAATGGTGATTATTGGGTGATAGATTTGGGAAAAAATTATGAGTATGCTGTTGTCGGAGAACCAAAACGAAATTTTTTGTGGGTATTATCCAGAATACCAGAAATGGATGAAAAGTTATATGATGAAATTTTAATGCGTTTAGAACAAAAGGGTTATGATTTAAAAAAAATTGTTAAAACAGAGCAAAATAAGTAGGTATAAGATAAATTTAACTTAAGTATAATATAAAAAATTGTTAGAATGTTATGGAGAAAATAAAATGTTTACACTATTAGGTAATGGTATTTTGATTGATCCATTTAATAACAAAGTAATTGATAATGGTGGAATTTTATATAATGAAGAAGGAACAATTTTAGGTATTGATACAACTGACAATTTACGTAAAAAAGTGTTTGAACTAACAAAAGATGAAAAAAAGTTGTATTTAAAAATTTTTGATGTTAAAGGAAAAACAATTTTGCCCGGGATGGTTTGTGCCCATCACCATTTTTATTCTTCGTTTGCACGTGGGTTAGGAATAAAAAATTATAATCCTAAAAATTTTGTCCAAATATTAGACCAACTATGGTGGAAATTGGATAACAAATTATCAAAAGAAGAAATTTATTATAGTGCAATAGTTGCGTTGATAGATTGTTTAAGGCGTGGTGTTACAACTGTTATTGACCATCATGAATCACAAAGTTGTCAAATAGGAAGTTTAGAACAAATAAAGAAAGCAGTTGATATAGTGGGATTAAGAGCAAGTTTATGTTTAGGAGTTTCGGATAGGTACGGGAATGGTATTGAAGGATTAAAAGAAAGCGAGGATTTTATATCAAATTTAAGAGGTTCTATATTTAATATAAAAGAAAAATCTGTTTATGACAAGAGGATTTCTGCAGGTGGAATAATAAATGCTATGTTAGGGTTACACGCTTCTTTTACTGTAGAAGATAAGACTTTAAAAGAAGTTGCAAAACTTAAAGAAAAATATAATGTTGGAGTGCATGCACATTGTGGTGAAGATTTATCTGACGAAGAAGAATGTATTAAAAAATATGGTATTCGTGTTGTAGAACGGTTTAATAATTACGGTTTATTAGGAAACAAAACTATTTTAGCACATTGTGTTCACATTGATGAAAAAGAAATGAAGATTTTATCTGACACAAAAACTAATGTTGTAGTAAATCCAGAATCAAATATGAACAATGCAGTAGGTTGCGCAGACGTGTTAAAGATGTTAGATTATGGAATAAATGTTGGATTAGGGACAGATGCAATGAGTTCAGATATGTTATCAACGGCAAGAACATTATTTTTAATGCAAAGGCACATAAAACAAAATTCTACGATAGGATTTGTTGAATCAGTAGATATGTTATTTAAAAACAACACAAAAATTGTAGAAAACATTTTTGGAAAAGAATATAACAAGTTTAAAGTGGGAGAATATTTAGATGCAGTAGTGTTTAATTATATTCCACCTACTCCTGTAACAGAAAATAATTTTTATGGACATTTATTATATGGAGTTTTATATTCTTCAGTAGATACAGTTATTGTTAATGGAAAAATTTTGTTAAAAGAAGGACAGGTTGAAAATTTTTCTGAAAAAGATATTTTGAAAGAATCGCGGGTTGTTGCAGAAAAGTTTTGGGAAAAATTTTGAATTATGAACTTGTATAATTTTAAGCATGTTATGTTTAAAATAAATTTTACTAGAGAAAAAATTTTTTATTATATAAAATAAGGAGATTGTAAATGTTAGAACAATATTTTAGTTCTGCAAATTTGTTAATGGTACCTGTAGCATACATTTCTGGTTTGTTGGTGTCATTAACTCCTTGTGTATACCCATTAATACCTGTTACAATAAGTTTTATTGGTGGACAAGGAAATATTTCCAGGTTTCGTGCTTTTATAATTTCGTTGTTATATGTATCAGGAATTGCAGTGACATATTCTATATTGGGTATTGTGGCAAGTTTAACTGGAAAAATATTTGGCATATTTTCCCGTAGTCCAATAATTTTTGTTATTGTAGGATTGTTATTTATTTTATTAGGAATAAATATGTTAGAAATATTATATTTACCATTTTTAGAATTTAATTTTTTTAGTGTAAAATATAAACCAAGAAATTTAATTTCGGTATTTTTTGTAGGTACAATGTCAGGTTTTGTTATTGGTGCATGTACTTCACCGGTTCTTGGAGCAATTTTATCATTTATTGCGATGAAACAAAATTTAGTTTTAGGAATCTTGTCAATGATATCATTTGCATTTGGTATGGGGACAATATTGATAATTCTTGGAACATTTAGTAACATAGTAATAGTTAAATCTGGTAAATGGATGATTTGGATAAAAAAAGTTTTAGGTATAATTTTGTTAATAATGGGATTATATTTTATTTACACAGGTTTACTTATGATAATATAGAAAATTTTTTTATTATTTTAAAAAAGGAGAATAAGTATGGGCATCCTATTAAATAAAATAAATAATGAAGTTAAAAAACGAACAATAAAACGTTGTAAAGAGAAAGGAATAATTTTGCCTACTTTTGCACAAATGAAAGATCCAAACAGAATATCAAGTAACCTAAAGTCCAAACTTAAAAATATAGGTTTATGGGATATAAATCCATTAAACCTTTTTAGGATAACCTGGAAAAACGATCCCAAAACTGGCGAGTTTGGAGAAGTGAATTATTTAGAATTACCAACATCAATAACAGGTGTAAAAGCTAAAATTATAGGTTTAGTTGGAAAATTTTTTCCAACGGGAGCACACAAGGTTGGTGCTGCTTATGGATGTCTTGCACCACGGTTAGTAACGGGAGATTTTGACCCGGAAAAACAAAAAGCAGTTTGGCCTTCTACAGGAAATTATTGTCGTGGAGGAGCATTTGATTGTGCATTATTAGGTTGTGATGCGATTGCAATTTTGCCTGAAGAAATGAGTCAAGAACGGTTTGAATGGTTAAGAAGTATTGGTACGAAAGAAATTTTTGCAACACCGGGTTGTGAATCTAATGTAAAAGAGATTTATGACAAATGTTGGGAATTAAAAAATACACGTGGAAACGAAGTTATAATTTTTAACCAGTTTGAAGAGTTTGGGAATAGTTTATGGCATTACGAAGTTACTGGTTCTGCAGTTGAAGAAGTTTATAATAAATTAAGATTAAAAAATGAAAAATTAAAAGTTGCAGGATATATTTCAGCAACAGGTTCTGCAGGGACAATTGCTGCTGGTGATTATTTAAAAACAAAATTTGCAAATATAAAAATTACATCTTCGGAAGCGTTACAATGTCCTACTTTATATTTAAACGGTTATGGTGGACACAGAATTGAAGGTATTGGTGATAAACATGTCCCATGGATACATAATGTTAGAAATACAGATTGTGTTACGGCTATTGATGATGAAGTTACAATACGTTTAATGAGATTGTTTAATGAAGAAGTTGGGAAAAACACTTTGATAAAAGAAGGTGTGGATAAAACTTTAGTAGAAAAATTAAAGTTGTTAGGAATTTCAGGGATTTGTAATTTAGTTAGTGCAATAAAGTTTGCAAAATATTTTGAATTGAGTGAAAATGATGTTGTGTTTACAATTTTTACTGATTCTATGGAGTTATATGGTTCAAGAATAGAAGAATATGAAAAAAAATTAGGAAAATACACAGAAAAAGATGCATATAAAGATGTTCAATTATTGAACAATATATCAATTGATTGGTTTAAAGAGTTGGATTATTATGAAAGAAAATCTTTACATAACTTAAAATATTTTACTTGGGTTGAACAACAAGGAAAGTCAGTAGAAGAATTGAACAGATTATGGGATCCAGAATTTTGGGATGAAATATTTTCTTCAGCGAAAGAAGTTGATAAATTAATTGAAGAATTCAATACTGAAATTTTAAAATAATATTTTAAAATAAAGGAGGGAAAATAAGAAACTAAAACTATAGATAAAAAAAACTAAGGTAACTTAGATAAAAAGAGAAAAAAATGATAAAAAAATTTTCATGGATAATATTGTTCATAGCAATTATATTAAATAGCATCTTTGCTTTAGAAAAAAGTCTTCTAAGTACAAATTTGTTGGGTGTAGCAGTGGGAATTATAAATGCAAAATATGAAATACCATTTAAAAATAACAAAACATTAGAATTTGCAGGAGCAATTTTAGGACAAAATATTGGAGATTGGAAATTAAATGGATTTGGAATAGGAACAGGATATTATATTTATCCAAACAAAAAAATTTTTAAAGAACTTTTTTATGGACCAACAATAAATTTGTCAATGATAAATGCAGAATATACTTATGATACTATTGACACAAGTGTTTGGCCTTGGACTACAAGGAAGGTTACAGAAAAATCTATCGGGACATTAATTACTCTTGGGTTTGACTTGGGTTATAAATGGATTTTTGAAGGAGGTTTTTCTTTAGGTGTTGGTGCTGGTGTTGGTTTGAGTATAGGAGAAATTAAGGTGTCGGGAACTAAACTAAATTATGGTAGTACTGGATTAACAAGATTAAGTGTTGATGTAGGTTATGCTTGGTAATTGCTAAGATAAAAAAGTAAGTATAGGATTTTGTGTCCAACTAACTTAATTTGAATAAAGTTTTTATCCCAAAGTAGATGTTTGTTATTCCAAAAATAAGAAATATTATATATGTAATATAAGATATAAAAGTTTTTAATTTGTTTGATTTTTCATTTTTGAACCAATTTGTTGAAAAATATTTTATAAAGATAAGAATTATAATTATAGGAGACAAAATTTCTCCGATAGTAAAAACTAAATTATAACATAAAATTTCCATAAAATTATAAGATTTTGTAAAAATATATCCGAGAACAAAAATTTTTGGTAAGCAAAGGTTTAATCCTGAAAAAAGTCCAATAGTTACGGGAACTGATTTTGTTAATTTATTTATTAGTTGATTAATTAAATTGTTAAAAATATAGTTTGATAAATTTTTTTTTGGTTGTTTAGATGATAGATTTTTTTGTTTTTTTATTATTTGCGATAGACCAATTAATAAAAAAATACTGCCAAAAAAAATAGAAATAAAAGATGAAAAGTTAGAAGTATATTTTGCAAACATCTTTCCAAGGACTAAATATAATCCAAGAACAAAAACTGTTTGTGACAAAATTTTGGTTATACTATACTTTATTATAGAAGACAAAAAAAAACTAAAATTTTTTTCTTGCAATGTCAAAGCTAAAAACAATATTGGATAACACGAAGTCCAACAGAAAGAAATAGAAGATGAAATTCCAAGAATAAAAAGTTGTATTAGTAAAAACAAGTTCATAGTATGTTAATTAAAAACTATCTTGAATAGATAATATTTTTCAGAATCAATATTTTGTATGGAAATGATTTTAATTTCATCTAAACAACTTAAGAAAATATCTTTCTCTAAAGGTAAGAAATGACATGTAGAACAACGATTGTTTGTATAATAATTAAAAAGAACACTTTCATCATATAAATGGTTACCCCAAAAGATAGTTTGTCTTGAAGGATATTTTTGGGTTTTTATATAGTCTTTAATATTTTGCCAGTTGATTGAATCTGTGCTTATATATACATCAATTTTAGGTGAGAAGTTGTTTATATAAATATTATCCCATAATTTCCAATCTATAGAAGCAACTGCAGTTTGTAGTTCTCTCAACGAAGAAGAAGATTCAAAAACACAAAAATTTTTTAGCCAAGGATATCCTTCAAAATAAAATAAAAAAAATTTTTGTTCTTTAAAATTGTATGAAGATGTATTTAACCGCGCATAAAAAGTTATGCTTCTGGTTTGTGTGTCAACTAAAATGGTAGATGTGTTTATAGATTGTTTTTTTTGGCAGGAAAAAAAGAAATAAAAAATTAAAAAAGGTATAAAAGTTCTCATAAGTTAAATATATAAAATAAAATTTAATATTGTCAATGAAAAATATAATTTGTTGTTTTCTTGTAGTAATATTTTTACAAACTATGGACAAATAAAATATAATTTAGTAATAATAAAAAGTAATTTTTGGAGGATCAAATAATGAAAATATTAGTAATTGATGATGATGATACAATTCAAGAATATGTAAAACAATTATTAGAAAGTACTAACTTAGAACATGAGTCAGCATATACGGAAGCAGAAGCTAAAGAAAAGTTTAACAAAGGTGGTATTGATTTGTTTTTAATTGATATAAACTTGGGTACGCAACATGAAAATGACGGAATAGATTTGTGCAAATATTTTAAAAAAATAGAACCAAGAATTCCTGTGATAATGTTTACAGCAAGAGATTTAAAAGAATTTAAAATAGAATCGTTTAATTATGGTGCAGATGATTATGTTATAAAGCCGTTTAGTCCGGAAGAACTTATTGCAAGAATAAAAAGAGTGTTAAGTAGGTATGGAAAAGAAATTGTTAGTAACAACAAAATGCGTAAAGTTTTAATTGTAGAAGATGACGAATCTGTCCAGAATGTTTTAACAAACATTTTAAAAAATAACAACTGTGTTTGTTTTACTACGAACAACACTGAAGATGCATTAAAACGTGTTTACGAAATAGAACCAGATCTTATAGTATTAGATCTTCTTCTTTCATCACAAAAAGAACATGCTGCGTTTGAATTTTTAACTTTTATGAAACAGACAAAAAAAGATTTGCCAATAATTATTTTAACTGGTAGATATCAGGAACCTGCAGATAAAACTTTGGGGCTAAATCTTGGTGCAGATGATTATATTTTAAAACCTGTTGAACCGGATGAGTTTATTGCCAGAGTAAATGCAATTTTTCGTGGGTTTAATAAATAATATAAAAATTTAAAAAGAGAGAAAGGAGTAAAAAAATGAAAAAAAATATATTAAAATTGGTGTTGTTGGTTGTTCTAACAAATGTTGAAACTAAAATTTTTTCAGCGGACATGTTTGAAGAATTTAAAAATAATTTTCAACAACAATATGTTGATCCTGTAGCAAAAGATTTAACAGCTGTATTATGTGCAAATTCGTTAAATCAAGGAAGTGGTTTAGGTTTATTTTCTGCTACGCCACCGTCTATAGGATTAAATATTAGATTATATGCACCAATGAAAAAAATTGCTTCAGATAATATTTTGTTTAAAGATGGGTTAGGAGATGTTGAATATATATTTTTGCCTGTGGTACAAGTTGAAAAAGGTTTACCTGCAAAAATAGATTTAATTTTTAGAGGTATTAGTTTAGGAGATGTTACTATGTATGGTATTGGTATAAAATATTGTATTTTTAAAAGTATACTACCTTTGATGCCCGAAGTTAGTTTTGCAGGTTTTTATAACCAGTTAATAGCAAAAGATATTTTAAGTTTAAATGCAATTTCGTTAAATGCAATAGTATCTTTAGGTGTGCCAGTATTAACACCGTATGTTGTTATTGGTATTGATAACGGGAACTTGAAAGTAGACAATAATGTTATTTTAGGAGATTTAAGTGGAAAACTTTCCAATGGGATAAGGTACGAAGCAGGTATAAATTTGTCTCTAATACCATTTATGTATTTAAACTTTTCCTATGGTCAGGCGTATTCTGATACAACGATGTCTGCTGGGATAGGATTAAAATTTTAAAACTATGTCTGAAGTTTTAGTTTTGAACAAAAATTATATTGCAGTAAGTTTAACAAACTGGATCCGTGCTATACGTCTTTTATATCTTGACCGAGCAGATGTTATAGATGAAGAGTATAAGACTTATAGTTTTAATGATTGGTTTGAGTTATCGCAAATAATAAAAGAAAATAAATCTGGTTTTGTTCACACGCCTAAGTTTAAAATTGCAATTCCTGAAATTATTGTGCTGAAATATTATGATAAGATACAGTTAGAAGAACCACGGTTAACAAGAAAAAATATTTATGAAAATTATGAATATAGATGTTGTTACTGTGGTAAAAAATTTGATACTACGAAACTTAATATAGATCACGTAATGCCAAGATCAAGAGGTGGGAAGACGGAGTGGACAAATGTTGTAACTTCGTGCATAAGTTGTAATTTGAAAAAAGGTAACAAGACACCCGCTGAAGCTGGGATGAAACTGATTTTAAGTCCTCACAAACCGCACAGAAGAGTAAAGTTTGTCCTGACCTTAAAATCAAACAAAAAAATCCCGTCTTCATGGCAACGGTTTGTAGATACTTTGTATTGGAATAGTGAACTTGAAAATTGAGTGTTATTATAATATAAAATTTTGTTGCAAAAAAACATAAAAGTATAAATTTTTTTTTGTTTATTTATAGTTTTTTTGATAAAAATTTTTGAAATATACTTGAGTGTTTTATATATTTTGTTTTAAGAAAATCATTTTGTAATAAATAAGATACAACAAAAATGTTTTGAATGTCAAAATTATACATTGTGTATAATTAGAAATTTCCTCCGTCCCTATTTTTGTAGGATGGGGGAGACGATGCAATTTATAATAATATGGGGAGGAAAATTTTATGATATTACCACCAGGAGTATTGATGATATTAATTTTTTTTGCAATAATATATTTGTTTTCAGCAGTAAAAGTTGTTAAACAATATGAACGTGGATTGATAGAAACTTTAGGAAGATATACTAAAACAGTAGAACCAGGGTTAGTTGTAATTTTTCCGCCGTTACAAAGGGTAAGAATTGTCGATATGCGAGAACAGGTAATAGATGTTCCACCGCAGGATGTTATTACTAAAGATAATGTAATGGTAACAGTTGATGCAGTTATATATTTCCAAATTACAGATCCGTTTAAAGTGGTTTATGAAGTATCAAACTTTTCGTTAGCTTCGTTAAAACTTGCTCAGACAAATTTAAGGAATGTGATAGGCGATTTAGAACTTGACCAGACATTGACCAGTAGAGAAAAAATTAATTTGCAATTAAGGCAAGTGTTAGATGATGCAACTGACAAATGGGGAGTAAAAGTTACAAGAGTAGAAATTCAAAAGATTGATCCACCGAGAGATATAACTGATGCAATGAGTAAACAGATGAAAGCTGAACGAGAAAAAAGAGCAAATATTTTGGAAGCGGAAGGGTTTCGCCAAGCAGCAATTTTGAAAGCTGAAGGGTCAAAACTTTCAGCTATACTTGAAGCTGAAGGTCGTGCTGAAGCTATAAAAAAAGTTGCTGATGCAGAAAAATATCAAATTGAAATTGTTTATAATGCGATACATTCTGGCCGACCAACAAATGATTTGATAGCGATAAAATATTTAGAAACATTACAAAAAGTTGCTGATGGTAAAGCAACAAAAATATTTTTACCTTTAGAAAGTAGTGGAATATTAAGTTCTATTGCCGGGGTGAAAGAGTTGTTCAATGAAGAAAAAAATGATAATAAATAAAAAGGAGAATTTGTATGGAAAATATGCAAATGATAGATGAAGAAATAAGTTTGTTAGATATATTTAAATTTTTTATAAAGTATAAAACTTTAATTTTAGTAGTTACAATAATAACCTTTCTAATAGGATTTTTTCTTTCTACCAAAAGACAGAAGTTTAGTTACACAGCAGAATCTGGGATAGCTATAGTTTGGCCAAAGTTTGAAGTGTTACTTGAGTCAAAGATATTTATAAAAGATATTGGAGATATATTGTTTCAACAGTTTGAAAACAGAAAAAGATCTGTTCAAGAATTATTAGTTTCAGAAACTGTTTTAACACCGATTATTGAAAAAGCGGAATCGGATGGTTTAATAAAAAAAGGAGAATTAACTTACCTTGATTTTATAAAAAAAGATGCAAAAATTATAGAGGTAATATCTTCAGGTGAAATTATTAAATTTAGAGTCACGATGATAAAACCAGAATTGTCAAAACTTTTTGCACAAGAAATTGCAAAAAATGCAGTTGAAAAAATTCAAGAAGTAATGTCAAAAAATGACGATTTGGCTACTAAAATGTTTAAACAAAAAGAAAATTTTTCAGTAAAAATTGCTTATATCGGAGAACCAAAAGAAGTTTTGGTTGAAAGTAAAAAAAAGTTTTTGGTCATAAGTTTGATCGCTGGTATTATAATTGGAATTTTCCTGTCTTTAATCAACGAAGCATATCAAAAAGTTAAAGGTCAATTATAAATTTTTTTATGAAGGCGTTGATTTTATCCGGTGGGACAGGTAGTCGTCTTAGGCCTATAACATATACTTTTGCAAAACAGTTAATTCCTATTGCTAATAAACCAATTTTGTTCTATGGTTTGGAATCTATTATAAAATGTGGGATAAAAGATATTTATATAATAGTTGGTGATACAGAAAAAGAAATAAAAAGTGCAGTTGGTAATGGAGATAGGTGGGCAGCAAATATTACGTATATAAAACAAGAAGCTCCATTAGGTCTTGCTCATGCAGTTCTTATTTCAGAGAATTATATAAAAGATAGTAAATTTATTATGTATTTAGGAGATAATGTAATAAAAAGTGGTGTAGAAAAGTTAGTAGAAGATTTTGCTAAATCTAAAGATATTGACTGTGAAATATTATTAAACAGAGTAAAAAATCCACAACAGTTTGGTGTTGCAGAATTTAAAGGTGATAAGGTAGTTAGATTAGTTGAAAAACCGAAAAAACCAGTAACTGACTATGCTCTTGTTGGAGTTTATATGTTTAACAAAAAAATTTTTGAAGCGGTAAAAAATATAAAACCTTCCTCAAGAAACGAGTTAGAAATTACTGATGCGATACAATATTTAATAGACAAAGGTTATAATGTAAAGCCGCACGTAATAACCGGTTGGTGGAAAGATACAGGTAAACTGGAAGATTTGTTAGAAGCAAACAGAATTTTTTTAGAAGAGATTGATTGTGAGATAGATAAAAGAGTAAAAATTATAAATTCTACTATTGATGGTAAAGTAAAAATTGATTTTTCTGTAGAAAACAATGATGTAGAAATAATAAATTCTACAATTCGTGGACCGGTTATAATTGGGAAAGGAAGTAAGATAATAAATTCGTACATAGGACCGTTTACTTCTATATATCATAACTGTTATATAGAAAATACTGAATTGGAACATAGTATAGTATTAAAAAATGTAAAAATTGTTGGTGTTAAAAGAATTACTGATAGTTTGTTTGGTAACAATGTTGAACTATTGGAAACAAATAAAAAACCTAAAGCTATAAGAGTAATGGTTGGCGATTCAAGCAGGATAGAATTGTGATTATAAATTATTAATTTTTTGGTTTAGTAGTTACTTATCTGATTGTTAAGTAAAAAATGAGGTTATAAAATATGATAAAAGATGTAGTTTTTAAAAAATTAAAAATGTTAAAAGATGATCGTGGAGCATTGTTTGAAATTTTACGAAGTGATGAAAAAGATTTTATAAGATTTGGTCAGGCATATGTTACTTGTTGTAACTATGGTTGGGTGAAAGGATGGCATTATCATAAAATACAGTATGACAACTTTTGTTGTGTAAAAGGGAAAGTTAAGGTTGTACTGATAGATTATAGAAAAGATTCTTCAACATATAACGAAATAAACGAATTTGTAATGGATAGTTACGAACCATCATTTTTAAAAATTCCGCCGTTCGTTTTGCACGGGTTTGAATGTCTTTCAGAACCGGAATGTCGTGTGTTAAATATTCCTACAGAAGTTTATAAATACGATTCTCCAGATGAATATCGGTTACCGTTGAATTCTAACGAGGTAAATTATCCTGATTGGAAAAATAAAAAAGGGTACTGAAAATATTTGTATATAGTTTCTGTGTAATAAAAAATTATTAGCAAAAAAATATTACAATAAAAAAATTTATGAAAATAATAGTTACTGGTGGGTTAGGATTTATAGGGTCAAACTTTTGTAGATATATTGTCAACAAATACAAACAATATAAAATTTATAATATAGACAGTTTATCATATGCAGGTAATAAAGATAATTTAAAAGATATAGTTAAAATGCCGAACTATTATTTTTTTAAAATAAACATTTGTGATAAAAAAAAATTAGAAGAAGTAATAAAAAAAATTGTCCCGGATTGTATAATAAACTTTGCTGCTGAAACTCATGTTGACAGATCTATTCTTGACCCGCAGGCGTTTATAAAAACTGATGTTATTGGCACATTTAATATTTTAGAACTTTCCAGAAAATACAAAGTTAAAAAAATGATACATATTTCCACTGATGAAGTTTATGGCTCAATTACAAAAGGTTCATTTTCTGAGACAGATAAGTTAGACCCAACATCACCGTATTCAGCATCAAAAGCTTCTGCTGATTTGTTAATATTGTCATACATTAAAACATATAACTTTCCAGCAATAATTGTGCGCCCAACAAATAATTATGGACCATATCAGTTTCCAGAAAAATTGATTCCATTAATGATAACCAATGCTATAGAAGGTAAAAAGTTGCCTGTATATGGTAAAGGATTAAATGTTAGGGACTGGTTATATGTAGAAGATACAGTTTGTGCCATTGATAAAATTTTGCACAAAGGGAAATTGGGACAGATTTATAATATAAGTTCAAAAAATGAACTAAAAAATATTGTTGTAGTAAAAAAAATTTTAAAATTATTAAATGTTTCAGAAAAACAAATAGAATTTGTAAAAGACAGGTTAGCACATGATTTAAGATATTCTGTAAATCCGAAAAAAGTTTTTAAGTTAGGTTTTATACCAAAATATAATTTTGATGAAGGGATAAAACTTACTGTTGATTGGTATAAAAAAAATGTTTGGTGGTGGAAAAAGTTAAAGACAAAACCTGAATTTAAAAATTTTTATAAGAAACAATATAAATAATTTTGTATGAAAGTTGCAATTGTAGGTTGTGGAATGTTAGGGTATGACTTGGTAAGAACATTTTTGGATAAAAAAGATGTTGAATTATTTTGTTATGATAACAAAATAACAGGTGATATTTTAGGAAAAAAAATTTATAATTTAGATATAACAAATGCAAATCAAACCTATGAAACACTAACAAAACTTAACCCTGATACAATAATTTTAACTTCGTCAATAACAGATGTTGATTTTTGTGAAGAAAATTCTGATTTAGCATATAGAGTTAATACTATTGGAGTTAAAAATGTTGCTATTGCAGCACAAAAGTTTGATAGTTTATTAGTTTATCTATCAACTGATTACGTGTTTGATGGAAAGAAGGGTAAAGAATATACTGAGTTTGACTTATGTTGTCCTTTAAATGTTTATGGGGAAACTAAGTTGCAAGGAGAAAATTTTGTAAGACAAATTTTAAACCGTTATTTAATAATTCGCACTTCGTGGATGTTTGGGAAAAATAGAAAAAATTATATTTCATACTGGTACACCTGCGTTTCAAAAGGTCAAAAACCGATAATTGTTGATGGTCAGGTTGGATCTCCTACATATTCAAAAGATTTAGCACAGAACATTTGTTATTTAATTAAAGAAAATAAAATAGGACTTTATAATGTAACAAATTTAGAAGGAACTGACCGGTTAACAGTGTTTAAAGAAATGTGTAAAATAATAGGAGTAGAATTTAATATAAAAAATATATGTTTAAAACCAGCCAATGATGTATTTAAAAAAGCTGTTCGTCCTATGGACACGAGATTGGATAATTTTATCTGGAAATTGGAAGATTTACCAAAAATTAGGTCGTGGAAAGATGCGATTAGAGACTATATATTTTACGATTTAAAATAAAAGATTATAAGGATGTAAAATGAAAAAATTAACTAAAAATAACCATAGTTTTAAAAAATCAAAAAAAGGTATATATAAAAAAGTTGCAGTTATAGGATGTGGTTATGTAGGTTTAACTTCAGGGATATGTCTTGCTAATATTGGACATAGAGTAATTTGTGTTGACAATGATGAAACAAAAATAAAAAGTTTAATATCAGGTAAAATTCCAATTTATGAACCTGGACTTGAAGATTTGATGAAAAAAGTAACTTCTATAAAAACTGGGCCGAGATTAGAATTTAGCAATAGTTTAGAATATGCTATTAAAGAATCAGAGATAATTTTTGTAGCTGTTGGTACACCATCAAATCCTGATGGTTCAGCAGATTTGTCCTATGTTGAAAATGTAGCAAGGACTATAGCGTTGAATATTGATGAGTATAAACTTGTAGTTGAAAAATCCACAGTCCCGGTCCAAACTGCAGATTGGATAAAAACTACCATTAATAGATATAAAAAAAATAATATAGAATTTGATGTTGCGTCTAATCCGGAATTTTTGCGTGAAGGATCTGCTGTGAAAGATTTTATGTTTCCGGATAGAATTGTTATTGGTGTAGAAACAGAACGGGCTAAAAAGTTGATGTTAGAACTTTATGAACCAATAAAAGCAGAAAAAATTGTTGTTGACACAAAAAGTTCAGAGTTGATAAAACATGCTTCTAACTCGTTTTTAGCAATGAAAATTTCGTTTATAAACGCAGTAGCAAATGTTTGTGAACGGACAGGAGCAGATATAGAAAAAGTTGCGTTAGGTATGGGACTGGATAAACGTATAGGTAGAAGTTTTTTAAATGCAGGGATAGGTTATGGTGGAAGTTGTTTCCCAAAAGATGTGAAAGCGTTTATATGGATATCTCAAAATATAGGATATGATTTTGGTTTATTGAAAGAAGTTGAAAAAGTTAACCAGACACAACGTAAGTTGTTTATTAAAAAAATTGAAGAAACATTGTGGATATTAAAAGATAAAAAAATAGGTGTTTTAGGGTTAGCATTTAAACCTGATACAGATGATATTAGAGAATCGCCAGCAATAGATGTAATAAAAATTTTGAAAGAAAAAGGAGCAAAGTTGAAGGTATATGATCCAAAAGCTATGGAAAAGTTTAAAGTTATTTTTCCTGATTTAGAATACTGTAAAAATGTTTATCAGGTTGTTGAAAATAGTGATTGTTTAATTTTTTTGACCGAGTGGGATGAGTTTAAAAAAATCAATTTTAAAAAAGTTAAACAAATAATGTCTCAAGCAATAATTTTAGATGGTAGGAATATGTTTAGTCCGGAAAAAATGAAAAAGTTAGGATTTGTGTATAAAAGTATTGGTAGAGAATAGAGAGAATAGAAATTAAATGTTTAATAAAATTATTTAAGGAATAAAAAAAATGAGAATAGTAATTACAGGTGGAGCAGGGTTTATAGGAAGTCATTTATGTGATTTTTTAATTTCAAAAGGACATTTTGTTATTTGTGTAGACAATTTGTTAACAGGAAGTATGAAAAATATAGAACATCTTTTTGGCAACTCAAAATTTTTGTTTATAAAGCACGATGTTACAAATTATATTCATATTCCCGGAAATGTAGATGTAGTTTTACATTTTGCCTCGCCTGCAAGCCCTGTTGATTATTTAAATTTACCGATACAAACATTAAAAGTAGGAGCGTTAGGAACTCATAAAGCATTAGGTCTTGCAAAAGAAAAAAAAGCTGTTTTTATGTTAGCATCTACATCAGAAGTTTACGGTGATCCGTTAATCAATCCTCAGAGAGAAGATTACTGGGGAAATGTGAACTGTATAGGTCCGCGAGGTGTTTATGATGAAGCAAAACGTTTTGCAGAAGCGATGGTTATGGCATATCACAGGTATCATAAGGTAGATATTAGAATTATAAGAATTTTTAATACATATGGACCAAGGATGAGATTAAATGATGGAAGAGTTGTCCCAAACTTTATTTATCAAGCATTAAAAAATTTGTCTATCACTGTATATGGCGAAGGTAAACAAACAAGATCTTTTTGTTATGTATCAGATTTAGTTGATGGCATATATAAATTACTATTTAAAAAATATCATAAACCAATAAATTTAGGCAATCCGTGCGAAATGTCTATTTTAGAATTTGCACAACTTATAAAAAAAATTACTAAAAGTAAAAGTAAAATAATTTATAAACCACTTCCACAAGATGATCCTCAACAACGTCGGCCAGATATTACAACAGCAAAAAAAATTTTATCTTGGGAACCAAAAGTTTTATTAAAAGATGGTCTTACAAAAACTATTAGTTATTTTAAGAAAATTGTTTAGTTTTTAAAATGTAAGATATTGTAAAATAATTATCAATATAATATAATTTACACATTATGAAAAAAAATAAAAAATTTATTGTAGTAACAATCATAGCATTATTAAATATAGTTGTGTATGCTGAAGCAAAAAAAATTTATTCTGTAGAGTTTAGTGGTTTAATTAATGTAAAAGTTCGTGATGCTAAAGCAAATATAAAAACTAAAAAAGGCGATGTGTTTAATCAGAAGAATGTTAGTGATGATGTAGAGAAATTGTTATCTACGGGATATTTTGACAATGTAGAAGTTTTGTTTGATGAAGATACGAAAAAACTTATTTTTAAAGTTCAGGAAAAACCGTATATAAAAAAAATAGAATTTCGTGGAAATAAAAAAATTTCTTCGGGAAAACTTAGAGAAGAAATTGTTTTAAAAGAAAAAGAATATTTTGATGAAACGAAACTTTTTGATAGCAGAACTAAAATATTTGAGTTATATGATGAAAAAGGTTATGTTGATACTTTAGTTAATACTGAAAAAATTGTAGATCAACAAAATAAAGTTCATTTAATATTTTTAATCACAGAAGGTAAGAAAGTTGTAGTAGACAAGGTTGATATAGAAGGAAATGTCAAATATTCTCAAAAAAAGATTCGTAGTTTAATGGAAACTAAAAGGAAAAAAATTTTTAGAGAATATAAACTTAAAACAGATTTAGAGAAAATAAATGATTTTTATAAAAATCGTGGGTATTATGATGTTAAAGTTTCAACACCACAGATTGTCTATGATGATGATAAACAGTTGGTAAAGATTAAATTAACAATTTACGAAGGATTGTTGTATAAGATAAATAATATAACTTTTCATGGAAATAAAGTTTATTCTGATAAAAAGTTGTATAAATTACTTTCAATAAAAAAGAATAGTGTTTATAATCAGGAAATATTAAACATTTCAATTCAATCAATATACGAAATTTATGCTGATGAAGGATATTTAGGATTAAAAGTTGAACCTGAGATTACAAAAAATAGTGAAAAAGGTTTAATTGACATAAAATTTTTAATTGAAGAAAATAATAAAGTATATGTTGACAAAATTTATATTTCAGGTTTAACTTCTACAAAAGAAGAAGTTGTGCGCAGAGAAGTATTGTTATCAGAAGGAGAAGTTTTTAGTAATAGAAAACTACGTCGTAGTTTGGAAAAAATATATAACTTAGGATTTTTGGATGATGTAAAGGTTGACTTACAACCAGGTGGGTTAGCAGATACTGTTGATATTGAAATTAGTATTTTAGAAGGTAGACCAGGAATGTTATCTGCTGGTGCAGGGTATTCTTCCGTAGATCAACTTGTGGGTAATTTGCAGTTTTCACATTTAAACCTTTTTGGTCGTGCACAAAGGTTAAATTTGATGTGGGAATTTGGTGCAAGAAGACAAAATTATGAAATTTCGTGGACTGAACCGTGGTGGTTAAAAAAACCAATGTCTTTAAATATTTCTCTCTATGATACAGTTCGTCAACGAGAATATGGAACAGTGTATAGTGCTTATAAAGAACAAAGACAGGGGTTAGGATTAAGTTTAGGTCCGAGAATATCGGAATATTTTAGTTTAGTGTTTTCATATTCATATGAAAATGTAAGAATATATGATGTTAGTTCTTTGGTTACAGATTCTATTTCAGAAGGGAAACGGTTAACTTCAAGTTTTACTTCACAGATAATTCAAGATACAAGGGATAACATTTTTGATGCATCTCGTGGGATGCGTAATTCGGTATCGTTACAGTTGGCTGGGTTTAGTGTTTTGGGTGGTGATGTGAAGTTTTATAAACCAATAATTAGATCATCTTTGTTTATTCCAACGTTCTGGAAGTTTGTGTTATCGTTTAATACTACGTTGGGATATATAGAAGGTATTGACGGGTTTGATTTGGACAATATTAAATATGAAAAATTTTATGTTGGTGGAGCAGAAACTGTTCGCGGATATAGGTATCGTGAATTAGGGCCTAATGACGGTGGAAAAGTTATGTTTGTGTTTAATACGGAATATAAATTTCCCATAGTTCAAGAAAATAGGAGAACAATTTTGCAAGGAGCGCTGTTTTATGATTTAGGTGGTTCATGGAGAGAGTTTAGTAATGTAAGGTTTGATATTGGAAGTTCTGAAGATTGGAATAAAAACATTTGGGATAACAAGCTTAAACAGGCTGTTGGTTTTGGGATAAGGTTTACAACACCAGTTTTTCCAATAAGGTTAGATTGGTCTTGGGCGTTAGAACCAAGGGCTACAGATACTATGCAGTTTTGGTTTACTATAGGGCAGATGTTTTAATTTAAAAATATGATTCTTAATAAAATTTTAATTCTTACCATATTAAATACATTTTTAATACAGTATGTTTATAGTATAGAATTAACTTCAACAGATGTTTCAGTAATTCGTATTGGGATAGTGGATATGGACAGAATATTAGAAAACTATTCCATAGCACAAAAAGCTCAAGAAAATATTATAAGTTTTAAAGAAGCAAAAATGTCTACTTTGGCTGAGATAGAAAAAGAGATAGATGATTTAATGAAAAAAAGAATTTCTTTAAATACAGAAATTGAACAGTTACAGGTTCAAATAGATAAAATAGTTATTTCTCAACAAAAATCTTTAGAATTGACATCTCAATCAACAGAAAGTTATATTCAAAAAGATGTTGAACAAGATAGTGAAATAACGAAACAAAATATTGAAGAAAGTATAAAACAACTTAAGAATGATATAGAAGTAAAACAAAAAAATTTTGATGAAGTAAGTAAGACAATTGATGAAAAAAAAGAAATGCTAAAGATAAAAAAACAAGAAATAGAATATGAGATCTTAAAATATAAAGAAAAGTTAGAAGCAGAAATTTTTGCACAGTTATATAGTATTATAGAAAAAGTTGCTAATAAAGAAAAACTTAATTTAGTAATAGACAAAACAGCAATATTATTTGGTGTTTCGGAGATTGACATAACAGATAAAGTTTTAAAAATGTTAAAATAAAAAAATTTTTAAGATGATATTAAAAGAATTATTACAACTTGTCAATGGAGAAATAAAGGTTTCTCCGCTATCAGGTTTTTCACAGATAGATAGTATTGAAATCTTTGGCATTAATACTTTAAAACATGCTTCAGAAAAAGAGTTGAGTTTTTTTAGTAATCAAAAAAATTATGATGAATACAAAAAAACAAAAGCAAAGGTAATTTGTGTTGAAAAAAAGTTTTTTAAAGAAAACTTTTTAGATAATAATAAAATAATTATTCTGGTTAATAATATTAAAGAAACAATAAAGATTTTGTTAGACGAGTTTTATCAAGATGAAATTATAGAACCTAAAATTAGTTCTTCAGCAATAATCTCGGATAAAGTTTATCTTGGTGAAAATGTTTCAATAGACGACTACACTATTATAAAACAGTTTTCTAAAATTGGTAATAATACAACAATAGGTGCTTTGTGTTATATTGGAAAAAATGTTGTCATAGGTAATAATTGTAAAATTTATCCTATGGTAAAAATTTTAGATGGGACAAAAATTTCTGATAATGTTATTATTCATTCTGGGACAGTTATTGGTAGTGATGGGTTTGGGTATTTAAAAGATAAAGATGGTAAACATCAAAAAATTAAACAAGTTGGTATTGTGGAGGTATCTTCTAATGTTGAGATAGGTGCTAATGTGACAATAGACCGTGCAACAATGGGAAAAACTTTTATTGCCGAAGGAACAAAAATTGATAATTTGGTGCATATTGCACACAATGTAGAAATAGGAAAAAATTGTTTGATAATAGCACAGGTAGGTATTGCTGGTTCTTCAAAAATTGGTGATAATGTAATTTTAGCAGGGCAGGCTGGTATTAAAGACCATGTTATTATTGGAGACAACAGTATTGTTGCAGCACAGGCAGGAGTGATATCAGATATAGATAGTGGAAAGGTAGTTTCCGGATATCCTGCAATAGACCACAAAGAACAGATGAAAATTATTGCAATTATGAATAAATTGCCAAAAATTTATAAGAATAATAAATGATATAATTTTTTAAGTGAGGACATTGTAGTAGAATTTTTTTTGAACCTATGGATGACAACAATTTTAATAGGAATATTAACAAATTTGGTAATGAAGTTGGCAAAGAAGAAAATCTTCCAGTAGAAACTTCACAAAAATATAATTCAGAACAACAAGAACTACAAAAAGTTGAAACATTAAAAATGCAATTAGATGCATTAGAAAGAAAATATAACATGGAAAAAATTTTACTTGACGAAAGAACAAGAATAAAACAAGAAGAAATTAACACTTTAAAAGCGCACATCTCTGAACAGAGAACTGATTTTAAGATAGAACTTAAGAAACGAGAGGATGAAATTAGTAGTTTAAAACAAAAAATTTTTGAGTTAGAAAATAAATATTCAATAGAAATTTCTACCTTAAAAGAAAAAATAAAAAATAAAGAAGAAGAAATAAAAGATTTAAATACCAAATATGAACAGGACAAAAATAAACTTTTTCAAGAAATAGAATTTTTAAAATTACAGATAAAAACTAAAGAAGAACAAACAAGTCAGTTAGAAAATGTTTTAAAAAAACGTGAAACTGAACTTTTGGCACAGATAGAATGGAAACAACAGGAGTTGTTAATGTTGAAATCACGTTTCGAGGAAGAAATAACAAAATTACAATCACAGATAAATATACAAAAAAATGATTATGAAAAAATCTTATATGAAAAAAAATGTGAATTAGAAGATGTTAAAAGTTCTTTATTAAAAGAAATAAATGAATTAGAAGTAAAATATGCACAAAAACAGGCCAAAGTAGAAAACTTGTTTAATCAAATAAGTGAACTACAAAAAGAGTATTATGACAAAAAAAATTTGTCTGATATTTTATCTAATCAAATTTTTGAACTTAAAAGTGAAAACAGGATTTTAAAAGAAACAATTTATTCTCCAGATAATATTGCAAAATCAAAAATTATAGAATTGTTAGATAAAAATTTTGAATTAGAAAAAAATGTTGTTAAATTACAGCAAGATATTGCAAAAGAAAAAAAAGAAAAAGAAGATCTGTTGTTTGAAAAAAATGAAGAGATAAAAAATTTAAAACTTGATCTGGAGAAATATAACCAACAACTATCCGAACAATCAAACAAATTTAAAGAAGAAATAGAAAAAGATTATCAAAAAAAGATTTTAAAATTAGAAGAGGAAAAATCTGTTTTATTATCTGAGATTGAAGTTTTAAATTCAGAGGTGGAAAATAAAGTTTTACGTGCACAAATTAAGGTCAAAGAAAAAGATGATATATATGAAAATTTTATAGAAAATTTGTTTTTTGGATTAGTTAATAAAATTAAAGACATAATAACAATCTCCAACAAAGTAATTGAATCTTCTGAAAATCTAATAAAAGAAATAATAAAAAAAATAAGTGTTACAAAGAAAACTGTTTTTGATAAACTTTTTGCTAAAATTAGACTATACAATGATATGAGCGAAGTTTTAGAAAAGTTTAAAAACAACTTTTTTATTTTAGCAGAAAATTTTAAAAAAATATTATTTTTTTTAGATGAATTTGGTAATTTGACAAAACCGATTGTGTTAAATAAACAAAAGGTTAAAATGGATGTTTTATTAAATAAAGTTTTTGATTCATACAAAGAACTTCTTTACAATAAAAAAGTTCAGATAACTACAGAATTTGAAAAAGTTCCACAGACAAATGTTGATGAACAAAAAATTGAGTTTGTATTTAAATCAATTATTGACAATGCATTAGAATCTTTGTCAAAAGATGGGAATATAAAGGTACAACTATTTTTTGAGAAAGAAACTAATATGATAGGTATAAGGTTTATTGATAATGGCGAAGGAATATCTAAACAGGATATAGAGAAAATTTTTCAGCCATTTTTTACTACAAAAAATAATCATAATGGATTAAGTTTATCATTAGTACAAAAAATTTTAATAGTTCATAGTGGAAAAATTATAATTAATAGTGAAAAAAATAAAGGCACTACTGTAACTGTAAGAATACCGGTTTTATCTTAAGGAGAAGGAGATGAATATTTTAGTAACTGGTGCAGCGGGGTTTATAGGTTTTCATACTGCAAAAAGATTGTTGCTGGACAATAACAGAGTTATAGGTTTGGACAATGTTAATAATTATTACGATACAAGATTGAAATATTCAAGAATAAAAATTTTAAAAAAAAATAACAATTTTAAATTCTACAAAATAGATTTAAAAGAAAAAACAAAAGTGTTGTCATTATTTAAAAAAGAAAAGTTTGATTATGTAATTCATCTTGCAGCTCAAGCTGGAGTTAGGTATTCAATAATAAATCCATATGTTTATGTTGATAGTAATTTAGTAGGTTTTATAAACATCTTAGAAGGATGCCGAAATAATAAAGTGAAACATTTAGTATATGCATCATCAAGTTCGGTATATGGAGCAAACACAAAGATGCCATTTTCTGTCCACCACAATGTTGATCATCCGGTATCACTTTATGCAGCAACAAAAAAGGCGAACGAACTTATGGCACACACATATTCTACACTTTATAAATTACCAACTACAGGATTACGATTTTTTACTGTATACGGTCCTTGGGGAAGACCTGATATGGCATTGTTTAAGTTTACAGAATCAATATTAAAAGGAAAAACTATTGAAGTTTATAATTATGGTAATATGGAACGAGATTTTACTTATATTGACGACATCGTTGAAGGAATTGTTCGTGTTATGAATAAAGTTCCTAAACCAAACAAAAGATGGCGTGGGGACAAACCTGATTGTTCAACAAGTTTTGCTCCATATAAAATTTATAATATTGGTAATAACAATCCGGTTAAACTTACAAAATTTATAGAGGTTATAGAAAAGTGTTTAGGTGTAAAAGCAAATAAAAAGTTTTTACCAATACAACCCGGTGATGTGCCAAAAACATTTGCAGATGTTGATGATTTAATTAAAGATGTTGGTTTTAAACCCGCAACTTCAATTGAAGTAGGAATAAAAAATTTTGTAGATTGGTATAAAAAATATTATAAAGTTTAAGATAAAAAGTTATAATTTTGAAATGAAAAAAATTTTGTTTATTTTTGGTACACGACCAGAAGCAATTAAACTTGTCCCATTGATAAAGAAGTTTAAGTTTGAACATAACAACTTTAAAACCAAAGTTTGTATTACATCACAACATAAAGAAATGTTGGAGCAAGTTTTGAGTTTTTTTAAAATAAAAGTTGATTATGATTTAAACATAATGACACAAAATCAAAGTTTGTTTAGCATAACATCACTCATAGTTAAAAATCTGGAAAAAGTTTTAGATGAATATAAACCTGACTTAATATTTGTTCAAGGAGATACAACAACAGCGTTTGTTAGTGCTTTATGTGGATTTTATAAAAAAATTAAAGTTGCACATATAGAAGCAGGACTTAGAAGTTATAACAAATATTCACCTTTCCCTGAAGAAATAAATCGTGTTTTGATTTCTCACATTGCTGAGTATCACTTTGCACCGACTAAACTTTCTATGGAAAGTTTAAAAAAAGAAGGAATTAAAACAAATGTTTGGTGTGTAGGCAACACTGTTATAGATGCATTATTTTTAACATTAAATATAATAGAAAAAGAAGAAAAAAAATATTTCAAGTTTTTTAATTTTATAGATTTTAGTAAAAAAGTTATTTTGGTAACAGGTCATAGACGAGAAAGTTTTGGTGAACCGTTTAAACAAATATGTTTAGCAATAAAAGATTTAGCAGAAAAGTTTAAAGATGAAGTGGAGATAGTTTATCCTGTACATTTAAATCCTAATGTAAGAAAACCGGTATTTGGAATTTTAAAATGGGAAAAAAATGTCCATTTGATAGAACCATTATCTTACCCATATTTAGTTTGGTTACTTAACAAATCATATTTTGTCTTAACTGATTCCGGTGGTATTCAGGAAGAATCACCTTCTTTAGGTAAACCAGTTTTAGTTATGCGTAATGTAACAGAAAGAATTGAAGGGATAAAATCAAGCACTGCAAAACTTGTTGGGACAAAAAAAGAAAGTATTTTTAAAAATGCAGAAGAACTTTTAATTAACAAAGATTTATACCAAAAAATGGCAAAAGCAAAAAATCCGTATGGCGATGGAAAATCAGCAGAAAAAATTGTTGAAATTGTGAAAAATAATTTGTGATGTTTTGAAGTAAAAGTTTATAACATAAATTTTTTCTTTTTACTCTTGACATAGAAGTTTGTATTTTATAAAATGTTCAAGAATTGAACAAAAAATTATAAACAAATTAAATTTTATGAACGAAAAAGAGTTTGCTATAATAAAAGAGATATCGCAAAATTTTTCTATAGACCAAAGAGAAATTTCTCATAATACAGGTTTGTCTTTAGGATTGACAAATTTAATTATCAAAAGGTTGATAAAGAAAGGTTTTATAAAAGTTAAACAATTAAATGGTAGGAAGATAAATTATATTCTTACTTCAAAAGGGTTTAAAGAGAAGGTTAAAAAATCCTATAATTATACCATAAAAACAATAAAACTTTTTAAAGAAATAAAAATAAAAATACAAGAACTTATACTAAACTTTCAAAAACAAGGTATAAAAAAATTTATAATCATAGGTAATAACGAACTAACTGACTTGACAGAATTTGCTTTTGAAACATTTCCTGATGTTAAGAATTTTAAGTATTATTTCATAAGAGATGTTCATCTAATTAACAAATTAAAGAAAGAAGAAAAAGTTGTAATATTTTATACTGAAACAAAAGATTCTATAAACAAACTCAAACAAGAGAATCAAAGCAATATTGTTTATTTATTAGATTTTCTTTCTGAATCAAGGATATTTTTATAAATGAATTTTAAGAAGGTAGGATAAAAGTATTAAGACCTGAACATTTAGTTGGTCTAAAAATTCAAGCAATAGCAAATGATAAAGAAAGAACTGTTCGTGAATTTGTTGATATTGAAGAATTGATGAATTTTTATAAAGACAGTTTGGCCTGGCAACTACTGGAAGAATATTTTAGTTTATTTGAACTAAAAGATAAGTTTAAAGAATTAAAAAAGAAATATGGTAAAACTAACTAAAGAAGAAAAAAAAGAAATTAAAACTCTTGCTAAATCAAAAAAATTAAGATAAGATTTTAAGAAAAATCTCAAGTGGTAAAATAGGATCCTTTTATTGTAAATGGTAAGATAGATGTTAAAAATTTTTTGAATTTTCTGGACTAATATAACCAGTTTATAAACCATACTCCAAAACCGTTTGAAAAAATTTCAACAAAGAAAAACAAACTTTAATGGGAGAAAAAATGAAAAAAGCGTTAATTACAGGTATCACAGGACAGGATGGTTCGTATTTAGCAGAGTTATTGTTAAGTAAGGACTATGAAGTTCATGGGATTATTAGAAGAGCAAGTACTTTTAATACAGAAAGAATAGATCACATATTTGTAGATTTCCATGATCCAGGTGCAAAACTATTTTTACACTATGGTGATTTATCTGATTCTGAACAGATTTCCAGCATAATATACAATGTAAAACCTGATGAAATATATCATTTAGGAGCACAGAGTCATGTGAGAGTAAGTTTTGATATTCCGGAATATACAGGGAACGTTACAGCTTTAGGAACAGTGAGAATTTTAGAAGCAATTCGTAGAAGTGGTCTAAAAATAAAATTTTACCAAGCATCAAGTAGTGAAATGTTTGGTTCAGCAAAACCACCTCAAAATGAAGATACATTATTTCAACCACGAAGTCCTTATGCTTGTGCAAAGGTTTATTCATATTGGTTAGTTAACAATTATAGAGAAGGGTATAATATTTTTGCGAGTAATGGAATACTATTTAACCATGAAAGTCCACGTAGAGGTGAAACTTTTGTTACGAGAAAAATCACTCGTGCAATAGCATCAATTTTAGCTAAAAAACAACAATATTTACATTTAGGTAATTTAGAAGCAAAACGTGATTGGGGATTTGCACCAGAATATGTTGAAGCAATGTGGAAAATTTTACAACAAGAAAAACCTGATAATTTTGTTATAGGCACAGGAGAGACACATTCTGTTAAAGAATTTGTAGAAAAAGCTTTTAATTATGTAGGTTTAGATTATAATAAATATGTGAAAATTGACCCTAAATATTTTCGTCCTACAGAAGTGGAAATTTTGATAGCAGATACTACAAAAGCACAAAAAATATTAGACTGGCAGCCTAAAATAACTTTTAAAGATTTGGTTAAAATAATGGTTGATGCAGATATGAGAATGATAGGTTTGAAACCAATAGGTGAAGGAGATAAAATTTTAAAAGAAAAATTTTCTAACAAATGGTGGCAGAGGGATTAATTATGGAATTTTTTAAAAATAAACAAGTTTTAGTTACTGGCGGTGCTGGTTTTTTAGGTTCGCATCTTGTAAAAAAACTAAGGGAAAAAGGATGTAATAACATTTTTGTTCCAAGAAAAAAAGATTACGACCTTGTTAAAATGGAAGATGTAAAAAGAATGTATAGGGATAGTAAACCTGATATTGTAATACACTTAGCTGCAGTTGTAGGTGGTATTGGAGCAAACAGAGAAAACCCTGGGAAATTCTTCTATGACAATTTAATGATGGGAGTTCAACTTATAGAAGTAGGAAGGCAAGTAGGTATAGAAAAATTTGTGGCATTGGGAACCATATGCTGTTATCCAAAATTTACTCCTGTGCCATTTAAAGAAGAAGATTTATGGAATGGCTATCCTGAAGAAACAAATGCACCATATGGACTTGCAAAAAAGATGCTTTTAGTTCAATCTCAAGCATACAGGCAACAATATGGATTTAATTCAATATTTCTTATGCCGGTTAATTTATACGGACCCGGGGACAATTTTGATCCTAAATCCTCACACGTCATACCGGCACTTATAAAAAAATGTTTTGATGCAATAAAAGAAAAAAGAGACGAAATTGTTGTTTGGGGAACAGGCAAAGCAACAAGAGAATTTTTGTATGTTGAAGATGCTGCAGAGGGCATTATATTAGCAACAGAAAAATATAACAATTCTGACCCGGTAAATCTTGGTGCTGGGTTTGAGATTTCAATAAAAGATTTAGTTGAACTGATTGCAAAACTTACTGGATTTAAAGGAAGGATTGTTTGGGATACATCAAAACCAGATGGTCAACCGAGAAGATGTCTTGACACAACAAAAGCAGAAAAAGAATTTGGTTTTAAGGCTAATACTACATTTGAAGAAGGTTTGAAAAAGACAATTGAGTGGTATAAAGATAATATATTATATTAGTTTAGCATACAATTTAGTTTTTGACAGAAATGGTAATTTTAATAATCGTAATAAAAAAATCTTTTAATAGGTTAGGAATACTAAAATGGTTATAGAAAAGAAATTTATTGGTCAAGCAGGATTAGGATATTGGGGAAAAAACATACTACGTGTACTTTATGAACTTGGTGTTATTAAAGTTGCTAGCGACTCTTCTTTAGATATTTTAAACGAAAGAAAGAAACAATTTCCCAATATCAGATTTACAACTTCTTTTGAGGATATTTTAGATGATTCGGATATAAAAGGAGTAGTTATATCAACACCTGCAGCGACACATTATGAATTAGTTAAAAAAGCTCTATTAGCTGGAAAAGATGTATTTGTTGAGAAACCATTAGCATTAAAAGTTGATGAAGGTGAAGAACTTGTTGAGATAGCTGAAAGAGAGAATAGAATTCTTATGGTAGGACATATCCTTCAATATCATCCTGCTATTATAAAATTAAAAGAATTGATTACTTTAGGTGAGCTTGGTAAGATTTATTACATTTACTCTAATCGTCTAAATATTGGGAAACTTAGAACTGAAGAAAATATTTTATGGAGTTTTGCACCTCATGATATTTCTGTAATTATTATGCTTCTTGGTGAAAAGCCAATAAATATTTCTGCTATTGGAGGTGATTATATAAGTAAAAATGTTCATGATATTAGTATTACAAATCTTAAATTTAGCAATGGTATAAAATCTCATATTTTTGTAAGTTGGATTCATCCATATAAAGAACAGAAACTGATAGTTGTGGGTTCAAAAGCTATGGCTGTTTTTGATGATTTAACTGAAGAAAAATTATTTGTCTATCCACATAAGATTGAGTGGAAAGATGGGAAAATTCCTATAGCGCAGAAAGCAGATTACAAAATCGTACAAGTTGCAAAATGTGAACCACTAAAGTTAGAGATTGAACATTTTCTTAGCTGCATAGAAACAAGAACTACCTCAAAGACTGATGGCAAAGAAGGACTGGAAGTTTTAAAAGTACTAGAACAAGCAGAAAAATCTATAAGTGGTCATGGTATAAGTTCTTTTTCTTCTAATTTTACATCTTATTTTGTTCATGAAACAGCATATATTGATGAAAATGTTGAGATTGGAGAAGGAACAAAAATATGGCATTTTTCCCACGTGCTTAAAAACTCTAAAATTGGTAAAAATTGCATAATAGGTCAGAATGTGGTTATAGGCCCGGAAGTAAAAATAGGAAATAGATGTAAAATTCAAAATAATGTTTCGGTATATAAAGGAGTAAATATTGAAGATGATGTTTTCTGTGGTCCTTCTTGCGTATTTACAAATGTTTATAATCCGCGAGCATTTATAGAGAGAAAACATGAATTCAGAGAAACAATTGTTAAAAAAGGATCTACAATAGGAGCTAATGCTACAATAGTTTGTGGAGTTACTATTGGTGAGTATTCTTTTGTTGCAGCTGGTGCAGTAGTAAAAAAAGATGTACCACCTTATGCTATAGTAGCAGGTGTGCCAGCAAAACAAATAGGATGGACATGTAAGTGTGGAACTACTCTTAGGTTCATTACTAACAAATCTATTTGTGAATATTGTGGTAATGAATATGAAATAAAAGACAATAAACTCGTTGTATTAAAGGAGGTTTAGATGAAAGGAATACCGATGCTTGATCTATATGCGGAATATCTTTATATGAAAGATGATATAGATAACGCTATAAAAAAATGTCTTGAACATCAGAAATGGATACTTGGACCAGAAGTTGTTGAGTTTGAAAGAAAACTTTCAAAATATTTTGAAGTAAGAAATTGCATAGGTGTCTCCTCAGGTACTGATGCTTTACTTTTAGCCATTAGAGCACTTGCTATTAAAAAGAAAGGAGATGAATTTTGGAACACAGATGATTTAGTTATCACTACTCCGTTTACGTTTACGGCCACGGGAGATACGATAATTAGAGCAGGAGCAATGCCACTTTTTGTAGATATTGATCCAAGTACTTATAATATTGATTCAAAAAAAATTATAAGAGCAATAGAAGAATATAGAGACAAAGTTGTTGGTATAGTTCCTGTACACCTTTATGGATTGCCATGTAACATGGATGAAATAATGGAAATAGCAAAGAAGTTCAATGTTTTTGTTGTTGAAGATACTGCGCAGGCATTCGGATCAAAATGGAGTAATAAAAAAGTAGGAACAATTGGTGATATTGGAGCTTTAAGTTTTTTTCCTTCTAAAAATCTTGGTTCTTTTGGAGATGCAGGTGCTGTTATTACCAACGATGATGAAATATCAGAACTTGTTAGAATGCTTAGAGTTCACGGAGGTAGAGACAAATACAATGTGGATTACTTAGGATATAAAGCAAGACTTGACACAATTCAAGCAGCAATTTTACTTGTAAAACTTAAATATATAGATGAGTTTAATGAAAAAAGGAGAAAAATAGTTCAAATTTACAATGAAAGTTTAAAGAATATAGAAGAAATAGTTTTGCCTTCTATTGTGGATGGACATGTATATCACCAGTATACTATAAGAATACTTGATGGAAGAAGAGATGCTTTAAAAAAACATTTAAGTGAAAAAGGTATAGATAGCATGGTATACTATCCTTTGCCACTACAAAAAATGAAGGTATTTGAGGGAAGGAGTAAAATATTTGAAGAATTAAAAGAATCTGAAAAGGCATCAAGAGAGGTTCTTAGTATACCAATAGAGCCTCTTATGAAAGAAGAAGAGGTTTGCAAGGTTATTGAAGCAATAAAGGAGTTTTTTAAATGAAATTAGCAAGTATAGTTGGGGCAAGACCTCAGTTTATAAAACTTAAAAATTATTT
>CALDDQ010000024.1 GCA_937936785.1 uncultured Endomicrobiia bacterium
ACAACATATAATCCTGATGAACCATTGTCATATCAGGTAATAGAAAAATGGAATCCAAAAAAATTAGATTTTCATCCGAGGAGAGTTTTTTTGTGGGGAGGGTTTCATCTTTATCCATTAGCTGCGAGTTTAACCGTTGCAAAAGTTTTAGGATATATAAGGTTAGGGAATAGAGATTTTTATATAAAAAATCTTTCGCAAGCAGATAAACTTTATATTGTAGGTAGATTTATGATGATTTTATTTGCTACAGGGACAATATTGATATTTTTTATTATATTAAAAAAAAATTATGGTTTAAATTTTTCTTTAATAAGCACATTGTTGTTATCAATTTTGCCAGTACATTTTGTAAATTCAATATATGTCAGGCCAGATGTTATGATGTTATTTTTCGGATGTGTAACAATTTATTTTGGGACAAAGATTTTTGAGACAAAGAAAATGATTTATTATTTTTTAAGTTGTTTATCAGTAGGTTTTGCAACGGGGACAAAATTAAGCGGAGCAGTGTTTGGTATAGTGCCAGTTGTTGCACATTTTTTATTTGATGAGAAAATAGAAAAAAAAATATTAGATTATAAGTTGTATGTCATACCTATAATTTGTGTTTTAGGTTTAGTCATAAGTTCTCCATATATACTGATAGATTTTAATACAACATCAGAAAGTTTTTGGAATTATTTTAAAATAAATTTTTCATTATCTAAGGGTATGATGGAACCAGCACAAAAAATTATTTTTGGAGAAGGAGTTTTAAGTTATTTAAAAGGATATCTTATTTTTGGTTGTGGACAAGTTATAGTTTTTTTTAGTATGTTAGGATTTTTGTTAATGAGTTTTAAGTTTATTATACAAAAAGTTAAAAATAAGGATGATTTATTTTTTTTAATATGTGGTTTTGTGATTTTATATGTAATTTCTTCAACAAAAAATCAGGCAGTGTGGTATACAATACCATTTATACCATTTTTAATAATTTATGCAGTTAGGAGCGTTTATTTGATATCGGAATTTATTAAAAACGAAATTGTAAAAAAAATAATATTTATTTCTATGGTAATTATATTGCTTAGTTACAGTTTTGTTTATTCAATTGCAACTTGGAAACTTTATTTTGAAAAAAATGTTCGTGAGGAATGTTCTGAGTGGATAGAAAAAAATATTCCTAAAGGTGCAAAAGTTGCTATTGCAAGAAGTTATTTTTGGACACCGGCAATTTTAAGACAATATAATCCTCCGTATAAAATTTTATATGGTCGTGATTTTGTTGATTCTGAAGCTTTTGGTGGATTAAAAGGGTTGGAAAAAGTTTTATTTGATACGGATTATTTGGTTTTGACTGAATATGAATATAGAAATGTGTTACATCAAAAACTTAAGAAATATTACTTGGACCAGGAAAATATTGCGAAAGAAATATTTTTTAATAAAAAATTTGATATTGTTGCAGAGTTTAAAAAGGAACCGAAATTTTTATTTTTTAACTTTAGTGCAGATTATGTCCCAGTAGATTGGTTAATTCCTAATCCTAAGATTATTATTTTTAAAAACCAGAAGAAATGAAGATTAAAAATATTTTTTTAGGACCATTTGTTTATACTTTGTTTTGAGGTTATTTTTTAAAAGTATTATGAAAAAACTTAAACTTTTTTGGAATAAATGGAAAAAAATTGCTTATAATATAGGATTATTTAATTCAAAAATAATTTTAACAGTTGTTTATTATATTTTTTTATTTCTATTTGTTTTAATTTTTAAGTTGAAACAAATTTTTGTTAAAAAAAATACTAAAAATACAAATTGGAAAAAAATTGTTTCTTATACAAAAACTATTGAAGATGCGAGGTTACAGTGAACATAATAGGAATTTCATGTTTTTATCATGATTCAGCAGCTGTTTTAGTAAAAGATGGAGTGTTAGTTGCTGCAGTTGAAGAAGAAAGGTTTTCAAGAAAAAAGCATGATAATAGGTTTCCGATAAATAGTATAAAATTTTTGTTAGAATATGCAAAATTAGATATTAAAGATATTGATTATGTTGTTTTTTATGAAAAACCGTTTTTAAAATTTGAGAGAATATTTTTAAATATATTAAGTTATTATCCTAAAACATTATCAATATTTCGTGAATCAATGTTATCATGGTTAACAGACAAGTTGTGGATAAAAAGTTATATTAACAATAATTTACCAGAAGTACCAATGGATAACATATTTTTTGTAGAACATCATCTATCACATGCAGCAAGCAGTTTTTTAGTTTCACCATTTGAAGAATCTGCAATTTTAACCGTTGATGGAGTTGGAGAATGGGCAACTACAACAATTTCTGTTGGTAAAAGGAATAAAATTGAAATGTTAAAAGAGATAGATTTTCCAAATTCTTTAGGATTATTATATTCTGCATTTACTGCATTTTGTGGTTTTGAAGTAAATGAAGGGGAATATAAACTTATGGGAATGTCTGCATATGGTAAACCTAAATATGTTGATAAAATAAAAAAGTTGATAGATATTTATGAAGATGGAAGTTATAAATTGAACTTAAAATATTTTTCATATCATTATTCATTAAAAAAAACTTTTAGCAAACATTTTGAAACACTTTTTGGAAAACCAAGAAGGCCAGAAACAAAATTTTTTACTTTTGAAACAGAATATCCATCATATTTTGGAGAAAAACCGAACAATTATGAACAGTTAGCAGAAGAAAATCAATATTATGCAGATATATCTGCAAGTATACAAAAGGTTACAGAAGAAGTAGTTATTAATTTAGCAAATGAAGCATATAAAGTTACTGGTTATGATAAATTATGTATATCTGGTGGAGTTGGGTTAAATAGTTTAGCAAATTATAAAATTTTGTCTAACACGCAAATAAAAGAAATTTTTGTTCAACCAGCAGCAGGTGATAGTGGAGGTGCACTTGGTGCTGCATGTTATATTTATAACACAATTTTAGGAAATGAAAGAAAGTTTGTTATGGAAAATTCGTATTGGGGAAAAAATTATTCTAATGAAGAGATAAAAAATTTTTTAGATAGAGAAAAGATTAAGTATGAATTTATTTCTGATGATGAAAAACTTTTTGATGTAGTTACAGATTATTTAATCTCACAAAAAGTAGTAGGTTGGTATCAAGGAAGGTTTGAATGGGGACCGAGGGCGTTAGGTAATAGGTCAATTTTAGCTGATCCAAGAAATAGCAATATGAAAGATATAGTTAATACAAAGATAAAATTTAGAGAACCTTTTAGACCGTTTGCACCTTCGGTGATAGCAGAAAAAGCAGAAGAATATTTTGAGATAAAAGATATAGATAAACACTATCCTGCAAGATTTATGTTGTATGTAGTAAAAGTTAAAGAAGATAAAAAATCACAAATTCCAGCAATTACTCATATTGATGGCACAGCACGGTTACAAGTTGTGTTTTATAACAGTAATCCACGATATTATCGTTTAATTGAAGAGTTTGGTGAAAAAACAGGAGTACCAGTGATATTAAACACTTCTTTTAATCTTAAGGGAGAACCAATAGTTAATACTCCACAAGATGCTTTTAATACTTTTTCTAAAAGTGAGATGGATGTTTTAGTTTTAGAAAA
>CALDDQ010000025.1 GCA_937936785.1 uncultured Endomicrobiia bacterium
AATAGGTGGCAGGTAGGTGTGTATATAAACACCTTCCTTAATTCCTACTTGATAGTAGGAAATTAAAACAAGAAGTTTTTTAATAGCAGAGAAATTAAAATAAGAAAGTTAACAAAAATTATTAAAAAGGAGGACAAAAAAATGAAATACAAAAATGTAAAAACAATAATATATATGATGATATGTTTAATATGTTCAGGCAGAATAATTGCTCAAAATGTTGCAGATCCGTTGTTAAACAAACTTATTGAAAAAGGAGTAATTGAATCATATGAAGCACAAGAAGTAAGAAATGAAATAAGTAATGTGATTAAAAAACAACTTGATGAAGAAAAAAAGAAAGAAGAGGAACAAAAAAATAAAGATAAGTATAAACTAAAAACTGGTGGATATTTTCAATTAATGTATACTTTAGATGAAACAACTTCACCAGTATCTTCTCAACCAGGCCATTATAGAGATCCTATATATATAAGAAGAGCAAGGGTAAGTTTTAAACAACAAATAGCTGATTGGATAAGTTTTACTTTAACACCAGAATTTGCAAAATGTGCTGATCCGTTAGAGGTAAGTAATACAACTGTGGTGTCATCTACAAGTCCTTATAGAACAACACAAGTAGTATCAAGAGTTTCAAGAGTGCCAACTGTTGAACTGAAGGGTGCGTATGTGGAATTTAATTTTAATGATTTTTTAAACTTTAGGTTAGGACAGTTTAACCAACCGTTTGGGTTTGAAAATGTTTATTCTTCATCAAAAAAAATATTTCCAAATGATGCTGTACAATATATGAATAAAAATGTTTTACATTCAGATTATGACTTTGGTTTACTCTATTTTTTAAAGTATAAAAAATTAGCTTCGTTAGAGTTGGCAGCTTTAAATGGTACAACTTATCAAAGAGAAACCAACAATAAGAAAGATTTGTTAGCTAAAGTAGTTCTTAGTGGAGATTTATTTTTGTCAGATCTTAAAGGAGTTGAAGTTTCTTATTCCTACTATGACAGATACTACGGAGAAATTATAACTTCAACAGTTACACCTAAAAATGGGCAACATTATAATGCATACATTAAGTTAGAAAAAACACTTTTAATTCCTGTATTTTTAACTTTTGAATATGTGTGGGGAAAAAATGAAACTCTTGTTAAAGATGTAGAAAATCTTATTACTACTTTAGAAATAAAACCTTTTGAAAAAACAATATTAAAAGGTTTATCTCCGTCATTAAGGTATGAAAGTTGGGATCCAAACAAAAATACATCAAACGACGAACTTGAAGTTTATACTATTGGTTTAAATTACTATCCACATAAAAATGTAAGATTACTCTTAGACTACAGAATGCCAAAAGAAAAACCTTCAGATTTAGCCAACAACAGATTGAATTTTATGGTCCAAGTATCGTATTAAAGGAATAAACTAAGTTTAAAAAGGAGGAGCAAAACTATGAAAAAAATAAAAAAATATATAGTAGCAACAATACTAAGTAGTATATTTACTCAACAAATTTTTTCACAGAAAGTTGTGTTGATAAACGGTGCTGGTGCTACTTTTCCTTATCCTTTGTATTCAAAATGGTTTTACGAATATGCAAAGATAGATAAAACAGTAAACTTTAATTATCAATCAATAGGTTCAGGTGGTGGTATAAGACAAATTATTGCAAAAACAGTAGACTTTGGTGCAACTGATGGTATAATGACACAAGAACAAGAAAAACTTGCAGGTGAAGAAATATTACACATCCCAATGACAGCAGGTGCTGTAGTTTTAGCATACAACATTCCAAATGTTAATCAACAACTTAATCTTACAGCTGAGATAATTTCAGGTATATACTTAGGAAAGATTACTAAATGGAACGATGTAAAAATTAAAAAAGAAAATCCGGGTATTGACCTACCAGATAAAAAAATAGTAGTAGCACGAAGGTCAGATGGTTCAGGAACGACTTATATATTTACTGATTATTTATGCGAAATTTCAAAAGAATGGAAAACAAAAGTAGGTAAGGGAACATCTGTAAACTGGCCAGTAGGTTTAGGTGGTAAAGGTAACGAAGGTGTTGCTGGGATTATAAAAAATACTCCATATTCTATTGGATATGTTGAAATATCTTATGCTATACAAAATAAGTTGTTTTATGCAAAAGTTAAAAATAAAAGTGGAAAATATATAAATCCTTCAGTTGAGTCAATAACTGCTGCTATAGAAAGCAAGGCAAAAAATATGCCTAAAGATTTCAAGGTTTCTTTAGTAGACCCTGAGGGAGAAAATGCTTATCCTATAAGTGGATTTACTTGGATTTTAGTTTATAAAAAACAAAAAGATAAAGTAGTAGCAGAAAAATTGATACAATTTTTAAAATGGGCTGTTACAGATGGACAAAAATACTGTGCTGATTTAATTTATGCTCCGTTATCTGAAAATTTAAGAAAAATGGTTTTAGATGCTATAAATCAAATAGAATATTAAAAATTTTAATTGTTCTATTGAATAAGAAAAAGAAATTCAATAATATATTTCTAAATCAATACTGATAGTTTTTTAGAAAAAAGATGGGAAATAAAAATTTTGCTGATAAATTGTTCTTTAGTGTCACAAAAGTTGCTGCTTTTATAAGTTTTGCACTAATAGTTCTTCTTTTCATAATGTTGATAAAAGAATCTGGTTTGTCATTTAGTAAATTTGGACTAAGATTTTTTATAACAAAGGTGTGGGATCCTGTAGTTGAACAATACGGTGCACTATCTTTCATATATGGTAGTGTAATATCTTCACTTTTAGCATTGCTTATTTCTGTTCCTATTTCTTTAGGTATAGCATTATTTTTGTCAGAGTTTGCAAGTAAAAAGTTAAAAGAGTTTTTAAGTATTATAATGTCACTTCTTGCAGGTATACCAAGTGTAATTTATGGTTTATGGGGGATATTTGTTTTAGCACCAATTCTAAGAAATTACATTGAACCTTTTCTTCAAAAAATTTTTGGATTTTTGATTTTTTTCCAAGGAGAACCATATGGACTTGATATGCTTGCTGCAGGGATAATACTAAGTATAATGATAACACCTACAATATCCTCTATCTCTAAAGATGTTTTTGAATCTGTACCGAGAAATTTAAGAGAAGCAGGATTGGCTCTAGGTGCAACAAAATGGGAGATGATAAAAATAGCAGTTTTAAAAACTGCAAAACAAGGTGTTATAGGTGCGATAATTTTAGGTTTAGGTAGAGCAATAGGTGAAACAATGGCTGTTACTATGGTCATAGGCAATGTACATGAAATATCACTTTCACTTTTTCATCCTTCAGCAACATTGGCTTCTGTTATAGCAAACGAGTTTGCTGAAGCTACAACTGATTTATATGTTTCAGCTTTGTTTAAAATAGGGCTAACACTTTTCTTTGTTACTGTAATTTTGAATATTTTTGCAAAAGTTTTAATTTATTCTACAACTAAGAAATATAAAGTATGAAAAGAAAAATAATAGATAAGATTATGCAGTTTCTAATTTATACTTCAGGAGTGTTAGTTTGTTTTGTTTTGTTGATTATTTTGGGCTATATAGTTTTGAAAGGTATATCGTCATTAAGTTTAGATTTTTTTATTAGATTACCTAAACCTGTTGGTGAGGTTGGTGGTGGTATGGTTAATGCTATAGTAGGAAGTTTTGTTTTAGTTTTGTTATCAACTTTATGGTCAGTACCGATAGGAGTACTTAGCGGTGTTTATCTTGCTGAAAGTTCAAGTTCTGCAAAACCTTCTAATTTTTCTTCTGTATTAAGATTTTTGTTAGATGTTCTTTCAGGAGTACCGTCAATAGTTATTGGTATTTTTGCTTATAGTTTAATAGTTTTACCGATGAAAAAATTTTCAGCAATAGCAGGTTCTTTTGCTTTGGGTATAATAATGCTTCCTACAATAACAAGAACAGCTGAAGAAATGATAAAAATGGTTCCAAGAAGTATAAAAGAGGCTTCTTTAGCGTTAGGGATAAATTATTGGAAAACAATGTTTTTTATTATACTCAACACAGCAAAACCAGGGATTTTAACAGGAATACTTATAGCAGTAGCACGTATTTTTGGTGAGACAGCGCCACTGCTTTTTACTGCTTTTGGGAATAGGTTTTGGCATAGAAGTTTGTTTGGACCGATTGCAGCACTGCCACTACAAATTTTTGCTTATGCAATATCTCCATATGATGACTGGCATAAACAAGCCTGGGCTGGAGCTTTGGTTTTGATTTTGATTGTTTATATGATTATTTTTATAAGTAGAAAAATTTTGTTGAAATATAGATAGAAATTTTTAATAAATAGGATATTTTTATGCTTGAAACAAAACTTGAGATAAAAAATCTTTCTGCTTGGTATAGCGAACATCAAGTGCTTAAAAATGTTTCAATACCAATATATAAAAATAAGGTTACTGCAATAATAGGGCCGTCAGGATGTGGTAAGTCTACATTGATAAGATGTATAAATCGTCTTCATGAGATTGTGCCGAATGCAAAAGTAGAAGGACAGGTTTTGCTTGATGGTAAAAATATTTATGATATAGATGTTGACCCTATGGAAGTAAGAAAAAAAGTAGGTATGGTATTTCAACAACCAAATCCGTTCCCTACAATGACAATATTTGACAATGTAGCAGTAGGACTTAAACTTAACGGTATTAAAGATAAAAAAGTCATAGAAGAAACAGTAATAAACGCGATTAAAGAATCGGGATTATATGAAGAAGTAAAAAATAAACTTTATAGTTATGGCACACATCTTTCAGGTGGACAACAACAAAGATTGTGTATAGCAAGAACATTAGCATTAAGGCCAGAAGTTATACTTTTTGACGAACCTTGTTCAGCATTAGATCCTATATCTACTGCAAAAATAGAAGATTTGATATTAGAGTTAAAGAAAAATCATACTATAATTATTGTAACACATAATTTACAACAAGCAGCACGTGTTTCTGAATACACAGCATTTTTGTATTTAGGTGAACTGATAGAATTTGCTCCTACGGAAAAGATTTTTACTGTGCCAAAAGATAAAAGAACAGAAGATTATATTACAGGAAAATTTGGATAAAAAAAATTTTTAAAATTAGAGAGGAAAAACAGGAGAAAAAACAAATGTTAGAAGAGAAGTTAAATATGTTAAAAAAGCAAATTATAGAATATGCCGGTTTAGTAGAGAGTATGGTTCAAGAAAGTGTAAATGCAATAATAAAAAAAGAAGATAATTTAGCTAAAAAAGTTATAGAAATTGATGAGCCAAAAGCAAATAATTTTGAAATTGAAGTTGATGAATTCTGTACTAATATGATAGCCCAATTTTCTCCAAAAGGGAGAGACCTTAGAACAATTTTAATGATACTAAAAATGAATAACGATTTAGAACGTATAGGAGATCATGCGGTAAACATTGCACAAAGTGCAATAGTTTTAAACCAACCAACTGCATATAAAAAAGTTGTTGATTTAACAAGAATGAACAATGTTGTGACAAAAATGTTAAAAGACAGTGTGGAAGCATTTGTTAATAACGATGCTGTTACTGCAAAAAATGTGTGTTTAAAAGATTCCGAAGTTGACAAAATTAGAGATGAAAATTTTACTGAAATTATGGAATTAATGAAAACTGATAAAATAAATATTGAAAGGTCATTGCATTTAAGACGTATTTTTAGCAATTTGGAACGTATTGCCGATCTTGCAACTAATATTTGTGAAGAAGTAATTTTTATTGTAGAAGGAAAAATTATTAAACATCATAAAGATTTGTAGAAAGAAAATATTTAAAATTTTGTTCTACGAAATTTTCACTTTATCAAGTGTGGAAACATTATTAGTAATTCAAATTTTTTTTAATCTCACAACAACACTTTTATGATAAAAATTATATATTTTATTTAGTTTTTAGATTAGTAGTTCCATTTGATTGTAATGCGTATTTGAAAGTTATATTATCATTAACATAAGGAGTTATTGTAATTGAAATAATTTCTGCTTTACCATAATACTCTTCTTTGGTTTTAAAAACAATTATATCGCCAACTGATACTGGCACGGAAGAGAGATAACCTGATTCTGGTGCTGTGGTTAAATTATCAAAATTTATCCCAGACAATTTTTGTATTCCTGATGGAGATACACTTTCAAATATTGGAGTTCCCATAGATAGTAAGAAATTAAAATCTCCATTGTCTTTTGTAAGTTCTTCACCACTTAAAAAATCATAACTATGAACATTTGATGGTGGAGGAGGTGGTGTTGATGTTACAGAACCGTTTTTTACTGATAACAAAATTTCTGTTTTACCAGTTTCTCCTGGATCGTTATTAGTAGAATCATTTCCATCTTTAACATTGTCATTAGCAGTATAGTTGTCATCTTTAACACCACCACTTTCATTAGTTTCTCTGGATCCTGGTTGAACAGGATTTTGTTTTTCATTAGCAATATGAATTTTTTCTACAACAGTTTGTGATAATCCACTTGTTTGAGCAATTTCAGGAGATAATGTTGCAAAAATTAAGTTGCCTTTGAGATTTTTCAATTTTAAAATACCATTATCAAATTCAAAAATCATTGTAGTTTTTCCGGAAGTTCGTTGTTGTAGACCTGTTTTATATACCATCTGTGTTTTGTTCCATTTTATTGATATAATAACATATTTATCAGCATTTTTTTCTACTCGTTCAACGAAAATGTCCAATTTTATATTATAAAAAAAGTTAAAATCGTTTCTAACACCTTCTATTAGAAAATTCTTGTTGCCTAAAAAGTTGGATGACACATAACTGTCAAACAATATAATATTTTGAGTTTCGTATGCTTCTACTATTTTTTGTATAGCATCTTTAACTAATTGTCTATAATCAACATTTTTATAAATGATAGTGTCCAGGTTTGGGAAAAATTTTGTTCTAAATTCTTCATTATTGGTTTTAATTTTTATTTCAGAGGAATAAATTTTTTCTTCCACCGGATAAAATTTATATTCTAAATTTTGACTTTTTGCAATTTCGTTCCATGTAAATCCATCTTCAGAGATAAAAATTTGTTCTATTTAATCATTAAATACAGAAAGTTTGCCAGTAAAAACAATTTGGTCATTGATTAACTCTGAATTTGTTATTATAAACTCGTTAACATTATTTTTAGGTATTATATTGTTAATTTTAGAGTTTTGAACTTTTATATTTTTAATTGTGGATGTTTTAATTGGACCTACAGAAAATTGAAATTCAGGTTCAGTGGTAGGTATATCTGATTTTATTGGAGGTTTTAGTGTAGTTTCTGGTCCAGTGTGTTGTTTCCATGTTTCAGACCAATTAGGTGTTTCGGGAAACATTGGTCCTTTTTTTGTTGTTTTTAAATATTATTCTCTTTTGTCTAACAACTTTTTTAATTTTTCTGCTGTAGTTAAAAATTTTTTTCCTATAGAATTATTGTTAAAATATTCTTCATATCCTTCAAAATCTTTTGAAACGGAATATCGTACTTGTGTTGCCGCATCAGAACCTAAAATTGAAGGTATTGTGTTTGTTATTTCTACCATTGCTTGTTCAAATTTTAAATCTTCTATGTTATAATCTGTATTACTGACTATCTTGTCTAATTTATCAACGTTACTTTTCCATAATACGAGTTCGCCAAGTTTATATTTAGAAATACAATTTTCTTCTTTTGCAAATTTTAAATTTTCTAATAATAACAAATTGTTAAATTTTGTTTTGTAAATTTTTTTCTAATGCAGTGTTGTCTATTGTATTTATATCATCATAAAATTACAATATTGTATTCCTAACCTAGAATCATTAAATAATCTTGAATTCTTGAAAAAATTAAAATCAGTTTTTGCTCCTAAAACATATCTTACTAACGTTTCTGGGGAAACTTCATCTTTACTTTTTTTAGCAAAAATTATTTTATACTTTTGTTTTGGTTTTGGTATTAGTTCAAAATTAAAACCATCTAAATTTGTTCCTAAAACAAACTGGCTAAAATCAGAATAAAAATCACCATATTCAAACAGATTTTTTGAATTAAATAATTTGAAGTTTCTTTGTAAAAATTTTATATTATTTTCTTTTTCAATCTGTATTTTGTCTGTTTTACTTAAAAATATATTTGTTTCAAAATGATAATTAGACCACATTTTTTCTTATAACTTTAAATTTAGTTCGGTAAGATTTTTAATACCTTCTTCTAAAAATGTTTTATCCTTATCCCCATCAATACTTTGTAACACTGTTTCATGATTTAACTGTCCACTAATTTTTCCCGACCGTTGAGCATAATCTCTTTTTGAAGAAAAATCAAATAGATCTTTTATTCTTTCATTAAAACTATACTGATGATTTGTTAGAAAAAGTTTGTTGGTAGAGTCGTCCAAAAAATATATTTCAGCAGAAAGTTTTGTTGAAACAAATAAAGAACAATAAATTATATATAAAAATTTTGTTTTTCATAAAAAAATTAAGTGAATCTGGCAGGTTAATAATAAATTTAATTTTTAAAAACAACATAAAAGATAAATATTTTTTATACTTAGTTTTATTGACAAAAAAGATTTTATTTGTTATTATAAAAAATTTAGTATTTGGGCCTGTAGCTCAATTGGACAGAGCATCTGCCTTCTAAGCAGAGGGTTGTGAGTTCGATTCTCACCAGGCCCAGAGATTGTTTTGTGAGAAGGTGTTTTTATTATGGTGGCTGTAGCTCAACTGGTTAGAGCGCTTGGCTGTGGCCCAGGATGTTGGGGGTTCGAGTCCCCTCAGCCACCCATAAAAAAATATTATGAAAAAAATTGTTGATATAAATGAAGATTTATGTATAGGGTGTGGAGCATGTGTAATTTTGTGTCCAATGAAGATACTTTATATTGACGAAAAAACACAAAAGTGTAAAGTTATCAATGACAAAATTTGTGACAAACGGAAAGGTTGTGAGAAGGTTTGTCCTGTGAGTGCTATTAAGATTAATAAATAAATATTTTTTCAAGGTTGAAATGATAGAAAGATATTTTATAGTATAAATATATATCAGCAGTTTTGTTTAGATTATAATTTATTTTGGACAGTTAGCTCAGCGGGAGAGCACCCGGTTTACACCCGGAAGGTCGCAGGTTCAAATCCTGCACTGTCCATTTTTATTATACATTTATCTTAAAGTAAATTTTGTAATATAATTGATTTTAAAAAAAGATTTTTGTAGTTAGTGTAAGAAACTTGTTGGGGTGGTAGTTCAGCCTGGCTTAGAACGCTGGCCTGTCAAGCCAGAGGTCGCGGGTTCAAATCCCGTCCACCCCGCCAGTTGGGAAGGATTCTGTTATTTGATAAATAGAAAGAAAAAAATAATTTTTTATTGCTCAATTTGAAGTTCGAACCTGCTTTTTGACAAATTTCTTTAAGTTTGAACACATCATTTTCCTTTATTGCTTTTCCGACGGAATTGCATACCAGTATAAAATCCTTCATCGGTTCTAACCATCCCATCCTCCCTGTATCAAATTTTTCCATTTTTGACTTAATTTCATATTTCCTCTTTAATAACTCTTCTTTCTTTGTTTGATACTCTTTCTGGTCAATTAGACCTGAGAAACACAAGTCAAGTAGTCGATTAAGTCTTTCGACAGCAGTTTTCAGTTCGCCATCCAATTTCATAGAAATACCAACGTCATCATTTCTCGTCTTTTCTTTCTCTAACTTATCAAGCATTACTTTTGTAGTTGCATCGTTTAGCCAGATTTTTAGTAATTCAAGTTTTATCTGGTCTGCTAAGTTTTCTTCTCGTAAATATCCTCTTGTTGGTTGTGAACATGGAGTTTTCTTTTTAGTGCAATGATAGTAGTGATAACCCTTTTGTTCTTCAGCAGTTATTAAGCAACCACATTCAGCACAGCGAATGAATCCTCGAAAAACAAATCCGGTTTTACCACAATTATAATTTCCTTTACCACGAGTTTTTAATATTTGCTGCACTTTATCGAATATCTCCTTACTGATTATTGGTTGATGTGTCCCTTCATGAAGTTCGCCATTATAGTAAAACAGTCCGCAATAAAATGGATTTCTTAACATTCTGTGTATTGTATTCTTGTTCATATTCAAATTTCTCTGTCCAGTTAGTCCAATTCTGTTTGCCTCTTTTGTTATTTCAGCAACAGTATAATTTCCAGTCGCATAAAGTTCAAACATTTTTCTTACCAATAGATATTTGTCAGGGTCAATAACTATTGTATGAGTTTTGTAATCATTCAAATATCCAACAGGTGCCCAACCAGACCACTCGCCTCTACGAAGTTTTTCTCTCAATCCTCTTTTAACATTTTCCGAGAGATTATCAATATAATACTTTGACTGACCAAAAGCAATAGAGAGAATAAATTTCCCATAAGCATTATTATCAAACCTGAATGTCGGAAAGCGTAAATCTCTAATTTTTCCTGAAAACTCATTTTATCGCCAATAAATATCAAGAGACATCGATTCTGTAGCAGCTGTTTTTTGAGTTTAAAAACACAAGAGCAAAGTCACTGAAATTTTTTTGTCGGCCCCCTTTGACAAAAAAGTTTAATATTGTATAATTACTTTGTAAACAAAAGACAACAATAAAGAAACTTTAAATAAGAGACAAGTTTGTTTCGTTAAACGGGGGTGTATATGCCAATAATAAAAAAAGGTGGGGTTGGATATAATCCACCGCCTAAAAAAGAAACACTACCACCATTAAAGCCTGGTGATAAAATTCGAATAGGGTCTGGCGGTTTGTCTAATCCGCAAAAAGAACAAACCCCTCTGACACAAAAACCGAGTAAGACAGTAACACAAAAATAAAGTTAGATAAGTAACAAAATGGAAAAAATAGACTTGGTTAGTCTCGTATTCTATATCATCCCAGGTTTTATTTTCCTATCTACTTACTACTTCTTTATTCCAACACAACGTCGCTCAGATTTTGTTAGGTTGATTACAAGTGTAATTTTCAGTATTGTGATCTATGGTATTGTTATAGCAGTTGAACAAATATCTAAATGGGAAATTAGAACAAGATTAGCAGTTTATGTTTTCATTTCGTGGCCTTGTGCAATTTTATTGGCTTGGTTACTAAGTAAGATAGTGCAGAGTGTTGCTGCTGAAAAATTATTAAAACTATTAAAGCTAAATCTAATTCTTAAACCACGTGTTTGGGATGTTGTGCTTGATTTAGTAGAAGCAAAACCAGTTAAAGTTGTGTTGAA